>NZ_JADDXT010000002.1:3383550-3691145 GCF_015330165.1 Zobellia roscoffensis
ATTAGGTAAAAAATCCGGTGAGTATGCCCATGTGTTAGAGATTTCAATTTAATGTAAAGCTCTATATAAGATTGTTTTTTTGTGTTAGTTTAAGTGCATCAATCGTTCATAGTTGGTGCACTTTTTTTATGTTCATGCCTTAAGTTAGGGTATGGTCGGAGACTTTCTTCCTTGCATTCTAAGCAAAGAAACAGCCCTGTTTATATGAATATGAACAGGGCTGTTTTAGTAGGTGTACTCAGTAAAGGTATTTTATTTCTTTGCTCTGTAGTTTTTGAGTACGCTGCTAATATCTAGAGTGTCTTCCATATCTTTTTGGAGTTTCATCAACTCTGCGAACATAGTATCTACTTTTTCCTGGTATTCTGGGTTTGCAGCTAAATCATTCATTTCTTTTGGATCTGCTTTCAAATCATAAAGTAAAACTACATCCATTTTTGGATATAGAATCAACTTATAACCATCCTTACGAATCATACGTTGTAAATCTATATAACCGTTGTAGATAACATCATAGTGGCTTTCTTTCCTATCACCGTTTACAAGGTCTAAGACGCTATTAAAAAAGACATATTCAGGTTTCTTGATGTCAGCTAATTCTAAACTTGTGGCCATGGCATCTTGTAGATAGATGTCGGCATCAATTTTTTTGTCTTTAGGGATTTTTGGTCCCACAATCATCCAAGGAGCCCGTATACTATGGTCAAATTGACTTTGTTTCCCAATTAGACCATGTTTCCCAACCGCTAAACCGTGATCGGCCGTGAAGATGATATAGGTATTATCCATCTTGCCTGTTTTTTCCAATCCCTCTATAATTTTTCCAATCTGGAAATCTAAGTGAGTTATAAGGGCATAGTATTCTTTGGTATGTACTTTAACGGCAAATTCTGTTCTAGGAAAGGGCGCCAGTGCCTCATCTCTAAGACTAGGTCCGTTGCCCATGCCATCTTTGTAAGGGTAGAGGGGAAGGAAGCTTTCAGGAATGGTTATATCATCTAAAGAATACATATCTACAAACTCTTTTGGCGCCTGCCTTGGGTCATGGGGAGCATTAAAAGCTAGGTACATAAAGAAAGGGTTTTTACTTGTTTTGGTTTGGTCTATAAACCCAAGGGCATCGTCTCTTAAAACTTCGCTCCAGTGTTTGCCACCTTGCCAGAATCCACCGTGCTTCATATTGGTTGGCGTCCACGTAGTGTCATTTTCGTTCTGCGGCCTGTTATAGCCAATAGGCATAATATCAGCAGGTTTAAGTCCGTTTTCTTTCAATTTTGAGAATTTAGAGCCAGTTAGCTCTTTTGCCCATGCATCACCAGGCATTCCAGGTCGTGTATGAACCACGTTTTGAAAAACATTCTGGGCTTTGGCATCAACATGCCATTTTCCGGTCATATAAGTGTCGTATCCGGCACCTTCCATGAGTTTACCCCAAGTTTTGTCAAACTCTTTACCATTACTCCAGTTTTCACGAAATTCATTTACTTCCCATAGCTTACGACCAGAAATAATCATGGCACGGGAAGCCGCACAAATAGCACCGTTCCATCCTCCCATGTTAAAGGCATGTGTAAAAGTGGTTCCGTTATGAACCAACTTATCTAGATTAGGAGTTTTAATTTCTTTGTTTCCCAGGGCATTTATGGCCGAGTAGGTCATATCATCGGCAAAAATGAAAACTACATTGGGTTTAGAAAGCGGTATTTCTTTCTTTTCGGCCTTGCAAGAGAATAGCAATACCGTAATAAGGGCAAGCGTTAAATTTTTCAAAGGATTAATTTTTGGAGTTAAATTATTTGTGGTGAATAATGTCATTGTAAATATACTAAATCATGACTTAAAGTGTATTTTGGATACTTATTGATCTCGTGTACATAAAAAATGGTGTATTAACAGAATAGTGTTCATTGAACCTTTCAACATTTTTTTAGGAGTCAGCAGATTCTTTCTTCTTGCTAATTTGTTTTACGTATTCGCTAGGTACCATCCCAAATTGTTTTTTAAAGCATTTAGAGAAGTAAGAAGCTGTGCTAAAACCTGTTTTGTACATGATTTCTTTTACGGAATAATTACTTTTATTAAAGAACTGCACTGCTCGTTTTAGACGAATACTCCTAATAAACTCACTTGAGGACAGACCTGTAAGTTCTTTAAATTTTAGGTAAAGTGTACTTCGGCTAAGCCCCATTTCTTTTACGAGCATTTCTACATTAAAATCGGTGTTCATCATATGTTTCTCAACGATTTCTATGGCTTGGCTCAGGAATTTTTCGTCCATAGAGGTCACTGCAATTTCGCTGGGCTGAACTGTGATTTTTCGATTGAAACGTTTTCTTAGGTGCTCTCTTCGCTTAATTATATTTGAAAGCTTAAGTTTTAAAAGTTCAAAATCAAAAGGCTTTCGTAAATATTCATCAACACCCAATTCAAGGCTTTTTAACTCAATTTCTTGAGAAGATTTTGCAGTTAGAATTATTATGGGAATATGGCTTGTTTCTGGCTGACTCTTTAAGTTGCGGGAAAACTCAATACCATCCATTATAGGCATTACTATATCACAAATAACAATGTTGGGTATAACCTTTTTAGCTATTTCTAGCCCTTTCTTACCGTTTTCAGCTTGGTAAATAGTATAGGTGTTCCCTAAAATTTTACTTATGAATGTACGAATATCTGGATTATCATCTACCACTAATAAAACAGGTAGTTTAGGTCTTGTTTTGGACATGCCTTCATCAATGAGGTCGTCATTTAGACCAATAGCAAATGACTCTGTTTCAGAAGAACGCACTAGAAAATCATTATCTGAAACGTCCTTACAACTAATTTCATCTATATTGGTGTATGCTTCTTTGTCTTGTGGTAAACGCACTATGAACTTGGTACCCTTGTCCGGTTTACTAAAAACTTGAATACGCCCCTGGTGGAGCTCTACCAGGTTTTTGGTAAACGAAAGCCCAATACCAATGCCTTCAGGGTTTATTTTATGGTTCTTTTCGCCTTCTTTAGCCGAATTGAAACGTTCAAATATTTTAGACATTTTTGCTTTCGGCATGCCAATTCCCGAATCTTTTACTTTAATGACCACTTCGCTCTTTCCGTCAACAATATCTTCTGATATTTTTACTTTGATATGACCACCGGCTTCGGTGAATTTGAAAGCGTTGGAAAGCAGGTTGTTCATTATTTTTTCTAAGGCTTCATGGTCAAACCAAGTTATTATAGAGTCCGTAGAGGAATCAACTTCAAAATTAATTGACTGTTTGTGCGCCATAAATTGGAAGGGTTCAGCAACTTCACGTATAAACGCTGTTATATCGCTATTTCTCATAACGAGCCTCATCTTTCCTTGGGTAATCTTTCTGAAATCTAATAGCTGGGTCACTAAGCGCAATAAATAATTGGTATTTTTTTGCATTAACCCTAATTGCTCTTTAAGCGATTTCTGATCAAGAGTAGATACATTTTTTTGCACATATTCTAGAGGCCCTTTTATGAGGGTTAAAGGTGTTCTGAATTCATGTGAAATATTGGTAAAAAACTCCAATTTCATGCGCTGTAATTCTTCAGACCTTTCACGTTCAACAGATTCCAGTTCCAATTGGTGCTTTTCCGAAGTTCTAATAAAAGTATACCTCCAGAACAACCATAGTAGCCCTAAAAACAACAAACCATAGCAAACGTATGCAATATAGGTAAGGTACCATGGCGGAATAATATGTATGTTCAAGGTAGTAGGTTTCGAATTCCATATGCCATCATTATTGCTTGCCTTTACTTTAAAAACATAGTCGCCGGGTTTTAAATTGGTATAAGTGGCATATCTTTTCTTGGAGGTTGTCTCTGTCCAATCGGTATCAAAACCTTCTAGTTTGTAGGCATATTGATTTTTAGCAGGTGCAGCGTAGTGTAGTGCCGCAAATTCAAAAGAAAAGTTGTTGTTACCGTACTTTAATTCAATTTTCTTGCTTTTGCTGATGTTCTTTTCTAAAACAACTTTGCCATTTATTTCCTCACCTATTTCAACGGATTTATTAGAAATTAGCAAATCTGTGATTACAGTTTTAGCCGGATATTTGTTTTCTTGAATTTCATCTGGATAGAAAGCATTGAAACCATTGATACCTCCAAACAACATTTCTCCATCTGCTCTTTTTAGACAGGCAAGCTCTTGGAATTCATTGTCTTGTAGACCGTCACTTGAATTGTAGTTTTTGAATATTTCCTTTTCAGGGTCAAAACTGGAAAGCCCTTTGTTAGTTGATAACCAAAGGTTTTGATTACTATCTTCAAGAATACCTTTTATAACATTGTTAGGTAAGCCATTTAATGTGGAGTAGTGCTCAAAAGTTGCTGGATTTTCATCTGTGCCAGGTATGTATTTATTTAAGCCACCACCAAATGTTCCTGCCCATATGACCCCGGATAGGCTTTCGTACAATGAAAGAATATAATTGTGACTAATGGATTTTGGATTAGTAGGGTCATGTTTGTACACCTTGAATTTTGGTCTTTTCTTATACTTCTCCTTGGAGGTAAGTACACAAAGTCCGTCACCGGTAGCCAACCATATGTTTCCATTGTGGTCTTCCAGTATGTTTCTGATAATATTACTGGAAACGGAATTCGTTTTTCCGGGGTAATGACCAAAAGATTGTTTTTTAAAATGACCTACAGTATCGGTTTTTATCCAGCGGTGTATACCGGTATTATAGGTGCCCACCCACAAATTTTCATTTGAGTCCGACAAAAGGCTGAAAACGCCATTGTTTAAATCTGTTTTTGTTAAGGTGGCTTCTGTAATCTTTTTTGGATTAGAGATATCTAAAAAGTAGAGTCCGGGAAACCCTTCGGTACCAATCATTAAAATTGGTTTTTTTCCAATCTTAGTTTCTTCTATGGCAAAAATCTTTGAAAGCGAGTTAAAATGTTCAAAGTGTTTGTATGAGCCATTGTCATTGTCTTTTGTGAGCATATTTAGCCCGCCACCTTCGGTGCCGATCCATAATGTACTATTACTGTCTTCATAAATAGACCTGATTTTGTCATAGCTCAAACTATTTGGGTCAGAAGTATTTCTAACGTTTTTAAACTGTTTTCTTTTTGGGTCAAATATATTTATACCACCTCCATTTGTCCCTATCCAGATGATACCCGTATCATCCATAAACAAAGACCTTACAATGTTTTTACTTAAACTTGAAGGGTCTTTTGAATCATACTGGAACTGCCTTAAAAATACCGGTGGTTTGTTATCCGTAAAATTTTCAAAGTAGAAAAGACCACGATCTGATCCTGCCCAAATATGATTGTCCTTATCAAGAAGAATATTGCCAAATGTACCTTTATGAAACTGTTCAAAACCTGTTTCTGCCCCTAAAGTTTGATAATAAAGCCCTCTACTAGTGGCAATAAAAAGACGCCCTGTTGCATCTTCGGCAATACTTCTAATAGTTGTTTTGGGTAAGCCTATTTCTTCGGTAACATTGGCAAAAAAGTCTTTGCCCTTACCATCTTTCCTTAGTTTATAGAGTCCGGCTTTACCTCCCACATAAAGCCCGCCTTTTTTATCTTCATATATAGAACTTATAAAAGAACCGTCATATTTAGGAATAGGAGAACTAATTTCAGAGTTGAAATGTTCAAATTCAATTCCCTCAGATATAGTATTAAGATCTAATCTGTCAAGACCATTTTTATTTCCTACCCATAGCCTTTTCTTACTATCAATAAATACCTTGGTAATATGATTACTTGAAATGGTTGTTGGATCATCTTTATCGTGTATGTATTGGGTAAATTTACCTGTAGTTACATTAAAAAAGTTTAGTCCGTTTCCGGTGGTTCCAATCCACAGATTGCCTTCGTCATCTGCTGCAATGTCAAAAATAAGGTTGCTACTTATACTGTCAGGATCATTATCATCAAGATTGTATACCGTGAATTCATAACCGTCATATTTGTTGATTCCATCATGGGTTCCAAACCACATGAACCCTAATTTGTCCTGATAAATAGTATTTACATCACTTTGTGATAGACCATCTTTTGTAGAGATATGTTGAAACGAAATTTGATTTTGCCCAAATACATTGGTTAGAATACCCAAGCATATGAGAGAGAAGAAATAAATTGATTTTATTTTTTTTGGTACTACGATCATTAAGTAAAATGAATTAGTGATTGCGATTTGGTTTGGGGGTTACATTTATTCTATATAAAGCGTATACTGAAATAGTCTAGCTCATTTAAGATAACAATGTAAGATAAAACTAAGATTTGAAGCAGAGTAAATGGTTTTGATAATAAAACATATGATTAATAAGGTGTGTTTTTGAATTGATAAAGCCCTGTTAGAGGGGGGTTAGTATAAACTCGCGTTTTTTGTACTTTTTAAAATAAGAATAGCTCTTCTTTTTACAATGTCATTTTATGGGTCATACGGCCCGCATGCCTTTGCTAACATAATATTAACGTTTGTTTAGCTTAGCTTTTCTGTCAACTTACATGTATGCCTCACTACCAGATATTGGATTGCATCTTTTTTTATTGAAATGCCTCCTTCTTAAAAACTTGTTGGTTAACCATATACGGCACATCCAGTTTTCCTTATTAATCATTTGGCCTAAGGATCAAATCATATGTCATTACCTGATTGAAATAAAAAACGAACATTTGTTTAACTAAACTTTAACAACGAGAATGTATGAAAAACAAACTGCTATTAATCAGAAAATCTAGGCTGAAGCTCATGACGCTCATGTTGGGGCTGTGCTTTGGTTTTGCTAGTGCGCAGGAGCTTTCCGTTTCGGGAACGGTCTCTGCGGACGGCGCGCCATTACCAGGAGTAAGCGTGGTAGTGAAAGGAACACAAACGGGTGCCGTTACGGATTTTGACGGTCTGTATACAATTAATGCCAAGTCTACAGATGTACTTATCTTTAGTTACATTGGTTTTGCAACCAAAGAAATTGCCATTAAAGGTAAAACAAGTTTAAATATTAGTTTGGAGGAAGATGCCTCTGAACTAGATGAGGTTATTGTAGTAGGGTATGGTACCCAGCGCAAAAAGGAACTTACGGGTGCTGTAGTGCAAGTAAAATCTGAAGAATTGGCCAAGACCACCACGTCAGATATTGGTACTGCATTGCAGGGCCAGATTGCGGGTGTAAATATTACCGCCAGTTCTGGGCAACCAGGCGAGGAGGCTAACATTCTTATTCGTGGTTTCAGTTCCCTTTTAGACGGGCAAAATGGTCCACTTTATGTGGTTGATGGTATTCCTTATAATAGTGATCCACAATTAAGCATCAGTGAAATTGAATCTATAGATGTATTGAAAGATGCCGCTTCTGCTTCTATTTATGGTACACGTGGTGCTGGCGGTGTAATCCTAATTACTACCAAACAAGGTAAAGTTGGTAAGATGGATATTCGCGTAAACTCTGAGTATGGGGTGCAGGATATTACATCGGGAACGCCGCTTATGTCTTCGTACCAACTTACGTATATGGATATGCTACGTGGAGCGCAGTCCAGCGGTAAAGTGCAAGGTGGTGTAAATGCGGAAATTCACAGAAATAGATCTTGGTTCACGAATGATACGTCACTAGAAGATTTAATTCTGAATGATTTGGCACCTATTCAAAACCATTCTATTAATGTATCAGGTGGTAAAGATGGGTTGACGTATAACTTCAACGCCAGTTTTTATGATCAGTCAGGTATTATGATCAATTCGGATTATAGTCGATTTAATATTAGGTCCAACACACAGTTTACAAAAGGAAATTGGAAAATAGCGACAGGACTAACCTTTAAAAGAGATGAGAAAACACTGCCAAATTACGGAGTTTTCAATAAAATATTGGAATACAAGCCTTTTCAACCAGATATAGAATTAGGACAAACGGAGCTTACAGATGTTACAGAAGATGATGTTGACGAGCCAGGTGGAATAGGACCTATTAGAAACCTGGGAGGTGTAGCTAGAAACTTGAATACCAAAGAGGTGAGAGATGGTACCAGTAACGGTGCCAATATCCAAATTGATTTTGATGCAACGCCATCCTTAAAATTTACGGCTAGGGGAGGTGCCAACTTTTCCCATGACAAAGGCGTGCGTATCATACCAAGATTAGATGTTTATAATACCGCTGGAGATTTGATACCACCAAACCCATGGGATATTTCTTTGATTCAGACCTCAGTTACGGACAATAATAAATTGACGTTTGAAGGCATGATGAACTACCATAAGCGATTTGGAAAGCATGACCTAAACGTATTATTGGTAAATTCCTTAGAGAAGACTGAAAATGAATATTTCAGAGCAGAGAAGAGAGATAATGCAGATGCGGCGGTTACGGTTTTTGATGGTTATACCACAGGTGATTTGATTACATCGGATGGAAGGGATTATACGCGAACCCTTATCGGTTATCTTGGTAGAATTCAATACAACTATGATGGGAAGTACATTTTTAGTGGGAGCATAAGAAGAGATGGTTCATCTCAATTTAGCCCACAAAACAGATGGGGTTGGTTTCCTAGTGCCTCTTTAGGTTGGAATGTTTCCGATGAAGCTTTTTGGGAGCCTATTAAAGAAACCGTCAATTCATTTAAAATTAGAGTGGGTTACGGAACTACAGGTAATGATAGATTTGCTTCTTATAGTAACCAGGCAGTTGTTGATCTAGGGCAAGATTATGTATTTGGAAGTGCCGATGTAGACCCCAGTTTAAACTCTACCACAGAAACACCGGCCTTGGGAACAACCCAAGAAAGGTATGCGAACGAAAATGTAAAATGGGAAACTTCCAAAGAGCGAAACCTAGGGGTTGATCTAGCCTTCTTTAACGGCAAGCTTACTTTCTCTAATGATGTGTACGTAAGTGAAAAGAAAGATTTGTTATTCGGAGTTGTAAACCCTCCTTCGACAGGTGTTTTTGGATCAAACAGAAGTAGTATCCTAAATATTGGTGATATGAGAAATACCGGTCATGAAATGGCTCTTAAATTCAATCACTACGGTAAAAAAGGATTCAATTGGAACATGGGTTTAACCTATGCAAAAAACGTGAACTTGGTAACCAAAACAAGTCCTAATAATCCTGTTATATTCTTAGATAACAGTTATATCTCGCAAAGAGGTCCTAGAGAATTGGTAAGTGTAATACGAGAAGGTTATGAGGCGGCTGCCTTTTTCTTGCGTGAGACGGATGGAATTATCAAAACAGAAGAGGAACTTGAAGCTTACAAAGAAATTGATCCTGCAGCTTCTTTGGGACAATTAAGATATGTAGACCAACTTACCGTAGATACAGATGATGATGGTGTTCCAGATGCCGGTGATGGTAAGATTGATCAGGATGATAAAGTATACAAGGGTAGTGGTTCAGAAGACTTTAATATGGGCTTCAATTTTGGAGCCAATTATAAAGGAGTGGATTTTTCTATGAACTGGTACGGTTCTCAAGGAGCAGAAGTAATGAACGGTAGTAAGGCATATGCCTACCAATCGGGTACCCATGCAGATATTTATTACTCATGGACGGTTGTTAATCCACTATCGGATATTCCATATTATGATGGTTCTCCCAATACTAATTCGTATAGAGATGCTTCGGATTATTTCCTGGAAGATGGTTCTTTTATTAGACTCAGGAATATTAGCCTAGGGTATTCGTTACCGTCAAAACTTACGGATAAAATGAAGATAGGAAAGCTTAGGATTTATGTTCAAGCTCAAAATTTATTAACCATTACCAACTATTCAGGTTTTGATCCAGAGGTAGGTAACAATGGGTTTAGTAGTAGAGGTATTGACCAAGGTACATATCCTGTAACATCACAATATAAAGTGGGCCTACAATTACAATTCTAACACAACGAAAGATGAAAAAAACACATAAAATAAAAATGAGAACAGCGAATAGCCTCTGTAGGAGAGCTATGGCGTTGTGCATGCTAGTATTAGTTTCTCAGGCATGTAGCGATGATTTTTTGGATCAGACAAATCCAAATTCCTTGACCACTAAAAGTTTCTGGAAGAATAATTCACAACTTAATCAAGGGTTGAACTCGGTCTATAGCGCATTAAAAAATAATGATGTATTGGGTATTCAAAATGAATCTGTACGTACAGATTTAGCGGTACCAAGTGGTTACAGACAGGCAACTAGACCAGATGAGATGTATTTTCAGGATTTTACGGCAAATACCAAGTACGTAGAGAACAAATGGAATGCACTTTACTTAGGTGTGTTTAGAGCCAACCAAGTCATAGAAAATTATGAGCGCTTGGCTGTAGATTATACCACAGAGGCAGCTGAGGAAGAAGGGTTACGGGTATATGCACAAGCAAGAGCTTTAAGAGGGTATTTCTATTATGTATTGAACGCCAGCTTTAATGAAGGTAATGTGCCATTGGTAAGTTCGGTTCCAAAAGATTTTGAGGAATTTCAGAAGGCATTGTCTTCTTCTGAAGCCGTGCAAGCTTTTTACCGTGATGATTTACAATATGGGATGGACAATTTGCCAACTACATATGCAGATTGGGAGTCTTATGGCAGCAATAATTTAGGACGTATTACTGCGGGAGCATGTGAAGCATTAATGGGTAAAAGTTACTTGGCAGAGAATGATTTTCAAAATGCCGAAGGTTACTTTAAAAATGTAATAGAGAATTATAATTATGCATTAGCAGAAGATATTGCAACTACGGTAACGGGAATAGCGGAGTTTAACTCGGAATCTATTTTTGAAATTAATTATACCACCAATGTTAATCTTGAAACTACGGGTGAAGAGTCATTGGCTCAAAACATTACCTATATTGTTTTTAACGCTAATATTCAACCAAGTTCATGGTTGGCCATGAAGTACCGAGCAGATAAGATTGATCCTGCAGACCCTGCAAATATTAATGTGGGAGCAGATGTATATAATGAAAACGGGGAAATTATAGGTACTGAAGACCGTATGCGTTTGTACAGCAAAAGAATGGGGGATTGTATGGGGCAAGTAGATGACCCGGATTCGCCAATGTATGGTGCAATAAACGGTGAGTACGGTAATGCAACGGGGGTTGCTCCTTTTGCTAGGAACCGTGTTAATATGTTCAAGAAATTCTTGCATTGGAACACTATAGGTGGTGGTGCAGGAGAAGATAGGTCTACATTGATGAATAACCGTTCTGGAATAAACATTCCGGTCATTCGTTTGGCGGATGTGTACTTAATGTATGCGGAATGTATGCTAGAATCGGGAAATCTACCCGAAGGATTAAAGTATATCAACAGGGTTAGAAAGCGTTCACACTTAGTTTTGCTAGGAAAGGCTTCCGAAGCTGGGGCGGAGTTCAATAACTTGGAAACTACTTACATGGATGACATAGATTTTGATTCTTCCAACGGGCAACAGCCAGTTACTGTCCAGAACTTGATGGAGCATTTACGTTTTACGGAAAGACCTTTAGAGTTGTCTTTAGAAGGAGACCGTGCTACAGATTTAAGACGTTGGGGAAAGTTTAAAGAGCAACTGGAACATTTAGCTTCAATAAAGTACGATTACTGGCATTATGAGAAAAACCTTAATGGTAAACATGGTACTAGATTTAAGTGTTTTTTAACTGTTTCGGGAGAAGAGCCTACCACTTATGAGGGTAAAAAAGTCTTTAATCAACCTCCAGAAGTTCAAGATGCTGTTGTGGGAGCGCAGAAGTTTAATGAAAACTTACATGCATACTTGCCAATGCCACAAAGTGAAATTGATTCTAACCTTAATTGGGACGAGTTTGTTCAATAAATCAAATCTAAACAAAAGAAAATGAGAGATATAAAATATAGTATTAGGTTTCTTTTTTTACTGCTGATTATAGTTGGCTGTGAAGATGATGACGAGTACATAGCACCAAATACCTTTGTAGATGCCGCATTTACAACAACATGGGGTACAGCGGTTGTTAAGGATTTAGATATAAACAATTATGGGTCCTTTATGGACCTGTCCAATGGTACCACTAAACATGAGTGGACCATACCGGAAGGAACATTTTTTCTAAAGGGACCTCTACCTACTAAAGCAGATAGTTTTGAGTCGAGCATAATTGAAGGTGCAGGTATGGTATCAGATGAACGAACGGTACATGTACTGTTTACCAAAGGCGATTCACTTACTCCCATAAAACTGCATAATGAATATGAGGAGTATACGGAGTTTGTTTTACCTACTGGGTGGGATGTTGAAACTAACTCATCAATCTTTGACACGTTAAGAACCGTACAAAAAGGTGCGGCTTGGGTTTTAGATTATACTATTATGGTTGATGTCTATGATACTATTGTGGCAGATATGGAGATTAGGACTTTAGGAGGGAATAAAATCGACTTTAAAACTCAGGAAGTAATCGATGTAAAGTTTGGTGATGAACTGATTTTTGAAGATTTAAGTCGGTCCAACAATACCTCTAGACCAACCACTACGGTATGGACAATTCATACGATTGAAGAAAATGAAGAGGATGAGGAAAACATCATAAATGTTAACGAGGAAAAAACGATTGATACGCTTAATTTCAATAAGCGAATTGGGAAGTTTGAAGGTCGTCTGATTTCCAAGAGAGATAGAACCGAAACCGTCCAAGCAGACGAAGAGAGGTATGATATTCCCGTAGTATTTAATATTACCGCTTTGGACGAAGCCTTGGAACAATCGGGAGATGTGTTTGAATTGGCGGACAATACCATTGAAATTCCTTTAAGCTCAAAATTGATAGCGCTAACGGAAGATGTATCTACCAACTTTATGGTAGAGGTTAATGGTGTGGCTAGGTCAGTTGCATCAGTAGCTCAAAACCCTGATAATTTGGATGTACTTGTACTAACGTTGGATACCCAATTGGAAGGTACGGATGCGACCAATACGGTTACTGTATCTTATGATGGTGGTAGTTCTACATTACAGTCCGTAGATGAACGTGTACTTGAAGCTTTTAGCAGCGTGCCTGTTGAGGTATATGTACCTATTCCGGTCAATAGGGTAGGTACAATTCAAAAAGTAACGGAAGACGATGCTATTTTGGTGTCTTTTGATCAAGAGTTGGATCCTGCATCCATAACGGCTTCTGCAGATGCTACAATGGGCTTTTCGGCCATGGTAAACGGTGTTGATGCAATAGTGAGTTCGGTTGAAGCTGATGCTGTTGATGCGTCTACCTTAAGAATAATGCTTGGAGAAGAACTATACAGAGATGATGAGATTACGATTTCATATGCAGGTCCAGGGGATATTGTTTCTGTTGGTGCCGGCGAGCTTGTAGATTTTGGTCCAGATGCGGTTGTGGCAAATGAAGATAATATTTTAGGTGAGGTTGGTATGTTCGAAAATGCAATAGATACAGATTGGATGAATACGGGTTCTAATGGAACCGGAGCTGCTGAAATTGTTGCTGCACCAACACCTGATGTAGTTTCAGGAGTAGTGCCTTCTGGAAATGTTTTGCGTTTGTCGGCTCCCGATGGTAATAAACCCAACACGGTAACCAGCGGAACTTTTGCCTTTGAAGCTGGGGTGGTTTATAGGGTAAAGTTCAAAAGGTATTTGGGCAGCACTACAAATACCGCGTTCGCAAAACATTATTTTGGCGATCAGCAAGTTAATGATCAATGGAACGATGTAGATGATGAGTTGGGTACATGGCAATTGGTAGAATTTACTTTTATAGCCGCAGCAACCTCTAACGGAACGGTACGTATTCAACCTGTACCAGCAGGAATAAGTGATGTTTATTATGACGATTATACAATTCAAGTAGATGATAATCGGCCTTAATTAAGACTGTTAGTAGTGTTTTGATTGTTTAGGTAAAACCGCTTCAACTTGGTAAAATTGAAGCGGTTTTTTATTTTAATGAGAATTGTTATCGAGAACATCTGTCCTTAATAAATCTGTCTGGTATAGTGTACAATTTAATCTTTAATAGAATTGAATGAATAGCACAGCCAATGAATGGATAAAAAAAGGAATTTGCGCATGTATGCACTCAGTATGCGACCTAAAATTGAATAAACTATACTAACTATGGGACTAACATTTATAACCTTAGCTATTATAATTATCTCATATTTTTAGTTTTTCCCACTATTGAATAATCAATGCTCATTCAGTTACCCCAAAATGAAAAATAGCAGTTTCATCGTACTTTTCACCAGGAAGCAATAGCGTAGAAGGGAAGTTCTCGTGATTGGGAGTATCCGGGAAATGTTGAGTCTCCAAACAAAATGCCATATGGTTGGCATATTTTATATTGTTTTTCCCTGTTAAGGCATCTCCTATGGCATTGCCGGAATAAAATTGAACCCCTGGTTGCGTAGTTGAAATAGTCATTGTCCGACCCGATTTAAGTTCTACTACTTCTATTACTTCTTTTAATTCCCCAACAGGTTTATTAAAAATATAATTGTAATGATACCCGTTAAAGTTCAGCTTGTGAATGTTATTGCCTATTGGAGTTGGAGTGGTTAAATCCCAATCTGTGCCTTTTACAGTACCTAATTTTCCTGTAGGAATAATTTCTTCATCGATTTCAGTGTATTTGTCAGCATCTATTTTTAGGATATGGTCATAGATTTTGTCTTTCATGCCATTAAGGTTAAAATAGCTGTGCTGGGTCATATTCACATGCGTAGCTTTATCCGTTGTGGCTTCATAATGCACTTCAATAGCATTGTCATCAGTCAGAGTATACGTGACGTAACTCTCTAAATTACCAGGAAACCCCATGGTATTATCTGCTGAGATATGTTGCAATCTAATAGAAGGCCCCAGTTTGTTAGCTACAATTTTTGAATCCCAGACCACACGGTCAAATTCGTTACCACCGTGTAGACAGTGTACATCGCTATTTTTTGAGAGTTCGTAGGTAGTTCCATCAATCGTAAATTTACCGTTTCTAATACGGTTAGCAACCCTTCCTATGGTAGCTCCAAAGCAAGGGTGCTCCGCAGTGTACTGTTCTAAAGTGTCAAAACCGAGTACTACATCCTCAAATACACCATTTTTGTCAGGTACCATAATAGAGGTAATAGTACCTCCAAAATTGGTGAGTTTTACTACCATGCCATTCGCATTTACCAAAGTGTATAAAATTACGTTTCTACCATTTGCGGTCCCCCAGTCTTTACTGGTTACACCTGCATGCTTTTGAGCATTTGTTTGTGCAAATACACAAAAACAAATCAGTAAAAAAGAACCTTTTATTCCTTTAATTCCTTTCATGATTTTATGATTTTTTAAACTGATGGTAATTTTTTACAATGAGTTATTATTTCGGTTCTATTATAACACCGCGCTCTCCTTCGCTATCCGAAGTATACCTAAGAACTTTAGGAAATCCGGTACCTCTAGCATTGGTGATTTCTGTTTTCCAGACTTTTCTCAACTCTTCTAATTTACTCTTGTTAGAAGCATCAGAAGCTAAATTAGTGGTTTCTTTTGGGTCTTTTTTCAGGTTGAACAATTCTTCATAAACCGCTGGTTCACCGTTTAAAGGTCCGTCTGCATAATCACGATATACGGCAATGTCCGGATCGTGAACCTTATAAAGCATTGCACTGGTATTTATACCCATGGCTTTAGCTGTCGCTATCTTTTTTAAGGCCGAAAAATTCTCGTTCTTATAATACCGAATGTATTTCCATTCGTGGTCTTGAACAGACTCGCATCTAGGGTTACCAAACTGGGTAGACCATAAATTCTCGGTATATAGAAAAGGGCGAACTTCTTCTTCCTCTCCGGCTAAAAGGTGCGTTAGGTTTTTACCTTGGTACGTATCTGGAATAGCCACGCCTGCCATAGTCATCATGGTTGGTGCAATATCTATACTTTGTACCAAAGCATCAGAAGTTTTCCCCCTTTTTGATTTCTTTGTGTTTGGATTAAAGATTATCATAGGTACATGCGTAGTTTCTTCGTAACACAAAGCCTTTCCACCAAGTCCGAACTGGCCCATGAAAAGTCCGTGGTCAGAAGTAAAAACAATAACGGTATTCTTGTCTATTTTTTGGTCCTTCAAAGTTTGTCTAAGCTCTCCTAGTAGACGGTCAATACCTGTCATAGCTTCCATTTGCCTTATGTAACGCTCTCTAAAACCTTCTGGCGTATCTACATAATCATAACCCACCTGACGATCTTCCGCGTGATGTATTTCTGCAGGTAATTTTGGTGCTTTTATATCTTTTCTAGCGACATAATTTTCTGGTAACGGAATATTCTGGTCGCGATAAAGCGTTTTGTAAATCTCATCGTCAGAATCACGCATTTGCATAGAACCTGTTCCCGCTCCGTGAGGAAGGTTAAAACATACGGAAAGCATAAAAGGCTTATCCGTAGGTCTGTTGTCTATGAATTTTATGGCCCCACCTAATTTCTGCTCATTGGATAAAAAATCTTGAATTCCTTCACCAACCACTTCTACTTGGGTGTCGTTTTTAGCATCTTTAAAAATACTGTGACGGTCTTTTGGATAGAAGCCCAGATGACCATGGCCTGCGTACCAGTAATCAAAGCTCTTTTCCATGAGTCCGCTATCATAACCACCCTCTCCAACAGGAACATGGTTTTTCCCTACCCAACCGGTGTAATACCCATTTTCACGCATAACCATAGGATAGGTATTGTTCCAACCTTCTTTGGACATACTGGTGCCGGAATTAAAGTTTATACCGTGTTTTCTCTCAAACTGACTTGTTAGAATACTGGCTCTACTTGGTGTGCAAATAGCAGTAGTTATATGGGCATTGGTGAACAAAACCCCATCACTAGCCAATTTATCTAGGTTTGGCGTTTTTACAATGGTATTGCCCGTACAGCCCATGAGGCCGTACTGCTGGTCATCCGTTAATATAAAGATGAAATTTGGCTGCTCTTGTGCCCAACCGGATACGGTTGCTGCGGCGTAAATGCAGAGCATAATGACCAAATTTTTCACCAATTTTAATTGAAAGTCCTGTTTCATATTATATTTCCTAAATTATAATTCTCTTCTTATTTTCCTGTTGGACCTTGGGCTTTTTTGCGCATGCCCTGTAAAGCTTTTTCTTCTTTAAGAACATTTTCACGGTGCGGGTCTAACCAACCAGGAACTAGGTTTTTAGCATCCCAAGCCGTGTATGCTTTTTCTAGTTCAGCAATTTTTTCAGGATGCTTATCTGCTATATCCGTTCGTTCCCAAGGGTCGCTTTTTAGATTGAAAAGCAACGTTTTGTTCTTGTATGAACTCTTATAAAGTTTGTAATCACCTATTCTAACGGCATACTCAAATCCGCCAACGGAACGCCAGAACAATTTTTCATGGGGAGTGCCGGTTTTTCCATCTAAAATATAGGGTAGGAGAGTGGTGCCGTCTAATTGTGTTTCTTTTGTAACATCACCGCCAGCGGCTTCTAGAAAAGTTGGGAAAAGGTCCAATGAGCTAATAGGTTTCTCATAATGTTGACCCGCTTTCAATTTCTCTGGCCAAGTGATAAAAAAGGGAACTTTTATTCCACCTTCAAACAACATGCCTTTGTGCCCTCTGTACGGTCGGTTGTCAGCATGTTCCGTACGTCCTCCGTTATCACTTAAAAATACTAAAATTGTGTTTTCTTTCATACCATTTGCAACTAGTGTAGAGTCTATTCTACCTACGTTTGCATCAACAGCATTTACCATGGCGGCATAGATACTGCGCCCACCATATTCAATATGTTTTGTGTTTTCTAAATATTGTTGGGTAGCATGGTCAGGAGCGTGTGGTGCGTTGTATGCCAAGTACATGAAAAATGGTTTATCATCTTTCTTGGTAATAAAATCGATGGCCTCATTTGTGAAATCATCGGTTAGGTACCGTAATTCATTTTGAGGAACCGGTTTACCATTTCTAACAATGGTTTTAATAGGACCATCGGGTACGCCCCAATAGTTCATTCCACCACCGGCAAAACCGAACCAATGGTCAAAACCTTGTTGAGTAGGATGAAGGCTAGAATGATCGCCCAAGTGCCATTTTCCAATAGCGCTTGTGCGATATCCACGTTCTTTTAAGGCTTCAGGAATCATTTTTTCAGAAAGTGGAGTCCCAACCGTATCATCATTTTCCGCCTTGTATGGCATATTACAATCGTGACCAAAACGAGCCTGATAACGACCGGTTAAAAGTCCCGCACGTGAAGGACTGCAGTACGGATGTGAAACATACCCGTTATCGAAAATCACCCCTTGGGAGGCTAATTTGTCCAAATTTGGGGTGGGAATATCCGTTGCTCCGTTAAAGCCAACATCTGCCCAACCTTGGTCATCCGTTAGGACAACGATAATATTTGGCTTTTTTTCTTGTGCTACACTGGGTAGGGCCGTTAGGAAACCTAACGCAAAAGTGAATAAAAGTTTAGTGTTCTTCATTATATAAGTTCTAATTATTTTAAAGTGATTTTGTAAACCAGAGCAGCTTCAGCTTCAGCAGGCATTTTTCTTGGAGAAGTAACCGTAAGACCTTCTTCTGTTTTCTCCCATTTTATTTTTTGTTTACTTCCTAAAACAGAAACAGATTTAACGTTCATATCCTTGGCTTTGTTGGCAAAAGCTGTTAGTACCGTTTGTTTGTTTTCTCCTGGCCAACCTAATTGTATAGCGTACACCGTTTTGTTGTTTTTGGTATACCGAATATCTTTTGAATTTAAGTCGTATAAGCCGGCTTTTATAGCGCCGTAAGCATTCCATTCATCCTCAGGGTTACGCTTCATTTCCGTTGGTCCTTGACCATATGCTACAAAAGGACGTGTATAATAAATTGCTTCGCCATATAATTTTAACCAAGCGCCGATCCCTTCCATAGCTATAGCTTGTTCTTCTGGAATAATACCTTTTGCCATGGGAGCTGCAGCTAAAATCATTACGCCGTTTTTACTCACTACTTCGGCCAAAATCCGAATGGCTTTTTTAGGGTCTAAAGCAGTACGTTTATCTTTGTTATAACCCCAAGAACTACCCAACTGAAAATCGGTTACCCAGACTTCTGGGGCGATATCTATAACCGTAGCTCTTTCTAAATTTACAACAGCTAAATCCGTTGGAAAAAATGACCCTTTGGTGTTAACCACTACCTCTTTATTCTGCTCTTTTGCTTTGTTGAAATAGTTGGCCAGAAATTGTTTGCGGTAATCCTCTTGAATATACCCTTGGGCAAAATCCATCCAAATATAATCCGGAGAATAGGAGTTGATTACTTCATTCAATTTTCCTAGCCAGATATCACATTCTTCCTTATAAGTGGTATTTCCGTAAAGAATACGGTACTCATCTTCTTGAGGAACTTCCGGGTTAGCATAGGTTACTGCATGCATGCTTACGGGGCGCAGAAAACTGTTTTCTTTTTTGGGATAAAAATGCATGTGAAAACCATGGTGAAAAGTGGTCATGAATTTTAAATTGCGCTTTTTTACTTCGTCACCAATTTGTTTAACTACATCAATTTTAGGGCCTTTATCAAAGGAGTTCCACGGATTTACGTCACTTTCCCAAAGCGAAAATCCGTCATGGTGTTCAGCAATGGTTCCAATGAATTTAGCACCCATATTCTCGAACATATCAACCCAACGCTCCGCAGAAAATTTTTCTGCTTTCCATTGCGGGATAAAATCGTGATAATCTACATCTCTTCCGTAAGTTTTGGTATGGTAGTCATAGACATCTTTGCCCCAACTTTTTTGACGATCACTTTCATACATAAAACGCCCGTACCATTCATTTCCATTAGCAGGAACATTGTATACGCCCCAGTGAAAATATACGCCTAACTTGGCATCTGCAAACCATTCAGGGGTTGCTTTATGTTGTTTGAGGTTTTCCCATTCTGGCTCAAATTTTTCTTGAGCGTTGGTTACAGCCATAAGGCCCAATAGTAAAAGAAGGGCAATCTTGTTTTTCATTTAAATAGAGTATGCTTGTTTTTATTTTAATTCTTGAATTTTAATATTCCTGTAGATAATTTCAGAGCCTTCTGCCTGTAAGGCAATGTTCCCTTTTTCTAAAGGAGTATCATCGGCATTTAAGAAGTCTTTCAGTTCGTTTACCAGTTGGCCGTTTTCAAAGAACTTGGCACTTTTTGAACCTCTTACTTCTACGCGAACTTTGTTCCAGCCATCAACTTCATGATTGCCGTATTTGTCGCCTTCTATATATGTTTTTTTGCCACTAGAATCCAGTAATTTTTCAGAACCATCTTTTTGAAACCAGCTCACTTTTGGGCCTTTTATGACCCATAGGTCACCCGTGTCACCTTCCTGAATTTGACATTCTAGACACGTGGGCCAGACTACTTTTTCTCCTTTAATATGAAAAACGATACCAGCATCCCGTTTGGCTTCCAGGCGAGGAGCAAATTTGCGTTCTCCCCACTTATATTCAAGTTCTAGATTAAAATGACTGTATTCTTTATTAGTGGTAATCATGCCAAAAGGAGCTTCGTCTCCTTTCCAAGTATAGAGGACCTCTATTTTATTCTTTTTAATTTCAAATAATTTCTGATTATCGGTCAGCTCATTTGGAGTGATGGTGTAACTGGTACCAAGTTCCCCTTTTGGAAATGGGTTGGCCCATTCTACTTTTGATTCCTGAGCAGAAAGAGATAACAGGGCACTTAAAAAGAGCGCCAATGTTATAATTGAAGTGATTTTGATTTTCATTTGGTTTAGTATAGTAACACAGGGGCCAAATTCTTAAATTAATGTCCGTTGATAGGCAACGAACATTTTTTAAACTACCACATATGTTCATTCTAGACCAATTTCGGCATAATTATGCCTCAGTACTGACCAAATGATGAAAATTCTGTAAAAAGAACGGTTTTAATTGTAGATACGTATGACCTCGCCATGGCCTTTTCCGTTCACACTACGAACGTATCCGTTAATCACTTTTTTCATGGGAATAGGGTTGTGCCCTGGGAAATAATCCTTATATTTTTCATAGGCATCTTCTACCATACCGGAAGAAACGGCATTTACCCTTACACCGTTTTCTATTTCTAATGCTACAGCTTGTACAAAGCTATGGATAGCTCCGTTTACCATCGCGGCACTAGTGGTCATGGCCACGGGGTCATCTGCCAAAATACCTGTGGAAAGGGTTATAGAACCTTGTGGTGCAAGAAACTTTTGGCCTATGCCAACCAAGTTGACCTGACCCATTAATTTACTGTTCAGTCCTATATGAAAATCGTCTTCAGTAAGGTCATCAAAATTATCCCACTTGGCTTCACCGGCAATACATATTATAGCATCAAATAGCCCTGCTTGCTCAAACATTTTAGATATAGAGGAACTGTCTTTAATATCCACAAGAAAATCACCAGTTGTTCTCCCTGCAATTAGTACTTCATTTTCTTGAGAAAAATGAGCAGCTACTTTTGTTCCTATAGTTCCGTGTCCTCCAATGATTAAGATTTTCATAGTTTTTTTATTTTAGGTCAACCGTTTTCTATTGTTCTGTTTTGGTCCTTTTCTTCTAGTTTTGTAAATAGTTAGGGTAGCAATAATACTCCACAACATATTAGATACAAATGGGGGAATGGCGCTGTAGTAATAACAATTTGTCGCGATTAATAATCCACCAAGCAGGTTTAAGTACTTACTGTAGCCTAAATACTTTTTGTTTTCCATCATTGTGATGGCGTAGGCCAGGATAATGAGCCCCGAGCCCACCCATCCAAAAATATCAATAAGGAGTTTCATCTTAAATAGTAATATCTATATATGTCGATTTGTTAGGTTAAATTTTTATAATAAATACTTTGCAAATTCAGTAATTAAAGCTTCATTTCTTTTAAAATAGGACCATTTTCCGTGTCGTGTCATGACCAATAATCCGCATTTTTCCATATTGGTCAAGTAGTTTGAAATCGTAGATTGCGATAGTCTAGATTTCTCATGGATGTATGTAGCACATACTCCATCGTTAAAATGGTCTATACTAATATGAGGAGGAAAATTATTTTCAGGTTCTCTCAGCCATTCCATTATCTGCATTCGAGTCTGATTAGATAAACATTTACTAATTTCAACTGCCTCTTTTACATCCATAGATACAAATATCGGTATTTATCGATATGTAGTGGAAATTTTAACATTTTTTTATTTAGGAAAATGCTGTACCGGACCGTTGCCTTTACCCAAGGTTTTGTCTTTACCCTGTGTAATGGCTTCATTTAAATAAGAGCAAGCATTAATTACTGCTTCTTCTAAGGTGAGTTCTAAACTTAATTGTGCGGCGATAGCGGAAGACAGTGTACAACCCGTACCATGCGTATTTTTTGTTTTTATGCGTGGGTTATGAATAAAAATAACTTGCTGGGTGTCATATAAAAATAGGGTATCGGTCATTTGTTCGGAATCCTCTAAATGACCTCCTTTTAGTAAAACTGATGTTTTAAATGTTTCACCAATTTCTTGTGCGGCCTCACCAAGCTTCTCAGAATCTATTTTTTTATCAATTAAAATCTCAGCTTCGGGAATATTAGGTGTAATAAGGCGAGCATCACTGAGAAAGGACTTAAGGCTGGCCACTGCGGTTTTATTCAAAAGTCTATCTCCAGAAGTAGCTATCATTACAGGGTCTAAAACAATATTCTTTACAGAATATTCTTTTAGTGTTTTTTTTACGGTTTCAATGACCTCAGCAGAGTGGAGCATACCAATTTTTATTGCTCCAAAATCAATATCCTCAAGAACGGCTATTAATTGCTTACGAATATGTGATACAGGAATAGGGTGAATATCAAAAACGCCTTGTGTGTTTTGTGCGGTAGTAGCTGTAATGACCGAGGCGGCAAAAGCACCATTGGCACTTATACTTTTTATATCCGCTTGGATACCTGCGCAGCCTCCTGAGTCACTTCCGGCGATAGTAAGTACGCTATTATAAGTTGAGTTCATGAGTAGTGAAGGAGTTCAAACTAATTAAAGGTTTCAAATGTATAGAATTAATTTAAAATGAGTAGGGCAAATGACGAGCTAACAATATCAAAATTTCCTACAATTTTTAAAAATGCACATACAGGGCTGAGCCTGATAACTACACTTGCTCCCCGATTTTAAAACTGTAAAATAGTGACGTATTTTTAGGGTTTAGCTACAGATATTTTTATCGATTTACTACAACGTTAGAGTTTAGTATTCTCGTTTTTAAATTTGGATAGGTTCATGTTTATTGTTTTCAGGGGGTTTGTCGACGAAATGCATAAAATGGATGATGTCTTATATACAAAAGTCGAAGTTTTACATACAATCCTGCCTGAGTAGACAACAATTACTCGAATTTCATTATCCCTAATAATATATTTGATAACATTAACTATATTTATGTAGTATTTTACTTACTTTAATAGTAATCTACGTTGAACTAACCACCAGACATTATGTATTCTTCACTTAAAACCCTTCTGCTTACTCTGTTTCTTATATTATTCTATGCTACTTGTATAAATGCTCAAATAGATAGTAATCGATACACAGTTACATTAAACCCAGAACCACTAGCTACATGCGGAGGTGCTAATAATTCCTTAGAAGAGGTTTTTATAAGAGGTAAAAATCCAGATTGTCATGATTTTAGTATAACATTTGATCTTCCTGCTGGTGTAGAGTATGTAGCAAACACTGCTGTAATAACTGCTCAATTAGGTTCTAGTGATTATGTTCTTACTGAAGGTGGAACGCCTTCGGACCCTATTTTTACGATTCAGCGTCCGAGTGATGCCAATTGGCTAAATGGTGATGAGGTAACTTTCACTTTTGAACGTAGTGCGAACTGTGATGCGGTACAATTCTTAAATTCTGGCGGGCTGTTTAAAGATGCTCATACGATTAACTTTCAAGATGCTGGTGGTGCTAATTCGGATTCGGATACCATCGAGACTGTATCTTCTTATTCCTTATTGGCAGCATCATTAAATATTTCTTCAATTACAACGGTTAATGCCAACGTTGGTGAATCATATACTAGGAATATTACACTCGCCCAAGGTGGTAACGGATGTACGGAAACATTTACCTACTATGTTGATTTGGGAGTAGATGTAGATGATGAGTATACATTATCTTATGCAGGTACGGAGTTAACCCCTGCATCAATTAATGGGCAGGTTTTAACCTATTTAATTGATTTAAACGCAGCTCCTTTTGCAGGAGTTGTCGGCAATAATGATAATTGCTTTGATAATGGTGAGGTTATTGTATTTCAAGAAGAATTTAGAGTAGATGATTGTGTAGATACTGCTATTGTCCATAATGCCTATTGGGGTTGTAATGCTGGCGAAACTTGCCAGGCTGCCGAACCACAAACGGGTTCTTTAAATTTTGGTGCCAATGTACCAGATATAGCAATTTCAAAAGTAGGTTCTACCACACCAGATTTATGTGGTGCAGTAACCTATACTATTAGAATAGAAAACACAAATACTGCTGTAGGTTCTATGGCTTTGGACTTAGGTATTAATATTGGTAGAGGTGCAAATGCAACTCCAGTTTCAACAGCAGATTCTAATCCTTTATGGGGCTATGAGCGCTTTGAAACTCGACAATTTTCAAATTTTAGATTTGGAACAAACCCTACTTTCACACCTAATAATTTAGCAAGTGATACTTATGTAACTACGACAACGAATACAATACCGCCAGATTTTTTCAATTCTGATCCTGATGGACCAGGAGGTTTTGATGATTTGGATAATGACGGATATTACGATGATTTGGCGCCAGGGGATGCTATAGAACTATCTTTTGACTTCACATTAACACCAAAAGATGATTGTGGTGTAAGTAGATTGGATTATTTGGGTTGGGAACATAACTATATAGATACCTATTTTAAGGATCAATGTAAGAGCGACCGGATTCCAGAACGTATCGATATTGGGTATTTCAATATTATTAGAGATTACCAAGATGTTACAGAAGTTGAAGCACCAACAGATATCGTAAATAATGAAGATTTTGTTGTGAGTATCGCCCCGGCATTCTATGCGGGTGGAGCAGGTTTACCTACTATAGACGGTACGGCTATGTTTTCTAATGATGCCTCTTCAGTATGGAGTATAACACTTACAGTACCTACAGGTATGGCGTTGCAAACACCATTACCGGCTGGTTTTACTCAAAGTGGGAACGAAGTAACGTATTCAACAACAGACATGTATGCAGGAAAATTTAAAGAATGGGTAGATTTTCCGATGACCTTTACATGTGGTCCAAATGGTGTTCAGTCTATACCGTATACAACTAATTACACGGCAACAAGCGGTGCTGGTGTCTGTTGGTCTCAAGATATTCATTGTGGTACAGTAAATATATACACACATTGCCCTGGTGGTTGTGTAGGTCCTGCAATTGAAGGCTTTAAAGCGAGAAGACTTACTGCTGGTTGGACAGATGATACTATGACCACTAAAGTTGTTTTAGATGATAATACAGATGGTATTAAAAAATACCTAGCTGGCGATCAAATGAAAATCACTACAACGGCTTCTATTAACAATATTTCTTTGGATAACCTTTATTTCGATTTAACATATGATACAGCTAGTTTAGCTGCTGGCGGTTCGGATATCATTACATTGATAGATACTAAGATTACCATCAATGATAATAGTGCTGGAACTTCAGATTCACGTGCAATTACAAATGCACCGGTTTTAACAACCAACGGCACTACAGAGCATATGCTAAGTTTCGATTTGAGTGATGAGAAAGATTTGATAAACGCTGCTTATTTATTCGAAGGCGATGCTACAGATAGGGATATTATAGAACTTGAATTGACTTTTGAGTTCAGTAAAGATTTTCAAGATATAGCCTATTTTGAACTTACCAATTTAAGAGGTGAATTCTTTGCTTTTACTGATTACCCAGCAAACACTGCACCTAATAGAGTAGGGTGTGATACCTGGGGAGATAGAGCATATTATTCTAGACCTAGAATTTATGGTGCAAACTTATCTCATGCTACTAATGGATGTACGCCTTCCAATGGGATCATATATAATATGGTAAAAAATATGGCACCGGCTGATATGCATGCTGATGAATACAGACCTTTGACGTTATGGACATCAACTGTAGTAGATATTCCTGAAGGAGCAAGATTTACAGGAAATATAACCTCTATACAGTTTCAAGGTGCATATTCTACCACTACAGGAGAATTCATAGCGACAGAAAGTGGTGATCAAATAATTATTACCCCTGGTCCTAACTTTAAGAATAGGGATCAAGGTGCTCTAGTAATTCCTCGACTATATGTAGAATTTATGGGTACTTGTGAATCACCTGCGGTTGCGCAGTATGATTTTACGGTTAATTATGACGATTTTGCTTATGCAACCCCAGTACCTTCAAGTTATACTTATACGAATACATTTAGTTACACACAACCTACGTTTCAAATTCAATCGCCATTGCCAACGGTCAATGGAGATGCATATACAGTAGATTTTGATACTAACATTAGTAATACCAGTCCAGAAGATGTAGACTATAATTGGTTACAGGTTACTTCACCAGTAGGTATTAATATAACAGGCGCATTTTCTGTTGCTGCCGGTGTTGAAACACCAGTTAATTATTATCAATCAGGAGATAAAACTTGGATTGAAGCTGGTACTGTTGCTTCGGGTGCTACAAAATCTTTAAGGTTTAAGGCAGACTTTGATGACTGTCAAGATCAAACTGTCTTAGTGGAACATGGATGGGATTGTTCGGGTTATCCTGGGTACCCCGATACTAGTGTCACCGTTTCGGATTTCCAGGCAATTGGTGCAACTTGTTACCAGAACTCTACTTCTATAACTTTAGAACCTAAAGGTTCACAGGTTCAAGTGGCCATTACTAACCAGCCTAGCGCGGCACAAGCTTTGTGTACGCCTTTTAATATAGGGGTTGATGTCATTAGCGCACAATTAGGGGATTTAATAAATCCGTCGTTGCAGTTTGCTATTCCTGGTGGGGACGGTGGTATAACTATTGTTAGTACAGATGTTACTTACCCCAAGGGTTCACTTGATCCTGCTGATACTCAATCGGTAACGGTTACTATAGAAAATGGTATTGCCAAAGTAAATTTATTGGAACATACCGGTATTCTTGCCTTAAATGGTATTGCGGGTAATCCAGCGGAAAATTCAATAGATGAAAGAACGGCGCATGTTGATCTTGAAATTCAATTGGAGTGTGATTTTATTTCAAATTCCGAATTTACTTTTAAAGTTTATGGGGAAGAACCATGTGGTGATCTCGCCGCTGGTAACGGTTCAAGAGTTGTTTCAAATTCTATACAGGCACTAGGAGCTGTAGCTCCTTATAATGCCATAAGTAATATTAACCTACCTGGTTTTGGAGCACCAATTCAAGGTTGTGGTATTACTGATGAAATCAGTGTAGTAACTACAATAACAGGTGGTACAACGGGGAGTTCTGATTTTGGAAAAGTAACCTTAAGGTCAGGCATTGAATACGTACCATTATCTTTTACAAGTGCAGACGGTGCTTCATTTGTAAGTGTAGCAACTGTAGGAGACCATGAAGAACTTATATTACAATATCCGGCCGGTGTAACTGCTGGGTCTACAATAAATTTCGACTTTGATTTCATAACTACCAGTGAGGGTATTTGTGATGATTCGGCAGAAGTTCAGATAGTAAACTATGTTACGGTAAGCGGTATAACTTGTTCTACTACTAACTGTGCGGATTTTCAAGTAGCTACAGGTTCATCCTATGAGATTATGCCTTTAGAAAAACCAATTTTGGTTGGTACGGCTAATGATAGTTTCTTTTCGGTAGATACTAGTAATAATTACGAATATCATTTATCTCTGGATATTGAAAATACGGCTCTTGTAGATGCGGACGCCGGTTATGCGTATAGTGTATACTGTGCAGATGTAAATGGTGATATTGACGGTGTCGCTATAGCTACAGGTACGGTAGCCGAAGCAATCCCAAGTACATCTACAATTACAGATGAAATTGTGTTTATTACTTCTGGTGCCGCTTGTACCGGTACTAATTATATAGTAGAGTTTTTACCTTCTAGCACCAACTGTCAATGTGAAGCTATCTTGGTTGAGGTTTCTGTTGCTTCAGGTGCGCCTTTAGATTTAGATGATGATAATGATGGTATCCCTGATGTTATTGAAGTTTATAATGGAGATGCAGATGGTGACGGAACTTTAGATTACGAAGATCCTGATTTCTGTGCAGCCAATTTTGATGGTGTAAACGGATGGGATTGTGCAACAATGGGCTTACCTGATCCAGATGATGATTTAGACGGCGATGGTTCTCCAAATTACTATGATACAGATTTCCCAACGTGCGGTGGATTAAATGCCAATGGTGTATGTATCAATTTTGATACTGATGGAGACGGTGTTCCAAATCAGTTAGACCTAGATTCTGATAACGATGGTATTACTGACCTTGTTGAGACCGGTTCTGGTAATATAGATGCGGATGGAGATGGTGTTATAGATATTCTTACCGATGTAGATAATGATGGTCTTGCAGATGTAATAGATAACGATACTACAGACGGACCAGAAGGTAGTACGCCCTGTACACCACAAAATGGTTGTGTACAAGTAAATTCCACTTCAAATGTTTTTGATACGGATGGAGACGGCACTACGGATGACAGTGGAGATTTTGATGGCGACGGAATAATTAATGCTTACGATTTAGATAGTGATAATGACGGTATTTTAGATACGGTTGAAGCACAAACTACTAGTGGCTTTAATGCACCAGGTGCTATAGACCCATTAACCGGTATTCCTGCGGTTGGTACAGATACCAATGGTATAGACCCAATTGATACAGATGGAGACGGTAATCCAGATTACTTAGACCTAGATGCAGACAATGATGGTATTACAGATACTCTAGAAGCCGGTGGCGAAGATGTGGATGGTGATGGTGCTGTAGATAGTTTTGTTGATGCTGATGGTAACGGTGTTGCCGATAGTGTAGATGCGACGCCTTTACCAGATGAAGATTCTGATAACGATGGAATTTTAGACCGATTAGATTTAGATTCTGATAACGATGGTATTCCAGATGTAACAGAAGCTGGTGGTATGGATGGTGACGGTGACGGTATCATAGACACCTTCATGACCGATACCGACAATGACGGACTTGCCGATAGTGTAGATCCAGTTGGTCCTGCTAGTCCTGGTACGCCAATTCCAAATCCAGATACGGATAACGATGGCTTAGATGATAGATTGGATTTAGATTCTGATAACGATGGTATTCCAGATGTAATTGAAGCTGGTGGTTCTGACCCGGATAACGATGGAAGAATCGGTACTGGTCCAATTGCAGATGATGACGGTGACGGACTTTCAGATATCGTCGATCCAAATGATAATACGACAGGTACGCTAGACGATGGCCCAGGTACACCTTTACCAATTGATAATTTTGACGGAGATAGCGTGCCTAATCACTTAGACATAGATTCAGATAATGATGGTATTACAGATACTACAGAAGCTGGTGGTCTTGATGTTAATGGAGATGGTATAGTAGATGGTTTTGATGATACCGCTACAACAGACGGTTGGGATGATGCTACAGCTGCTTCTCCGCTTCCAATTCCTAACTCAGATACCACAGGTGGTCCAGATTACTTAGATATAGATGCAGATGATGATGGAATTCCAGATAATGTAGAAGCACAAACAACTGCTGGGTATATTCCGCCTGCAGATGCTGAAGCTGCTAACGGATTAGATACAAGTTATCCTGTTGGATTAACTCCAGAAGATACAGATGGTGATTTAATTCCAGATTACTTAGATGCAGATTCTGATGCCGATGGTGTTAGTGATGTAGAGGAAGCAGGTCAAGGAACAATAACAGATCCTTTAGCTGATGCTGATGGAGATGGCTTAAATGATGCTTTTGATGATACTACCCCTGCATATGATGCAAACAATGATTTGGATACTGGTGCAATCGCTACGGATAATGTAGATGATTTAGACACAGCAGAGGTTGATTTTAGGTCAATTTTAGATTCTGACAACGATGGTATTATGGATACCGTGGATATTGATGATGATAATGACGGAATCTTAGATGTTGATGAAACAGGCGATACAGACGGAGACGGTATTCCAGATAGTATTGACTTAGATTCTGATAACGATGGTATTCCAGATTCAATAGAAGCTGGTGGAACCGATGTTGATGGTGACGGTCATATAGACTACCCAATTGCAGGTGACCCAACTTCTATGGTCGATACTAATAATGATGGTCTTGCAGATGAAATTTCAGCGACTCCTTTACCAGATGAAGATTCTGATGGTGATAGTATTGAAGATAGAATAGATTTAGATTCTGATAACGATGGTATTCCAGATGTAACTGAAGCTGGTGGTCCAGATACGGATAACGATGGTGTTATAGACACATTCGCTACAGATACAGACCGTGACGGTTTGGCTGATAGTGTAGATCCTGCGGATGCAACAACTCCTGGTACGCCTTTAGAGAATCCTGATACTGATGGTGACGGATTTGATGATAGAATAGATACAGATTCTGATAATGATGGTATTCCAGATGTAACGGAAGCAGGTGGTTCTGACCCGGATAACGATGGTGTTATCGGAACAGGAACTATTGCTGATGCAGATGGTGACGGACTTTCAGATATCGTAGATACAGATGATAATACAACGCCTACGGCTACAGATGGTCCTGGTACAGCTTTACCAATAGATAATTTTGATGGTGATGCCAATCCTAACCACTTAGATATAGATGCCGATAATGATGGTATTCTAGATGTAGTTGAAAATGGTACGGGTGCTTTAGATACCAATAATGATGGAGCTATTGACAGTACTGATGATGTATTCTTAGATGCAAATGATAATGGTCAAGCCGATGCTACAGAAGGTACGGCCCCATTAAATACTGATACTACAGGTGGTGCAAACTATATTGATATAGATGCAGATGATGATGGTATTCCAGATAATGTAGAAGCACAAACAACTGCTGCTTATGTTGAGCCAGATGATGCTTTTGACGCTGAAGGTTTAGATACCCAATATCCAAATGGTATTACACCAGAAGATACAGACGGTGATTTAATTCCTGATTACTTGGATCCTGATTCTGACGATGATGGTACGCCAGATATTATTGAAGCTGGTCAAGGAACTATGACTGATCCTTTAGCCGATGCTGATAATGACGGATTGAACGATGCCTTTGATGATACACCGGGTACAGATGTAAACAATGATTTGGATACAGGTGCAATCACTACGGATAACGAAGATGATCTAGATACTGCTGAGGTTGATTTCAGATCTATATTAGATCGTGACCAAGATGGTATTATGGATATCGTTGATTTAGATGATGACAATGATGGTATTTCGGATTTAGATGAGTCCAACGGAGTTGATCCAAGTGCCGATGATGATGGCGATGGTATTGTAAACTACTTAGATGACGATCCTGCTGATCCACTAGTTGGTGACGTGAACGGAATTGTAGAGCCAGCATTCGATTTTGACGGTGACGGTGTTCCAAACCATTTTGATATCGATGCGGATAATGACGGAATCTTTGATGTATACGAAGCTGGTAATGATGCTTTAGATACGAATAATGACGGTGTTATCGATAGTGTTGATGCTGGTTTTCTAGATGCCAATAATGATGGTCAAGCAGATAATTCAGAAGGTACTATTCCTTTAACTACAGATACAACGGGCAATGCAGATTTCTTGGATATAGATGCAGATGATGATGGTATTCCAGATAATGTAGAAGCACAACCAACAGATGGGTATATCGAACCAGCAGATGCTTTCAGTAGAGATGGCGTAGATACAAATTACCCTAATGGTCTCAGACCGGAAGATACGGATGGCGATTTAGTTCCTGATTATATAGATTTAGATTCTGACGGTGATGGTACTACGGATGTAGTGGAAGCCGGTCAAGGTGCAATTACAAATCCTTTAGCTGATGCTGATGGAGATGGGTTGAACGATGCCTTTGATGATACTCCGGGTAACGATGTGAACAATGATTTGGACACAGGTGCGATTACAACGGATAACGAAGATGATTTAGATACTGCTGAGGTTGATTTTAGATCTATACTAGATCGCGACCAAGATGGTATTATGGATATTGTTGATTTGGATGATGATAATGATGGTATTCCAGATGTAGAAGAGTGTAGCGGTATGGGAAGTGTATCATTGATTCCTGATGGTGACTTTGGAGTAGGGGATATTGCTGCCGATACCTATTATAACGGTGCTGGAAATGGCGCTGGTAACCCGGATAATTATAATACGTATACCAAACCAATGCCTGCCAGTATTATGACAACATATACTAATGGTGAGCCAAGACCAGCAGATGGTAGCTATGCATTGGTTACGAACTCAATGGGTCTTTCGTATGTTGCAGGTGAGCCTATTCCTAACTTCTGGTTAGATATAGAAGACTACACCACAGATGCTCCGGGAGAATTAGGATATTTTGCATTGTTCAATGCAGATGGTACGGCAGGTCGTTTCTACGAACAAACTATAACAGGTTTAACGGTAGGAGAAACTTATGAGTTTAAAACGGCAATTATCAACTTGTTCAACCCTGGATATGCAGATAACGGTACGGAAGTATTCTTAGGTAACACGCCTATAGCACCAAATGTTTCAATGATAGTGCTGAATAGTGGAGGTACTGTTATGGATCAGTTTGATTCAGGAGATATTCCTAACGATGGAGAGTGGAAAGAAGTTTCTTTGGTCTTCACGGCTACGGATACAAGTATGACTTTCGCTATTGATAATAATACTGGCGGTGGTATCGGAAACGATTTTGGAATTGACGGTATTTCTTTAACGCAATCATGCGATTTTGATGGTGATGGCATACCAAATCCATTCGACCTTGATTCTGACAATGATGGTATTCTTGATATTGTAGAAGCAGGTGGAACCGATACGGATAATGACGGTCGTGTTGATGGCTTTACAGATGCTAATGATGATGGTCTAGATGACGATACAGCAGCAGACCCATTACCGTTACCAAATACAGACACTGCAGGTAATCCAAACTTCTTGGATATTGATGCAGATGATGATGGTATTCCAGATAATGTAGAAGCACAACCTACAACAGGTTATATAGTTCCTGCGGATGCTTTCAACAGAGACGGTGTAGATACCAACTATCCAACAGGCTTAGTTCCTGAAGATACAGATGGTGATTTAACTCCGGATTATTTAGACTTGGATTCCGAGGATGATGGTATATCGGATATGTTAGAAGCTGGTCAAGGTACTTTAGTAGATCCTTTAGCGGATGCTGATGGAGACGGATTGAACGATGCTTATGATGATACACCGGGTAATGATGTAAACAATGATTTAGATGCAGGTGCTACTGATACAGATAATGTAGATGATACAGATATGGCTGAAGTAGATTTTAGATCTGTACTTGATCATGACCAAGATGGTATTCCAGATACGGTAGATTTGGATGACGATAACGATGGTATCTCAGATTTAGATGAGGCCAACGGAATCGATCCAAGTGCGGATGATGACAATGATGGTGTTCCAAACCATTCCGATGACGATCCAAACGATCCATTGGTTGGTGATGTAAACGGAACAACGGAACCAGCATTCGATTTTGACGGTGACGGAATCCCTAACCACTTTGATATTGATGCCGATAATGATGGTATCGTAGATGTAGTGGAAGCTGGTAACGGAGATCTTGATACAAACAATGACGGTGTTATTGATAGTAATGATGACGGATTTGCCGATGCGACCGGTAACGGTCAAGCAGATAGTTCAGAAGGAACAGTTCCACCAAATACAGATGGTTCAGGTGAAGCTAACTTCTTGGATATAGATGCTGATGATGATGGTATTCCAGATAATGTAGAAGCACAACCTACTGATGCGTATACCGTACCAGCAGATGCTTTTGACTTAACAGGGTTGGATACCAATTATCCAGGTGGAATTGAGCCAGAAGATACGGATATGGATGGTATTCCCGATTATATCGATACAGACTCAGATGCAGATGGTATTTCAGATATGTTGGAAGCTGGTCAAGGTACTCTTGTAGATCCTTTAGCCGATGCTGATGCAGATGGTCTTAACGATGCTTTTGATGATACCCCTGGTATTATTGTAAACAACGACTTAGTTACAGGAGCAATCGCTACGGATAACGAAGATGATGCAGATGTTACTGAAGTTGACTTTAGGTCAATGCTAGATACTGATCAAGATGGTATTCCAGATACGGTAGATTTGGATGATGATAACGATGGTATCTCAGATGTAGATGAGGCCAATGGAATCGACCCAAGTGCGGATGATGATAACGATGGTGTTCCTAACCATTCGGATGATGATCCAAACGATCCTGCAATCGGAGATGTAAACGGAACAACGGAACCAGCGTTTGATTTTGACGGTGACGGAATCCCGAACCACTTTGATATTGATGCAGATAATGATGGTATCGTAGATGTAGTGGAAGCTGGTAACCACGACCTTGATACGAACAATGACGGTGTAATCGACAGTAATGATACCGGCTTTGCCGATGCGGACGATAACGGTCAAGCCGATAGCTCGGAAGGAACAACGCCACCAAATACAGATGGTACAGGTGAAGCTAACTTCTTGGATATTGATGCGGATGATGACGGTATTCCGGACAACGTAGAAGCACAACCAACAGATGCTTACATAGCTCCAGCAGATGCTTTTGATGCAGCCGGATTGGATACCAATTATCCAAGTGGCATAGAGCCAGTAGATACAGATATGGATGGTACTCCTGATTATATCGATTCGGATTCAGATGCAGATGGTGTTTCTGATGCTCTGGAAGCGGGTCAAGGTACAATGACTGATCCTTTAGCCGATGCTGATGGAGATGGTCTTAACGATGCCTATGATGATACTCCTGGTTTAGATGTAAACAATGATTTGGATACAGGTGCTATTGGCACGGATAACGAAGATGATGCTGATTTAACGCAAGTAGATTTTAGGGATATTCTAGACTTTGATCGTGATGGTATTCCTGATACATTCGATCTTGATGATGATAACGATGGCATTTCGGATTTGGATGAAGCCAACGGAATCGACCCAAGTGCAGATGATGACAATGATGGTGTTCCTAACCATTCTGATGATGATCCAAACAACCCTGCAATCGGAGATGTCAACGGAACAACAGAGCCAGCGTTCGATTTTGATGGTGACGGAATTCCTAACCACTTTGATATTGATGCCGATAATGATGGTATTACAGATGTAGTGGAATCAGGTAATGGTGCACTTGACACAAACAATGACGGTGTTATCGATGATAACGATACTGGTTTTGCAGATGCGAATACTGATGGTCAAGCGGACAGTTCAGAAGGAACGGTTCCTCCAAATACAGATGGTAGAGGTGAAGCCAACTACTTGGATATTGATGCGGATGACGATGGTATTCCAGATAACGTAGAAGCACAGCCTACCTTGGCGTATGTTGTTCCTGCCGATGCTTTTGATGAACAAGGGTTGGATACGAACTATCCAGTTGGATTGGTTCCAGAAGATACCGACGGAGACGGAACTCCGGATTACTTGGACCTTGATTCTGAAGATGACGGTGTTCTGGATATTGATGAAGCGGGCCAAGGTACCTTTACAGGTGTTGATTCTGATTCTGATGGGTTGGATGATGGCTTTGATGATACTCCAGGTTTGGATGTAAACAATGATTTGGATACTGGTGCTGATGGTACGGATAATGATGATGACGCTACAACTCCCGAAGTGAACTTCAGGGAAATAGGGGATAGCGATGGAGACGGAGTCCTTGACACTCAGGAGGAAGCAGACGGCACGGATAAGAACGACCCATGTGATTATGTAATAGAGAACGTTACTTTAGAATTCAGAGGTGACTACCTTATTGCAGATTGTGATGGCGATGGTGTAATAAATAGTCAGGAGCTAGAAGATGATACCAATCCTGAAGATCCTTGTGATTACAAAAAAAATAGTATTACCTTACAACAAGGAGGGGATTATCTTATATCTGATTGTGATGAAGATGGTTTGACAACTTCTCAAGAAGAGGCCATAGGTACCGATCCGGATGTTGCGGATACGGATGGTGATACTATCTTGGACGGACAGGAAATAGAAGACGGAACGGACCCTCTTAATCCTTGTGATTCATTGAATGGTGTACCTACGTTAGAAGCTGGTTGTGATCCGGAATTGGTTGAGACAGGAATCTCTGTTATCAACGAAGTCATTACTCCAGATGGAGACGGTACAAACGATGAGTTCTTAATAGATAATATTGAGTCTTACCCTAATAACACGGTTCAGATTTATAACCGATGGGGTATCATAGTTTATGAAATGGACGGTTACGATAATGTTACGAACACCTTTAGAGGAGTTTCTAACGGAAGAGTTACTATTCAAACAGATTCGAAACTACCGGTTGGTGTATACTTCTATGTAATCAAATATGAGAACAAAGGAGATAACCTAAACAAGGCAGGCTATTTATATATCAACAGATAAAGTATTTTCCAATAAATAAACAACCATGAAAAAATTATTTTTAACATTCTTACTTGTCTTTTCGGGCATGGCAATGGTCTTTTCTCAGCAAGATGCGCAATACACACAGTATATGTACAATACTATATCCGTGAATCCTGCGTATGCGGGTTCAAGGGGCGTATTCAGTGTTACTGCGTTGCACCGGTCTCAATGGGTCGGTCTAGATGGCGCACCTACCACACAGACCTTAAATTTTCACACCCCTGTTTCGGACAAAGTAGGTTTGGGTTTGTCCGTGGTAAATGATGAGATAGGTAACGGTACCAATCAGGATACATATATAGATGCCGCTTTTTCATATACTATAAAGACCTCGCGAGAAGGCAAAATTTCTTTCGGACTAAAAGCGGGAGGGCACCTTTTGAACGTCGATTTTTCAAAATTGAGAAATTATGGGGCAGAGAGTAACCTTCCTAATATTGATAATAAATTTTCACCTAACATTGGGGCTGGGGTTTACTATCATACAAATCATTTTTATGCAGGTTTGTCGGTTCCCAATTTTTTACAAACAGAACATTTTGATGGTTCGGATGTTAATAGTACATCGCTTCTAGCGGAGGAACGTATGAACTTCTATTTTATAACAGGTTATGTGTTTGATGTGAACGATAGGTTGAAGTTCAAGCCAGCGGGCCTGATAAAGGCGGTAAAGGGAGCGCCCTTACAAATAGATCTAAGCGCGAACTTTCTATTGAACGATAAGTTTTCTTTAGGAGCTGCTTACCGTTGGGATGCTGCTGTGAGTGCCCTTTTCGGGTTTCAGTTAAGTGATCAGTTTATGGTTGGCTTGGCTTATGATAGAGAAATTACAGATCTAGGAGCTACAAGGTTCAATGATGGCTCTTTTGAGATTTTTCTCAGATATGAGTTCTTGAACAGGTACAAACGAGTAATTACACCAAGATTCTTTTAATATATAAGATATGACAAAAGCAAAATATATTTTTTATGGTCTGGCCGTAATGACAATGGTCTCTCAAGCGCAGGAGAAAAAGATAAAAAAGGCGGAGACCAAGTTTACGAATTATTCGTACGCCTCGGCAATCAGTTCTTATGAAGATTTAGTTAAGGACGGGTACACTGAAGAAGAAATTTTCAAGAACCTTGGTAATGCAAATTACCTGAATGCGAACTATAAGGAAGCGGCCAATTGGTACGGACAACTCTTTCAGTTGGGCGTTACAGATGTTGATCCGGAGTATATGTACCGCTACGCGCAGACGCTAAAATCATTAGAAAAGTATGAAGCATCAGATAGTTGGATGAACAAATTCAGAAAGGCTCAGTCCAACGATCAGCGGGCATTGGCGTTTAGTGATAATCAAGATTATCTGGAACAGATTGAGGAACGTTCGGGTAGATATAAATTAAAGAACCTTGGACTAAATTCAAAGGTATCGGATTTTGCACCTTCTTTTTATGGAAAAGATTTGGTTTTTTCTACTGCTAGGGATAGTGGGTTGATATCAAAGAACATCCACAGATGGAACAACGGCGCGTTCTTGAACCTATACAAGGCAACAGGCGACGGAGAAGGAAACTTCACGGAACTTGATAAATTGGATAGGAAGTTGAACAGAAAAACCCATGAATCCTCTACGGCCTTTACTAAAGATGGACAGACCATGTACTTTACACGTAACAATTCCGTGAACGGAAAATTTTCTAGGGATGAGGAAGGAATAAGCAGATTAAAAATATTCAGTGCTAATTTAGTAGATAATGAATGGAAGAACATTATAGAGCTACCCTTTAATGGAGATAACTATTCGGTAGCACATCCTACCTTAAACAAAGACGAGACTAAACTATATTTTGCCTCGGATATGTTGGGAACGGCAGGGGAGTCGGATATTTTTTCAGTAGAAATTAATAAAGATGGTACTTTCGGAGCGCCACAGAACCTAGGGCCACAGATTAATACGGAGGCTAGGGAAACTTTTCCCTTCGTGACGGATTCAGATATTCTATATTTTTCTTCGGACGGACATCCCGGTTTGGGCGGTCTTGATGTATTCGCTACAGATCTAAAGAACGATAGTGGCAAAGTCATTAACGTAGGTAGACCCTTGAACGGTGAGGAGGACGATTTTTCATATATCATAAACGAGGAGACCAAGAAAGGCTTTTTTGCCTCTAATCGTAAAGGCGGGCAAGGTAATGACGATATTTACAGCTTAATCGAGACCGAACCTTTAGACTTTAGCTGTCATACCAATATTGCGGGAGTGGTCAAAGATGAGAAGACCGGAGCATTTTTGGTAGATGCGGCCGTCAAGGTCTATGATAGCAAAGACAATCTTATATCGGAATCCCGGACGGACGCCAACGGCGCGTTCGCTATGGAAGGCGACTGTACGGACGGCAACTACAAAGTGGTGGCCACGAAAACGGATTACGACGAGGGCGACAAGATATTCGCCACGGTAAACGCCAAGGATGCCACGGGTATAGAAGTGGTACTGGCACAGACGGACAAATCGGCACCTATCGGGACGGACCTAGCGAAGTATTTGAACATCGAACCGATATACTTTGATTTCGACAAGTACTTCATCAGAGAGGATGCGCGCATCAGTCTGAACAAGGTACTGGCGTATCTTAAAGAATATCCGAACGTGAAGATAGAGGTAGGTTCCCACACGGATTCCCGTGCGAACGATAACTATAACCTACGCTTGTCTGCCAACAGGGCGAAGTCCACGGCAGCTTACTTGGTGGAACAAGGCATAGATGAAGGCCGTATCTCTTATGAAGGTTTTGGTGAGACACAGCTAACGAACGATTGTAGCAACGGGGTGCCATGTACCAAGGAGCAACATCAGATGAACAGGCGTTCGGAGTTCATTGTCGTGAAATAGGAACTTTATAAATAATATAAATAGAAAAGGGGAGGAGCATTGCTTCTTCCCTTTTTTTTGTTTTAACTAATTTGGTGCAACTAAATTCTTTTTTTTAATCTTCATTCTATACATTTGTAAATGTAAACTTTAGGGGTGTTCCTATTTTTTGGGACTGAGACATACCCTTTGAACCTGATGCGGTTAGTACCGACGAAGGGAAAAGTTGAAAAACATTTTGAAATAGATGTTTACAACACTTTTCAATAAAGTGTCCGAGGTTTTCTCACGGAGCACTTTCTTTTCAAAGACATACGGGCCTCTATCGTTACAGCATAAAACTATTCTGTATGATAACGATTCACATGAACCAAAAACGGTTAGAAGTCAATCCAAAAACGACCATTCATCAATTTTTGCAACAAATTGATTCTTCATTAAATGGTGTTGCGGTGGCTATAAACGAACAAGTCGTCTCCAAAAATAATTGGCAAACCCAAGAATTGAAAGACCAGGATCAAGTGTTGGTTATTCAGGCCGCTCAAGGCGGATGATTGTAATACAGTTATAGCGCAAAGCGAAAAACAATTGAATTTAGAAAACTATATAAACGAGTAACTAGCAACCAGCTTGAAACTCTTAGCCACAGAAAAATGAAAAGCAAAGACACAGCCCCAAAAGAAGGTCAAATTACAAGACAGCCATTTCCAAATTCAAAAAAAATCTATGTAAGCGGAAAAATTCACCCAGAGCTTAAAGTGGCTATGCGTGAAATTGCTTTAAGCGATACAAAAGATTCTTTAACGGGTAAGTTAACATCCAACGAGTCCGTTACGGTATATGACACATCGGGGCCTTACACGGATCCAGAGAAGGAAATCAACGTACACAAAGGAATTGAGAGAATCCGAGAGTCATGGGTTTTAGACAGAGCTGATGTAGAGCAACTAGATACTTTTTCTTCTAAGTATTGTAATGAACGCTTAAATGATAGTAGCCTAGATCATATGCGTTTTTCACTTCTGAAAAAGCCATTACGTGCTAAAAAAGGAAAGAATGTAACACAACTACACTATGCCAAGCAGGGTATAATTACCCCTGAAATGGAATACATCGCCATTCGTGAAAATCAGCGCATAGATGAAATGATAGAGATTACAAAGCAGCACAAAGGAGAGCATTTTGGTGCTGCTATTCCAGATAAAATTACACCAGAATTTGTCCGTGAGGAAGTGGCTCGTGGACGCGCGGTAATTCCATCCAATATCAATCATCCAGAGGCGGAACCTATGATATTGGGTCGTAATTTCTTAGTAAAAATTAATGCGAATATTGGCAACTCGGCTACTACGTCTTCAATAGAGGAAGAAGTAGAAAAGGCTGTTTGGGCTTGCCGTTGGGGAGCTGATAATATCATGGATTTGTCAACTGGACAAAACATTCACGAAACACGAGAATGGATTATTCGTAATTCACCGGTTCCCGTGGGTACCGTACCTATCTACCAAGCATTGGAAAAGGTTAATGGGGTTGCAGAAGACCTTACGTGGGAGATTTTTAGGGATACTTTAATTGAACAAGCAGAACAAGGTGTAGACTATTTCACTATTCACGCAGGGGTTTTGTTACGTTATGTACCAATGACCGCAAAAAGGGTAACAGGTATTGTTTCCCGCGGCGGTTCTATCATGGCTAAATGGTGTTTGGCACATCATAAAGAAAGCTTCTTGTACACCCATTTTGAAGATATATGCGAGATTCTAAAACAATACGATGTGGCATTTTCATTGGGTGATGGGCTTAGACCTGGTTCCGTTGCCGATGCGAACGACGAAGCTCAGTTTGCTGAATTGGAAACTTTGGGTGAATTGACGCAAATTGCTAGAAAGCATGAGGTTCAATGTTTTATAGAAGGACCTGGACATGTTCCTATGCATATGATCAAAGAGAATATGGAAAAGCAAATTGAGGTTTGTGATGAAGCGCCATTTTACACTTTAGGTCCTTTGACTACAGATATTGCGCCAGGTTATGATCACATTACTTCAGGTATCGGAGCGGCTATGATCGGTTGGTTCGGTTGTGCCATGTTGTGTTATGTAACTCCAAAAGAGCACTTAGGTTTGCCAAATAAAGATGATGTGCGTACAGGTGTTGTAACATATAAATTAGCTGCCCATGCCGCAGATTTGGCAAAAGGGCATCCTGGTGCGCAGCATCGAGACAATGCTTTGAGCAAAGCCCGATTCGAATTCCGCTGGGAGGACCAGTTCAACCTAGGTCTAGATCCGGAACTGGCACGAGAATATCATGATGAAACCTTACCTGCAGATGGTGCTAAGATTGCACATTTCTGCTCTATGTGCGGACCAAAATTCTGTTCGATGAAAATATCTCAGGAGGTTCGTGATTTTGCTGCTGCAAATGATATTGTAGATAACGAAGTCATTCAAAAAGGGATGGATGAAAAATCGCAAGAATTCAAGGATAAAGGATCAGAAGTATATTTGTAGTTCATAGTTTTATAGTATGATTATATTGATTGCACCAGAAGAAGATATATCAAATGAAATAGACATACTTAATCGCTTGTTTGAAGAAGGGTTGGAATATTATCATTTAAGAAAACCTAATAAAGATCAGCAACAATATTGTGACTATTTGCATTTAATAGAAGAGAAATATCATAATAAGATAGTGGTGCATGATCATCATGAACTGGTAAATACCTTTAAGTTAAAGGGGATTCATTTTCAGGAACAGAAAAGGCGAGATAATATTGATAATCCAGGTCAATATTTTTTAAACCTTAGTATGTATGGAAAAACCATTAGCTCTTCTTTTCATGAACCAGAAGAGTTAGAAGCTTGTGATTTTGAATTTGATTATCATTTGTTGAGTCCTGTTTTTTCATCCATCTCAAAAAAAGGATATGAAGGTAGGGGCTTTGATGTAAATCATATCGATAAAAAAATAATCGGTATGGGTGGGGTAACCAAAAACAACTTGTCTGAAATCCAAAAGTTAGGATTTCAAGGAGTGGGCGTTTTAGGAGGAATCTGGAACAGTAAGACGCCTATTGAAGATTTTAGGGCGATGCAAGAATTTTATAGAAATAAGTGAAGATGAATATACCTAAACTACATTACATATCTCAAGGAAAGACACCTGAAGAGCATCTGGAAAATATTCAGAAAGCCTGTACTTCGGGTGCTGAACTCGTGCAATTACGTTTAAAGAACGTAAAGAAAAGTGTGGTACTTAAAACTGCAGAAAAAGCCCGTGAAATAACGGCACATTTTCAGACACGATTGATTATCAATGATCATTATCAAATCGCAAAAGAAGTAAAGGCTGACGGAGTGCATCTTGGTAAAACCGATGCTGACCCTTCGGTTGCTCGAAAACATCTTGGTGATTACTATATAATCGGAGGTACGGCAAATACGCTAGACGATTGCATGGCTTTGGTGAAAAAGGGTGTTAATTATATTGGTTTGGGGCCTTTCCGTTTTACGACAACAAAGGAAAATTTGAGTCCCATTATTCCACTTATCGGTTATCAAAGTATTGTAGAAGAATTGAAAAGTGATATGCCCATTATCGCCATTGGTGGAATTACTTTAAATGATGTTCCTGATATTTTAAAAACCGGAGTTTACGGAATTGCAGCATCAGGTGAAATCACTAAAGATTTTAATAGAATAAATGCTTTTCATAAACTTTTAAAAGCACCTTCTACCAACGAACAGTTGTGGAATAGAGAAACAAACTTTTAGATATGGCAGATGCACTTCAAATAGCGGATAAAACCTTTACTTCAAGACTATTTACGGGTACGGGCAAGTTCTCTAGTTCACAAAAAATGCGAGAAGCTATCTTGGCTTCGGAAAGTGAATTGGTTACCGTTGCGCTTAAAAGGGTAGAGGTAGAGAACAAGTCAGATGATATGCTACAAAGCTTAAATGCGGAACATATCAACTTATTACCCAATACATCTGGAGTACGAACAGCTAAAGAAGCTGTTTTTGCGGCACAATTGGCACGTGAGGCTTTAGAAACGAATTGGATGAAATTAGAAATTCATCCTGATCCAAGATATTTGTTACCAGACCCTATCGAAACCCTAAAAGCAGCCGAAGAGTTGGTGAAATTAGGTTTTGTAGTGATGCCTTATATTCATGCAGACCCAGTTTTATGTAAACGATTAGAAGATGTGGGTGTGCAGTGCGTTATGCCTTTGGGAGCGCCTATTGGTAGTAACAAGGGATTGAAAACCGATGATTTTCTCAAAATAATTATTGAACAGAGTAATGTACCTGTCATAGTTGATGCAGGTATTGGAGCGCCGTCGCACGCAGCTTATGCCATGGAATTGGGAGCCGATGCAGTTTTGGTAAATACTGCAATTGCCGTAGCTCAAAACCCGGTTGAAATGGCAATTGCTTTTAAAATGGCAGTTAAAGCAGGGCGAGTGGCATACCGAGCAAAATTAGCACCGATTAAAGAAGTGGCAGAAGCGAGTAGTCCGTTGACTTCATTTTTAAACTAGCACAGTATGTCCTTTAGAGAAACATTTGATACATACGATTGGAATACGCTAGAGCGGGAAATTTATGCCGTGACGGAGGCTGATGTCATATCGGTTTTAAAAAAGGACCGTATTTCTTTGGATGATTTTAAAACATTGATTTCTCCCGCAGCAAAACCTTTCCTAGAAGAAATGGCGCAACGCAGCCATGAGCTGACCAAGAAGCGTTTTGGGAATACCATCCAGATGTATCTGCCCATGTATCTATCCAACGAATGTCAGAACATTTGTACCTATTGCGGATTTAGTATGACCAATAAAATTCCACGTAAAACTTTGAGCGATGCGGAGATTTTAAAAGAGGTGGAACACATCAAAAAATTAGGATACGACCATATTTTATTGGTTACCGGTGAAGCCAATAGAAAAGTAGGTGTGGCGTATATCAAACATGCCATTGAGTTGATAAAAGAGCATTTCTCCAATATTAGCATGGAGGTGCAACCGATGGATCAGGAGGAATATGAAGAGTTGGCCGAGGCAGGACTTTACGCTGTTTTGGTATATCAAGAAACGTATCACGAAGCGACTTATAAAGTGCATCACCCGAAAGGTAAAAAATCTAATTTTCAATACCGATTAGATACCCCGGACCGATTAGGAAAAGCCGGAATTCATAAAATAGGTTTAGGAGCTTTGTTCGGATTGGAAGATTGGCGAGTGGACAGTTTTTACACAGCTTTACATTTAAAGTACTTGCAAAAGACCTATTGGAAAACAAAGTATAGCATTTCGTTTCCTAGATTAAGACCACATCAAGGTGATGTACAACCAAAAGTAGAAATGACGGATGCTGATTTGGTTCAGCTGATTTGTGCTTATCGTCTTTTAGATGAAGATGTAGAACTCTCCATGTCTACACGGGAAAGTGAAACATTCCGGAACAATATCATTAAATTGGGAATCACGTCAATAAGCGCTGAGTCTAAAACCAATCCTGGCGGGTATACTGCAGAACCGGAATCTTTAGAGCAGTTTGAGATTTCTGATGAACGCTCTACAGCAGAAATTAAAGAAATGATAAAGAAACAAGGGTATGAACCTGTTTTTAAAGACTGGGCGGTTTTCGCAGAATAGTCGGCATTATTTTCTATTTAATTTCGCCAAAAATCTTGGTAAACCTTTCAGGTAATTCATCGGTAATCAATAGATGTTCTTTTGTCAAAGGATGAATAAATTCTAATGAATATGCATGAAGATAAAGGCCTTTTTTCATTAAGATAAAACCTTCCTTACCATAGTCTTTATCACCCAATATAGGGTTTCCACTACTAGACAAATGTTTACGTAACTGATGACGTCTTCCGGTTTTGGGGTCTAACTTCACTAAATTAAGGGTGCCATATTTTTCCGAAGAAACGGAACGGATAACTTCGTAATGGCTCTCTGAGATTTTATCATCTATTTTAGAGGTGATTTTTCCCGAAAGGGACATTACTCCAATAGTTACCGCATAATAGACCTTTTGTACTTTTTTATCCTCAAAAAGCTGATTAAGTTTACGAATGCTGCTACCCGTTTTTCCGGTTAATAGAAGTCCGGTTGTTGCATAGTCTAGCCGATGTACCGGTTGTGGTTTTGTAGCATCTGCAACGCTACTAGGTTTAAGATTTTGAGGTAGTGCATTAGTAATAGTTTTGAAACTGTTACCGCTTACTAGAATACCAGCAGGTTTGTGAATTATTGCCAGATGTTCATCTTCAAAAATAACTTTGAGCTCAAAAATCAGTTTTTTTCGAGTTTTCGGTTCTAGTGGTTTCAAGAGAGAAATGGTTTCCCCGCCCTTTATAAAAGTTGCTGTGCTGGCAATGGTATCGTCTACCGTAACAAGATTTTTATTTAAGACTTTTTTCCATGCGGATTTTGTTGGTACGGAATCAAAAATACCCACCCCGTACTCTTGTAGTCGTATAGGCGTGGTCTGTTCGGGTACAATATGGAAAGTTGTGCAAGCGATGGTAACAGCATTAGATAAAGGTGCAAGATACCACAAAGAGTAAAGAAATATGGTTTAGAAGACCCATTGTAGGTAGTAGAATGTTTTAATTCGGTTTTGTAGTTGTTACACTGTTCATTTTTAGGCTTTTATTTTTTATGATTTATGAATTTTGATAACTTTATATCTTATATTGCTTGTAAGAATAATATTCAGGTATTATGTAGGATTATATCTTTCAAGATAGTCCGTAACCTTACTACTAAATATTATAAAAATACATGTAAATCTCCAATAAAGTGTTTGATAGCAACGTTTCACTATAGGATAACAGAAAACTAAAAGAATCTTAGGTAAATCAACTTTAAGGAAAAAGCAAAATTGTTATGGGCGAAAAGAATCTAATTGATAGAAATACAGATGATTTTGGACAGGTTGAGAAAGATAAAATTATAGAGCGCCAATTACGTTTTCAAGAGTTATTAATCAGTATTTCTACCACATATATTAATACGGATTTATCAAATATAGATGAAGTTCTAAACAAATCCTTAAAACAAATTGGTCAATTTGTAGAAGCGGATAGAAGCTATATTTTTTCTTATGACTTGGTCAATCAGACTACTTCTAATACCTATGAATGGTGTAATACAGGAATAGAGGCGGAGATTGATAATTTGCAAAATATTCCTATTGAGTTTCTTACCCAATGGCTGGACGCCCATAAAAAAGGTGAAGCCTTGTATATAGAAGATGTAAGCCAGTTACCTGATGATGGGGAAAATAGTGTGCGTGGAATTTTAGAGCCTCAAGGCATTAAAAGTCTAATTGCCATACCCAAGATTAAAAACAATGAATTAATTGGGTTTATTGGTTTTGATTCGGTTAGAAAAATTAACAAGTTTTCCGAAAATGAGAAGGAGATTCTTTTTGTGTTCGCAAATATGCTGGTAAATGTTATCCAAAGAAAAGAGCACGAAGAACTTATTAAAGAACAAGAACGGAAAAAAGAAGAATTGCTAAAAAGTTTATCACTTCAGAATGAGCAGTTAAATGAGTACGCTCATGCCGTTTCCCATGATTTAAAGGCCCCGTTAGTAAATATAAACACCTTAATTAGTTGGTTTATAGATGATAATAAAGAGGCGCTGACCGAAGATTCATTTGAGCCATTACATAAAGTTCTCTTTAATGTGGAGAAAATGGATCAAATTATTAAAGGTATTTTAGATTATTCAACAATTGATAAATTAGAGTCTGATGACAGGCAAATTGATATTAACGGATTGATAGATGAGGCTCTAAAAACCATCACGGTACCCGATAACATAAAAATTTCTGTACAAGAAAATATACCAAAACTGATTGGCAGTGCCTGGATGTTTGAGAAGGTCTTTCAAAACTTAATTACCAATAGTATAAAGTATAGCGATAAAGAGCAAGGAGTTATTGAAATTGGGGTTACTGAAAACAATAAGTTTTATGAGTTTTTTGTAAAGGATAATGGAATTGGAATCAATCCAGGTTATTTTGAAAGGATATTTAAGGTATTTACAAAATTAGAAAGTACCAGTTCCTCCTCAGGAATAGGCTTGTCTATCGTAAAGAAAATTGTGGAGCACTATAATGGTAAGATATGGGTGGAAAGCCAAGAAGGCTTAGGAAGTACCTTTTACTTTACTATTTTAAAAAAGTAACTAGGTTCAATTAATGTGATAGTGTCCAATAATTAACCTATTTTTTGCTGCATTTAATTAAAAACATGGGCTGGTTTTCATCTACTTCAACAATTTCATAGAGGCCATAATCACCAAATTCAGATGCAATTGATTCTTTGTCATAATAGAATATTTTCACCCCTTTGTGAAACTCGTATCGGTCTTTTTCAATTCGCTTTCCTTTACCAAAATTAGGGGCACCTTTTGTTATTGCGGTAAAAACCATTTGGCCATTATCAGCCAGTTGGTTATAGCAGTTATGTATTAATTTTGTTCTTTCGTTTTTATCAAATAGGTGTATAAGTGCGTAACAAAAAATTCCGTCATATTTTTTATTGTCAAATGGCATTTCGGTAACGGAACCGTGATAAAAGGTCATTTCGGTCCCATAATGTTTTTGGGCTAAATCAATAGCGGTTTTAGAGATTTCAATTCCCGTAACCTCAATCCTATTTTCTCTAAAAACTTTTGCATTACGGCCGTATCCAATACCCGGAATAAGTATATTCCTTAAATTTTTCTCAACAAAGAGATTTTTGGTCAATTCAGCAGATTTTGCCGGTTCAAGGCCCCACATTTCTTGTTTTTCGCTGAAATTTTCTTCCCAAAATTCCGCCATTTTTTATAGTTTTTATTTTATCGAACCTTCCAGTTTAATTGTAGTGTGGCTAAAACAGTTAATAGGTTGTATAAACTTAAAGATACACAGACTCTGTGAACAAGCATAAAAGTCAATATTAAATTTGGGCTATACTTTTACACAACCCAGCACGCCTATATCTGGCTGATTTACTTTGTTTTCAACTTAAGTTATAAGCTTTTAACTCAACTTCCATCCTAAAATCAGATGTTATCAATTATTTGGAAATCGGACTTTTTCGGTATAAAAAAAGACCCAGAAATGAATTCCGGGCCTTTCTAAAGTCGGTCAGTTTTGGTATGTAGCTAATTCAAACCATTAATGACGAGACACAACGTTTCTGTGTTTACAGTGGTTTGTAATAAACTCAACAGTGTTAGTTTTCTAATAAAGTGCGGTTGAAATAAATTATTTCTGATATGATTTTTCCTTCTTCATCAAAATCATCGTTAATGTGCATGGCAAGCTCTATTTCTTTTTTATCCGACTTTCTGATTAAGTGAAATTTCCACCAAGATAGCACCGATCGGCCATTGTCCATTTCATATTCCAGATAGTCTGGGTAACCGATCATATCAATACTTTTTATTTCAAAATTGTCCAAAAATTCCTGACGTACTGCCTTTACGGCATCTCTCGTGATTGGAGCGTTCAAGTCATCGTTGATATTGAAGAACCTGGCATCTTCACTATAATAGTCGATAGCCTTGTCCAAATCCCCATTTTCAAAGGCATACACAGCCTTTCGGACGGTATTGATATTATCATGGTGGTTGTAGATGGTACCATTGGTACGATCTGATAAACTTTGATACATTTCCTCAAAAATACCTTCGTTCATATAGATGATTTCTGTTTTTATTTTGAGGTCTTTTGTGAGTAGGTATAGACCATGAATGGGTGAAGTAAATTTCACCCCGGTTTTTTTATGAACTCCTTTTATCAGTTCCCAAGTTTGCACCCATATTTCATCATTTTCGTTGTCTTTTTTATACTCAATAGCATCAGGGTAGGCACCAGGAAAATTGGTTATAGAGAAGTATTCAAGCTCATCGAACCAACGGTAAGAGTTTTTTAAATAGCGAGCTTTTTCAGTTCCTTTTATCTTAGAATCTGTAGATACCCCATTATAGGATTTAAAATCATCGGTCAATAAACTGGCTAATTTAATAGTGTCTCCACTGGCAAAGGCCTCTGTAAAACTGGCAAGGACATCAATAGATGGGTGTTCAGAATAAACGGTTCCATTTTTCTTTTGGGCCAGTGTGATGAGCGAAGTCATCATTACGAGAATTACAATTGTTTTTTTCATTTTTATAAAGGTTTGATTAGTAATGTGGTTTAGTGTTTATTGGGTATAATTTTAGTTGTCATTCAAGTATAGGTTGATTTAAGGTGTAGCCTAACTGCTGAAGAAACTCCAGCTCATTATAATAGATGTCTTCTTGTGCTATTTTACCCTGGTTATTAAATAGGATAGTAGCGTAGCCGTTTATTTTAATTTTTTTGCCCGTAGCAGGTATTTCACTAAATGTTCCGGTATTTGTGCCGGTGAATGTCCATTGGGTGAATAGTTGTCTATCCTTGATCGTAATGGTTTCAGTGATGATTTTGGCATCCGGAAAGCCTGTAAAATAGAGGGTCATAAAGGCCTGCATTTCACTTTGGTTATTGGCTATTCGGATACCGTTGTGATTACAGGTATAATTATTTGCAATGGTGGATTTTAGCGTATCCATGCTTTTTTCGTTCCATGCTATTTCTATGAAGTTTTTGAAATTAGCAGTGAGTTGTTGCTCTTGTGCGGTAGGACCATGAGTGCCGCCATTGTCTTTGCAAGACAGCGGTATAGTGATAAGAAATGAGAATAAAAGTCCTAAAGCTTTCATAGCTACCCTACATATGAAGGTTATTAATTTAGCCGGAGGAACTTTGCATATAATTTTGAATGAAGCTATTGATTTCTAATACGCAAGGTTTGTGAAAAAGGACGAAGTACTCTAATTACTGTCCGAATAGCCAAATATTTTTACCGAAGTAAATATTGTAGGATTGTTGTATATTTAAACATCCTCATTTTTTTCCCCTGGTGAGAAACGCAACCAACCATGGAAAAAAAAATATTCTACTCCGTTTTTTTGTTTTCTTTTTTTATCCTGAATTGCACCCCGCTCTTTGCTCAAATTACGGAGTTGTACGATGGCAAATCCTATAAAAAAATATTTGTAGAAACGGATAATTTTGGTGCTTCTTACCTAGATATTTTAGAAGAATCTTTCCCTTTGGCCAAACCGGATTCCGTTAAGTTTTCCATCCTTAATGATCTTGCTTATTATTGGCACACTAGAAACTTGACCAAAGCGATGGAGTTTACTAAAACAGGCTTGGCATTGACCAAAACAAGTAATGACACGCTGTGGGAAGGCCGTTTTCAGATAACCGAAGCCGCAATTTTACTCCGAAAGGAAAAGCTTGACCAAGCCGAAAAAGTGCTGGAAAGTGCAAAGTGTAAGGTTATGGAAAAGGATTTAGCGCATTTAAATACCCAATTAGGGTATGTATACGAGCGTAGGGGGAAACTAGGTAAAGCCGCAGACTATGCCCTTGAAGCTTTGCGGTTAGGTGAAAAATTGAACGATAATCGGGCAATTGCAATGGCATATAGCGATTTAAGTAATCTCTTTTGGAAACAGTCAAAGTTTGAAACGGGTCTAGAATACGGACTCAAATCGTTGTTGCTATATGAAGAGCGCCGTATTAATGATTTAGATTATGATTTTACACTTTTTGTCGTTGGAAGTAACTACTTGTCATTGGGCAGGCATGAAGAGGCCTTAAACTACCTTCGGCATTCTATTGCTATTGGCGAGCGTTATGGTTTTTACAATAACCTGAGCGATGCCTATATGGTTATGTTGGATACATATGCTTATCTCAACGAATTTGAAAAAGCTGAAGAAGCTGGTTCCAATGCCTTGAAATATGCGGAGTTGCTGGATAATAATTTTCTAACAATGCGAAGTTGGCTCTCCATTGGTAATGTGAAGAACCTGCAGGGGAAGTATACCTCTGCCATTGACTGTCTTGAAAAATCCATTACCATAGCTACAGATGATTTTGGCGATGCATTCTTTTTGAGTCAGGCGTATGAGGCTTTGGGCAAGGCCCATGCGGGAAACCATCAATATAAAGAAGCTTATACCGCACTTGCTAAGTACGATGCATATAAGGCTGCTGTTTTTACGGCCGAGGCAGACAATAGAACATCATTGTTAAGAACAGAATTTGACGTAGCCGGTAAAGAGGTAAAGATTCGCTCACAAGAAGCCCTCATTTCAAAACAGCGTACCACACAAAACCTGATTATTGTTATTGCCGGACTGTTACTTTTACTTCTGTTAATTTCCTACAAGGCAATTCAGAATAAATTAAAGGCAAACAAAATGCTCGAAAAGCAAAATAAGGAGAAGGAATTTTTACTAAAGGAGATACATCATAGGGTTAAGAACAACTTGGAAATTGTATCTAGTTTATTATCGCTTCAAGCTGCTCGAATAGATGATGTCTATATGCTTTCTACTATTCAGGAAAGCCAACATAGGGTTCAGAGTATGGGTATGATTCATCAAAAATTGTATATAGGAAAGAATTTGGCTGCGGTTGAAATGAAAAGCTATTTTGAACAGTTGGGCGAATATATTATTGATGCTTTTGCCGCTAATGAACAAGTGCATTTAAAGGTAGAAATGCAAAATCTTGAGTTAGATGTTGATTTGGCTATTCCCATTGGACTTATAGTAAACGAACTGTTTACGAATTCACTAAAATATGCTTTTCCAAAAGGAAGAAAGGGGAAGATTAGAATAAGCCTGGTAGAAGAAAAAGGGAAACTAAAGTTAGAGGTTATGGATAACGGTATAGGGAAACAACTAGACACAAATACCCAAGGCACAGGCTTCGGTACACAATTGGTAGAGTTGCTTACAAAACAATTGGATGGCAAAATGATACTTAAAATAAATCAGGGAACAACAGTATCCATTCAATTTGAACCTGGCAAAGCGGCGTGAATATGAAGAACAAGACCCGAATACTTATAGTGGAAGATGACATGATTATAGCTGCCAATATCTCATTGCAATTAGAGAGTTTGGGATATGAAGTTACTGGCATCGTAACAAGGGGAGAGGAAGCCTTATTGCAAACCAAAGAGAATGCACCTGATATTTTATTGCTCGATATTAATTTAAAAGGAGCTTTGAACGGTATTCAAACGGCAATGGAAATTCATAAGCATAGAGATATTCCCGTTATCTATCTTACGGCCAATACAGATGAAGCCACATTTTCTGCGGCAAAGAAAACCAAACCCAAGGCCTTTATAACAAAGCCCTTCAATAAATTAAATCTAGAGCGGACTATAGAATTGGTAGCTGACCAGCTAGTGAAGGAGAATGTCCAAACAGCATCGCTACCTGATCTAGAAGTTCTTGAGGATCGCGTATTTATTCGCTATAATGGTAAAATGGAAAAACTGCTGCTAGATGATATGCTTTATATTGAAGCGAACCGGAATTACTGCACTGTGGTGACCAAAACGAAACGTTTTGTATTGAGCCAAACCCTGAAAATAATGCAAGGACGACTGCCGAAAGCCAATTTTGTTCGCGTACACCGATCGTTTATAGTGAACATCTCTAAGCTTAATACAATTGCAGATGACCATTTAGTTATCAATAGAAAGGTTATTCCATTGAGTAAATCCCAGAAAGAATTCTTGTTCAAGCGTATCCAGACCATTTAATCTATTTTATGGCAGCCGCTTCGTGTTTTGTTCTATAAATTTTCTGGTTTATCCTCTCTCCAAGTAAGCGTGTCGAAACCTTATTTCATGTCATAAAATAAAGTAGCATAGAATAGACTACGTTAATATTCTATTAATTTTCTATAAGCTTCATGCTGATTTTTAGATTCTTATGATTTTACATCAAAAGTAGCTCAATAAAAAATGGTTCATATAGGCTAGTTTTGGTATAGACTTTGGCCACTTTCAATCCAAAAAAATAGATAAAAATGGGGATGGCGGCAAAGAGCGAATCCACTTTTGCAACTGTAAAACCAAAACAATTCAATTATAGTAATTTATGAAAAATTCAAAACTTAGATTAGGAGTTTCAATGCTTACGGTCATTATGTTTTCCTTACTGATGATCAATTGTAGTGACGATGATTCTAGCACCGAAACTGAAAAAGAAGCGGTTGCGGAGTATGTTACGGAAACCAAGACCAATTTACTAGGGGAGTGGGTATTGATAAGCAGTAGCATTAACAATGAAATTATTGCCAGTTCAGAATTTGAAGTTTTAAAGGATTCCCGAGCCAATTTTAATGATGATGATACCTATAGCCTGGTATACAAAACAGGAACTAACAGCGCTGCGGGTTCTAGTATTTCTACAAACACACAGGAAGGGACGTACATGATAGAAGGACTTAACAAGGTTACTTTTTTTGATTCTTCTTCGGAAATTGAACTTATAGACGATACGCTTAAGGTAACTTCAGTAATTACCGATGCCAGTGGTACGGAACAGACAAGGTTAGATATTTTTGTAAGAAACGATAACGAAGCCTTGAATCAACCGGAAGGGGCCAATACGGATGAGGTAGAAGTAGAGGAAAAAACGGAAACTCCTGCCGATACTAACACCTATGATGGAACTGCTGTGATTGCCAAATTGCTCGGAAAATGGGAATTGACAGGAGCAACGGACCCTTGTTTAATGAAGAATACAATCGACTTTCAGTCAGACAGTGTGTTTGAATTTTTACAACACAAAACTACGTTTGGAAGAAGCGATCTATTAAAGTATAATATTGGGGTGAGCTACCCAATGCCGGCTGAATTTGCTGCTAGCGTTACTAAAGGGAACGAAACGGTGGATTTTGATACCAATGCCGATTGTAGTTTTATAAAAACGAGTCTGGTGGAATATGAGGTAACGGATGAGAAAACAGTTGAATTGAAAAAATCTACAAGCGCTAAATTGGTATTGGAAAACGATACTACACTTACGCTTATTTATACGTACTTGAATGCGGATAATGAAGAAGCTACAATTGAGTTTACGTATGTAAAATCATAAATTTCATTTAAAAAAACACGGTTTAAGATGTATATGAAAGTATACCTTAAACCGTGTTTTAATTTTTAGTTGACTTCTTTTTGATACTATTTACGGGCCGCTTTAAATTCGCTTCCATCGTACCATTTGGGGAAATAATCTTCATTGGCCAATCGCAATCCTACATTATAAAATAACTGCAGATCAAATTGAACGCCGCTCAGTTCCGTGGTTTCGGGATCGTACTCGTCCGAAGGTTGGTGGTAGATATGGGTTAAATAGTCCGCTTTCATTTTCTTTATCTCCTCAATACTCATGTCAAAACCTTCATGTGAACCACTGGCATATAGGGCGGGAATACCAATCTTGGCAAAATTGAAATGGTCCGATCTAAAGAAATATCCTTTTTCGGCATCCGGGTCTGGAATAATATAACGGTCCTGTTCTAAGGCGGCTGCTTCGGCATATTCATCCATTTCGGACTGTCCAAAACCAGTTATGGTCAGGTCTTTCATTTTTCCGGGGCTGGATAGCGCATCAATATTAATATTTGCCACGGTTTTCTTCGGGTTAAAAATGGGATTTTCGGCATAATAAGCTGAGCCTAATAGGCCTTGTTCTTCTCCAGTTACGGCTATAAATGCGATAGAACGTTTTGTTGGCTTACTATTTTTTAAAGCTTCGGCAATTGCCAAAAGACCTGCGGTACCCGAAGCATTATCTACGGCACCATTATAGATGGAGTCCCCGTTTATAGCTTTGCCTATACCGAAGTGATCCCAATGTGCGGAGTAAATGATAACTTCATTCTTTTTATCCGTCCCGGGAATAAGTGCAATTACATTTTTAGAAACATCTTTTTTAATCTTATTTTGAATTGCAACAGAAACGTTTAAATCTAGAGAAATAGGCTTAAACTCTTTACTTCTAGCAAGGGTTTTATAATCCTCACCTTTCATAATTGAAGCATCAAATATGCTTTGGGCACTCTCACCACTAATCCAAGACTCAACATCTAAAAGAGGTAAATCACTTTCAATAATTAATTTGGCTCCGCTCCAACCAGATTCAATCACATTCCACCCATAAGAAGCGGGCTCCGTATCATGAATAATAATAAGACCATCTGCACCTTGTCTTGCTGCCTCTTCATATTTGTAGGTCCAACGACCATAGTAAGTCATTTCATTTCCTTTAAACAAGGTTGAATCCCCAGATTGAAACCCTGGGTCATTGATTAAGACAACAGCAGTTTTACCTTTCCAATCAATACCTTCATAATCATTCCAGTCATACTCAGGAGCAACAATGCCATAGCCAGCAAAAACGAGCTCAGAATTATCAAGACTCACATTTGTTACGGCTTTATTGGTTGTAGCAACAAAATCTTTTAGAAGATCTAAATTGAAGCTTCCACCTTTTCCTGAAATTACCATTTTTTCGGTAGGAGTTCCGGTAATCTCTACCATGGGAACTTCTTGAAAAAAACTATCTCCGTTTCCAGGGGACAGACCTAGTTTTTCGAACTCATCTTTTAAATAAGTCACTGTTTTTACTTCCCCTTCTGTAAATGGCTTTCTTCCTAGAAACTCATCTGAAGCTAGACTCTGAATGTGTTTGCCAATAGTGGCTTGGTCAACTTCAATTAAAGCTGCGATTGTCTTTTCTTTGGTTCCACAACTTGTAAATAGTACTATAACTAAAAGTATAAAGTAATGCTTCATAACTGGTGTTTTTTAAAGTGATGATATCCTTGTACTTCCGTTTTTGTTTGCAGAGAAAAGCAGGCCAAATACTTAGCTAATATACTGATTTACCTCATAGTATATTTTGCTTCGGGCTTATTTGGCATGAGGTGATAGTCCTATTTAAAGGAAATTTTATGGCTGGTTTAAATCATTTTAAAATCCAACAATAACTCACCTTCAATTGAAGCTTGTAGATGGTCACCTTTAAAAGTTTGTCCTGCTCCTGATGCAGGTGTACCCGTAAATATCATATCTCCAGGGTTTAGGGTCATAAAAGTGGATACAAAGCTTATGATTTCTGCAAAGTTATAGATAATGAAATCTGTATTTCCTACCTGTTTTTGTTCTCCGTTTATTACTAAATCAAAGTTGATATTGTTTAAATCCGAAAAGTCAGAAATAGGTTTGAAATTAGAAATTGGAGAAGCTCCGTCAAACCCTTTGGCAAGTGCCCAAGGTTGTTTTTTCTCTCTGCTCGCAGTAAGAACATCTTTTGCCGTATAGTCAATACCAATAGCTATTTCGGATATATATGAGTTTGCGTCGTCTAGTGCAATGTCTTTTCCTTTTTTACCAATTTTCACAACCAATTCTACTTCATAAATAAGTTGGTTGGTTATGGAAGGAAAAACAACATCTTTATTATCTGTAACTAAAGATGAATCTGGCTTTGTGAATATTAACTGCGTGTCATTTTTTAGTCCGCTTATTTCAGATTTATCGTTAACATAATTCTTTCCGATGCCTATAATTTTCATATATTTTACTTTACTAATGAGCGAGTTGTTCTTATCATTTTTTCAAATGATGTGTTTAGTTTTCTGCGGGTGTTTTTATAAGGGAATTACTCTTCTTCTCCGGCTTCGCTATTTGCCGCTTCTTCCTCAGCATCGTTAGCCCTGTTTAAATCATTTTTTAAGATGTTGAGTTTCTTTAACTTCGCTTTCCAGGTCTCTAAAGTTTCTTTATGCGCGTCTACGCGTTTAATTACATCACGAACTAAAGGGTTATCTTCTGAAGCGTTGGAAAAGAACTGAAGGTTTGTTTCTAATTGACGAATCTCTCCTTTACTTTCCTCTATTTTCTTACGGATGAAACTACGCTCGTTTTGTATAGCTCGTTCGTTATCGGCATTTGCCAATTCCTGAATTTTATTTCCATATTTCAACAATTCCGACTCTTGACGGTCAATATCCAATTTCTTGAAAATGCCATCTAAAATTTTATTGAACTTCTGGTCAATGTTCTTTTTCTTAAAAGGAACTCTACCGTATGATTTCCACTCCGCAATAAATGCTTTTATTGTTTTAAGGTCGTCTTCGCGCTTGCCGGATAATTTAAAAGCAGATAACTTTTCAAGACAAGCATTTTTCTTTTCAAAGTTTTCTTGTTCTTCTTTAAGGCCTTCATTTTTTAGGGCATGTAGACGGTCAAAATAATGGTTGCAAGCAGTTTTGAACTCTTTCCATATCTTATCTGAGTATTTCCTGGGTACATGACCAATTTGCTTCCATTCATTCTGAATGCGTTTCATTTCTGGGGTAACCCTGTCATACTCTTCGCTATCTTTTAACGCAACGGCACGGTCAAGTAATGCTCTTTTTTTGTCCAGATTATCCTGTTGTTCTTTTTTTAGATTCTTGTAATAGGCATTCTTACTCCTATTAAAATTACGAACGGCAGTTTTGAAAGCACCCCATGTTTTTTCATTCTGGTTTCTAGGTACTTTACCTGCTTCAAAAAAAGCATTTCTACGTTCTTCCAGTTTTTTTATTTGTTGCTGTAGCGCTTTGTGGCTGGTAGCAACATTTTGGGACATGGCCTCAATAGTTGCTATTATTTCATTCTTTTTAACCAGATTCTGCTCGTATTGTGCATCAAGCTCTTTGTAATGGTCTTGCCTTCTCTGGTGTAAAACCTTTGTGGCATTACTAAAACGCTCCCATATTTCCTCACGATGTTCTTGACCTACAGGACCAATATCCTCTTTCCAGATTTTATGCAAGGTCTGTAAATCTCTAAAAGCAATAGTAAGGTCTGGCTCTTTGGCTAGGGTTTCCGCCTGTATCACTAATTTCTCCTTTTCTTCTAAATTATGTTTAAAATCAAGGTCCCGTAACTCTCGGTTCAGGTGTAGAAAATCATAAAAGATTTCAATGTGATGTTGGTAGGTACGCCATACATTGTTGTACTCGGTCCTTGGTATGGGCCCCGCATTACGCCAGTTTTCCTGAAGTTCCTTGAACGCTTTGTAAGTGGTGTTCATGTCCTCATCAACATTGACAAGACCTTTTAGTTCTTCAATGATCTCAAGGCGTCTGCTTAAATTTTCTTTTAGATTTTTTTCAAGGGATTTATAGTATTGATTGCGTTTCTCACGGTAATCACCATATACCTCGTTAAACTGTCTTTTAGTAACTGAATTGTACCTGAAATCTATTTCATTTCCGCCACCAGCGATAAAATCTTCTTTTTTACCCTCTATAAACTCTTGAAACTTTTGGTCAAATTCAGATTTAATGCCATCTACATGTTTCTTTATGGCTTGCACTTTTTCATTACGAACCAATTTTTGAAGTTCACCTACCAAATTTTCCATAGACATGGAATGGTAATCCAAAAGTGGAATAGTATGGCGTTCTTTATTGTCCGTATCTTCTGCATCTTCAGCATTGTTCTCGTCTATTTCTTCAAGAACATCTTCTTTTTCCTCCGTTTTCTCTTCTTTTTTAGGAGCAGCAGTAGTAGTTTCTTCTTTAATAGATTCGGACGGAGTTTCTTTTTCGAAAGCAGAAGGTTGCTCAATTTCGGGAGTTACCGTAGTTTGTGCTTCGTTGTCAGAGCCTTCATCCTCGGGTGTTCCGGATAGTTCTTTTTTAGGAGTAGCCACCGTTTGAGAAACCTCCGTACTAGTGGAATTCTCCGTATTTTCGATGATTTCTTCTTTGTTTTCTTCCCCTACGTTATGTTGTAGTTCCCGTTCCTTATCTTCCATCATTTCTAAGATATTGATTTTGCAAAATGCAAGGGTAAGATACTAACAACCACTCTAACAACAAAAGGTATAGGGGTATTTTAGCTTTCAGCAAAAATGTGGATTTCTCCGCAGACCTTGTAAAAGCCAATGAAATTGTAACTGTCTTTTAATAAGTTGATTAGATGTGAAACGAAAGAAGGAAGACCGGATTAACTTTCTTGCCAAATCTGCCATGAACGGTCTGCTTGAAGTTCCAACATTCGTAAACCGTTACAGATTTGGGCTCCTTTAGCTTCACCGGCTGTTAAAAAGGCAGTTTTTTCAGGATTGTAGATAAGGTCGAATAGAAAATGTTGGTCACTAAGAAATTCGTAGGGTAGGGAAGGTCGTTCCTCAATATTTGGGTGAGTACCAAGAGGGGTACAGTTCACTAAAATTGTATGATCTTTTAATACGTTTTTAGTAACTTGATCATAGCTTATTTTATTATTTCCAGGACTTCTAGAGACGAAAGTATAGGAAATACCGAGCTCCCCTAAAACATAAGCTACGGCTTTTGAAGCGCCACCAGTACCCAATATTAATGCCTTGTCATGGTGGGGTTTTAGAAAAGGCATCATGGCATTCTTAAATCCGTAAGCATCCGTATTAAAGCCTTTTAAGCCGTTTTCCGTGAATTGGATGGTGTTCACGGCCCCTATTTTTTCAGCTTCTTTATCAAGTTCATCTAAAAAGGGCATTACTTGTTGTTTGTAAGGTATGGTAACGTTCATACCATAGATATCGTCGTTGTTTTTTAGAACATCTTTAATTTCCTCAATAGCTTGAAAATCGAAGTTTTCATACGAATGGTCCTCTAGTCCCATATTAGAAAATTTCTCCGTGAAATACCCTCGGGAGAATGAATATGAAATATCTTTTCCTATTAATCCGAATCTTACTTTTTTCATATTTTATTTTTGAGATAAAAGCAAAGCCATTTACATTGTTAGCTCAGCATCTTTTCTAACCTTTCCATACCAGTCTAATACTAATAAAATGGCAATACCTACTAGAACAAAAAAGAAGGCCCACCAAGTCTCTGAGCTTCCTAAATCAGGAAAAAAACGTTCATAGTTGCTAATGATTTGTTTTCCATTACTATCAAGAATCAATTCTCCAGATATATCCGTTTTAAAAATAGTACGTTTCCATGGCCAAACTACACCTAAAGAACCAGTTATAAAACCGATAATTACAGCTGTAGTAATGTGTTTAAAGTGTTTCAGGACATAGGTCAATACATGCGAAAGGCTTACCAAACCCGTGGCAGAACCTGCTGTGAAAACAGCTAGAATGGTTAAAGTGTCCAAGCGTTCGGGATTACTTGCAAAACTATAATCTCCTATAAGGACTTCTGAAAAAGTATCATAAAGGGCATTTACAGAATCTACCAAGAGCAGCACATAGTTGCCAAGAAGGATAAGAATAAAGGAACCGGAAAGCCCAGGTAAAGTCATACCGGAAACACTAATAATGCCACAGGCGAAAATAAAAAATAGATTATCGTTTTCTTTTGCCGGATTTAAGAAACTTATAGAAATACCTACAATGAGCCCAATGATACCCGCTGTTATTGTTTTTCTATTCCAGTGTTCAAAGTCTTTTGAAATGTAATAAATGGAACCTAATATCATCCCAAAAAAAGCAGACCAGACAAAGAGTTCTTTTTGGGCCAAGAAATAATCAAGCAATTTAGAAACGCTGAAATAACTTACTAGCATTCCAAAAATAAGAAGCGATAGAAATGTACCGTTTATATACCTGTAAAAACTCTTGAACCTTCCGTTTAATAAAAGTTTAAGAGCTTTGCCATTTACTTTTTGAAGCGAGTAGATAAATTCTTCATAAAATCCACCAACAAACGCAACTATACCTCCTGAAACACCAGGTACTTTGTTTGCAGCACCCATGCACAGACCTTTTATGACCAAAAAGAATTTGTCAGTAAATGTTCTGGTGTTATACATGAACTAGGGGACTTATTTTTTTGAAGCAGTTCTTTCCAATATAAAAATCACTAAAAAACCAGTTAAAGCTGCTGCCAAGGCAATTATTATTTGACTGTCTCCCTCAAAATTAAAAGGGCTCACATTTTCGTCTAAAGTAACAACTTTTTTGCCTATGGTCTTAGTCTCCAATATTCTTTTCCAAGGCCATATTTTGTTCAAGGAGCCCACGATAAAACCGGTAAGTATGGCCAAGGTTAGATTTTTTTGGTTATTGAACATCCACTTTAAAAGTTTAGCAAAACTCAAAAGGCCAAAAATAGCACCAACACCTACTGCACCAATAACCTTAAAGTCAAGGTTGTGTACCGCATCTATTATAGTTTTATAAGATCCTAGCAAAACTAAAATAAACGCTCCCGAAATTCCAGGAAGAATCATAGCGCAGATGGCTAATGCGCCTGATAGGAATAGATAGGGTAGGCTATCTGCACTTTCCGAAGGCGGCAAAATAGTAATGTAATATGCCACGGCTGCACCTACAATTAAAGCGATTATAGTTTTAGCATTCCATTTTTGAACCTCTTTACCTACAAGCAGAATACTTGCTATAACCAGACCAAAAAAGAAGGACCATATTAGAATAGGTTTATTTTCTAGCAGCCAACTCACTAACTTAGCTAAAGAGAGTACACTTATTCCTATGCCTAAAAACAAGGCCATAAGAAAATTACCGTTCAGTTTAGTCCATGCAGCTTTTATCCCATTTTCTTTAAGTTCTTTAAAGAGAGAAAGGTCTACATTGTTAATTGAGGTGATAAGCTCTTCGTAAATTCCTGAAATAAAAGCGATTGTTCCTCCTGAGACTCCTGGTACAACATCGGCGGCTCCCATAGCCATTCCTTTTAGGGTAATAAAGGTATAGTCTAAAAAGTTTCTTTTTTCCATGTGGTTCGTTCGTTGAAAAGCAAAAATAGCTTTTAAAATTTGAACGTAGGAAAAAATGGAACAAGCCCTTATAATTTTTATAGTATAAAATTATAAGGGCTTGTTAATTAGTTGTTTATTTTGATGATTTTTCAGCTTTTTCTACGGCCTTCAATACCCAGTCAGATTTGGTGTATTGCGGAAACTCTTCAAAGAAAAGCGGTAATTTTTGTAAATCTAGTTTTAGCGCATCCATTAAACTAATACGCCCGTTTATAATATCATTGTTGGCTAAATGAAAACCAGCGGTTTTGTATTTAAGTTCGGCATTTTCTGGATAAAACTCCTGGCCTTGTGCTAAAATTTGTAAAGCACTTGTGGCATCTTCATTGTTTAGGACAACATCTGCCCAATTAAGCCAAGTCTTTAATTCATAATTACCAAGGTCTACGGCCTGTTTAAAGGCAAAGTCGGCTTGATCATACTTTTTAAGTGCCGCATTTATATACGCACATTTTTTCCAGTACAAAGGGTTTTCGCCGTCTATATTAAGAGCTTTGTTTACGTAGTAAAGTGCCTTTGTGTAATTTTCTCTACGGTAATAAAAATCGGTAATTGCTAACCATCCTTTATCCAATAAAGGGTCTTCATGAACGGTATGGTAGTAGTAATACTTGGCCATATCGTCATTCTGTAGCTTTTCATGGCATTTGCCAATTCTCAAATAAGCGTGAGAAGTAGGGTCTTCCATTTTTATGGTAGCCTCATAATTCTCTATAGCTTCATTGTATTTGCCCATTTTTTCAAGAACTTTTCCTTTTTCAAAATAGGCCCCGATAAAGGTGTCATCTGATATAATGGCAAAATCGTATGCGGCAAGTGCTTCAGTATGCATTTTCTTGTACATGTACTGCTTACCCAGCTGGTGCCATGCCACTTCGCAATACGGATTTCGTTCTAGATAATCATTTAGATATACAATGGCTCCTTCGTGATCTTCTAAGAATTCAAAACAATAAATAACATTGTACAATGATGAATAGTCGTGTTCATCAAAAGAAACACAACGCATAAAACTTTCTTTGGCCAATTTAAAATCGTCCATAAAAAGATATTCCATTCCTAATAAAGAATGAATGTCAAAGCTGTTTTCCGCTAAATCCAAAGCTTGGTTTAACAGGGCTACGGCCGCTTCGTGATTGTCTTTTTTTGAATAAATATTTGCCCGCTGAATAAAAATTTCCTCATTGGTGGCATCTAATATCTGAAGCTCATCTAGATGTTGCTCGGCAATATCTAACTGGTTTTCAAAAACCAGCACTTCAATATTCAACAACTTCAATTCCGTGGAATCTGGATGTTGCTGTAGACCAATTTTAATTGCTTTTTTCGCTAGCGCTATTTTACCATTGTTCAAATAATGATGTATGATGTCTTCAAAATCCTCGGCATCAAAGAAATAGATGTCGTCGGTTTTAAGCATCGATTCAAACTTGGCAATCGGCCTGTTCGGCCTTTCGTTGGATTCTAACGCCATAGGAACGTTTTGGTTAAACTATGTTATTAAAAGTAACCTTTTGAAGTACTCTTTTAAACTTGATTACACCTATATTATTAACAAATTAGTTAACAGGTTATTGCTTGTAACCTTCTAAAACTTCAAGTATTATACTACAACCGCTTTCAATTTCATCTGTAGAAATGGTTAAAGGCGGAGAAATCCGAACAGCTTTTGGTTCAAAAAGTAACCAAAATAAAATCAACCCTTTCTTAGCACAGGTAAGTATTAAGTGATTTACTATTTCGGCATTTTCTAGGATTAAAGCTAGCATGAGACCTTTCCCCCTAATTTCCTTAATTAGTCGGTGTTTGAGGAGTTTTCTAACAAGAGCCTCTTTTTTTAGTGTTTCGTTAATGAGTTGTGTCTGGGTAACTTCTTCTAAAGTGGCAAGGCAGGCTGCTGCAATAACAGGATTGCCACCAAATGTAGTAATATGGCCTAGTTTAGGACTATCTTGCAAGGTTGACATCAATTTATTAGAGGCCGTAAATGCACCTACCGGTAGGCCAGAGGCCATGCCCTTTCCTGTCACTAAAATATCAGGAATACAGTCATAGTGCTCAAAAGCGAACAATTTTCCGGTGCGCCCAAAACCCGGTTGAATTTCATCTAAAATCAGTAAAGTGCCAGTTTCATTACAACGTTGGCGAACTTTTTTTAAATAGTCATTTTTAGGTTCAATAAAACCTGCTCCACCTTGAATGGTTTCCAAAATGACTCCAGCTGTTTTCTTTGTTATTTTGTCTAAATCAGCTTCGTTATTAAAACTAATAAATCCTATATCGGGTAAAAGGGGCCTAAAAGCACTTTTTCTTTCTTCATAGCCCATTACGCTTAAACTACCCATTGTATTACCGTGATACCCATGACGAGCAGCTAGTAGTTGACTTCTTCCTGTAGCTCTTCTTGCGAGTTTTAGTGCGCCTTCTACGGCTTCGGTACCGCTATTAACCATGTAAGTGGTTTCTAAGGATTTGGGTAAAAGAGAGGCAAGAAGTTTTGTATACGCAACGGCTGGCTCTTGCACGTATTCTCCATATACCATAACATGCATATAGGTTTCCGTTTGTTTTTGAATAGCCGCAACTATTTTTGGGTGACAATGTCCCAAGCTGCAAGCGGAGACACCTGCAACAAAATCTAAATGGGCATTACCTTTGGCATCATATATATAGCTGCCTTTGGCATGCGAAACTTCTAATGCCAACGGGTGTGGTGAAGTTTGCGCTTGATATTTTAAGAAATCTTGTTTCATTGAACAGGACTTGAAGTCACTTTTTTAAGCTTAGGCCTTAGTATAGGCTTGGAAGCATTATCATTGGTAGGAGGAATCTTATTGACAGGGTCATTTGAATTTCCTGATCGTTCTGCTTCCTCAGCGTCAATATCAATGGGGTTTTCTATACCTCTAATGATGGGTAGTACAATATTGTTGTCGTCATCGTCAAATATATCTTCTTTGGAGACAATACGTTCATCGCCCCGCCATATGAATCCTTTTAGCTTCCTGCTTTCTACAGGAAGTTCTGTTTCAGGAAAAATATCACCATCTGGCTCAATAAAAAAAGAAAGGTCTTCAACATCATTATTAGCCATTACAATATTTATTTTACTGCAAATGGTTTTATCAATGCCTATAAGCTCTTCATCATCATTGTACATATAATAAATAACCTCAGTATTTTTAACTAGGTCAATATACTTTAACTCATTTTCAACGAATTTTCCAAAAAGGTCTTTACCTTTTGCTTGGTTGTAGCCCGTCATGCTAATACTATCCAAAGAAATAATAAAAGCATTTTCCAATACTTTGAGCGAATCAAGCTTTTCTGTTTCTAGATTAGAGATTAAATGTATGCTATCACCTGTCATTTGGTTATCTCCGTTCCAAAGTACTGGGTTGCGAATTAATTGGGTAATTCCTGTTTTTTCTGATGTATGAATGGAATCACATTTTCCACTTAAATCGGTTTTATAGAATTTAGCATTTTTAAAAGCGCGTAATACCCTGTTTTCTGGTTTTCCTGTAATCATCAAAGTATCACCATGCATATATAGTGAATCTTGTTCTACAAGGCTGATGGAAACTGCTCGCTTAGTTGCAAATACAGAATCTTTCGCTTTAAACACTTCGGCATAATGAGCACGGATAATTCCATTATTTACGGTATCTGTAACCGTGATGTTATTAGTGGCAGAAGCAAATTCTGAAGCCTTATTGAAATAGACACTATCACCTTCAATAATACGATTGTTGTAGTCAATACGGGTGTTTTTTATGCCGTACCCGCTTTCAACTTTAGTATCGTAGAAACCACGTTCACAATATATTTTATAGGCATCTCCAGTAATAGTTGAAGGTCCGTACATATATGCGTTCTTAGATGTTGTATAGTAGTCAAGTTGCTGGGAGTCTAGTATGTATTGTGGATTATCTATATGAACACTGTCTAGAAATTGATACTTGTCCAATTCCATAAAATACCGACCAATTTCGCTGGTAAGTGTATTGGTAGAGTCTATGATGGTACCCGAACTATTGTAATATGATTCTTGTTTTTCACGATCAAAATAGAGAGTGTCTGTTCTTAGCGTCATTTTACCACTCTGCTGATCGGTTTCTAAAAGTACGTCTTCAAAAGCCTTGGCCAGCCTTGTTTCTCCATCATAATTGATTTTACCACTGGTCATTTCTATAGAATCACCTTGCTGCAAACGAACATTCCCTAAAGCACGTAGCCTATTTTCTTTTTGGTAGTAAATGGCAATATCGCACCAAAGATCTGCGCCTTGGTGTTCAAATTGCACTTGTTTATCATCCTTGCTAAAAATTGAAGCTCCGGGAAATTGTTCTTCATTTTTAGTAAAGTTGGCCCCGTAAACAATGTTAATCTGTTTACTCTGCGTAGTATCGTTTGGGGAAGTCTTTTCTTCTTGAGCATGGCCAATAAGAGTCATGCCAAGGAAAAACAAAAAAATACGGAGTAGATTCAATGCTATTTGAATTTTGACCAAAAATAGGTTTTTTTTAAAGGAAGCAATATAGTTTAGGATAGATTTAGGACGATTACAAACCGCACTGAAATTTGTATTTTTCCTCACTATCCTAAACTACATATCGAAATTTATATTCCGAAGTTCTTTTTAACCTGTGGTTATCTGTGTATAGTCTGTGTACGGTCAGGCCCTACAGAAACTATTTTAATAGGCACTTCTAGTTCTTTTTCCAAGAAATCAATGTAAGCCTGAAGTGATTGCGGTAACTGGTCTGCGCTACTCATTTTAGTAAGGTCTTCTTTCCAACCTTTCATTTCTGAGTAAATAGGTGTTACGTTTTCTGCTTCAATATTAAATGGAAGGTGTTCTATTTTATCGCCTTTATAATTGTAAGCGGTACAGATTTTTAAAGTATCAAATCCACTTAAAACATCGGCTTTCATCATCATTAATTCAGTAACACCGTTAATGATAACTGCATACTTTAAGGCAACCAGGTCTAACCAACCACATCTTCTAGGGCGACCGGTAGTAGCACCAAACTCATTACCAATACGAGCCATGGTTTCTCCATCTTCATCAAAAAGTTCTGTTGGAAAAGGACCACTACCCACTCTTGTAGTGTATGCTTTAAAGATACCTTTTACATCGCCTATTTGGTTTGGGGCAACCCCAAGACCTGTACAGGCACCTGCAGCAGTAGTGTTACTAGAAGTTACAAATGGATACGTTCCAAAATCAATATCTAATAAAGAACCTTGTGCGCCTTCTGCCAATATCTTCTTTCCACTTTTTTGTGCTTGGTAAAGATACTCTTCGCTATCAATAAAGCTTAACTGTTTCAACTCTTCAATAGATTCAAAGAAATCTTTTTCTAATTCAGCCAAATCATACTGAATGTCAACATTGTAATAAGCAATCATGGCTTCGTGCTTGTTTGCCAAGTTGCGGTATTTTTCTTTCCAATCAGCCAATTCAAGATCTCCGATACGCATACCGTTACGACCTGTTTTGTCCATGTATGTTGGACCTATTCCCTTTAGGGTAGAGCCAATTTTAGCTTTCCCTTTAGATGCTTCAGAAGCAGCATCCAATAAGCGGTGCGTTGGCAATATTAGGTGTGCTTTTCTTGAAATGAACAATTTTGACTTAATGTCTAAATTGAATTTTTTTAATGCGTCTAATTCTTTTTTGAAGATTACCGGGTCTATTACTACTCCGTTACCTACAATATTTAAAGCGTTTTTGTGGAAAATGCCTGAAGGAATTGTGTGTAAAACGTGTTTAATACCATCAAACTCTAATGTGTGTCCTGCGTTTGGACCTCCTTGGAATCTTGCGATAATGTCGTAATCTGTAGTAAGTACGTCAACGATTTTTCCTTTTCCTTCGTCTCCCCACTGTAATCCTAACAATAAATCTACTGCCATCTAAAATTTTGGTTAGCTGTTCGTGTTTTCTTTTTTATTTCGAGTACCATAAAAGTAAAGGGAGTGTGTATTGATTTTTATATCAAAAACTTCCTCAATGGTTTTCTTAATTGATTGAATACGAGGATCGCAAAATTCTACAACTTCACCGGTATCCGTTAAGATAACGTGATCATGTTGGCGATCAAAATAAGATTTCTCGTATTGTGCTTGGTTCTTGCCAAATTGATGTTTACGAACCAATTTACACTCTAATAAAAGTTCAATGGTATTGTAGAGCGTAGCGCGACTTACCCTGTAGTTTTTATTCTTCATGTTTATGTACAGCGATTCAATGTCAAAATGCTCCTCGCTGTCATAAATTTCTTGAAGTATGGCATAGCGTTCGGGTGTTTTTCTATGCCCGTTCTCTTCTAAAAAGGTGGTGAAAACGTTTTTTACGATTTCTTGATTTTTGTTGGCTGCCATAACTAGGGTTATATTCGTCAATCCGCAAAGGTACGGTTATATTTTAATTACAATTCTAAATTCTTGAGACTTTATCTATTCCGTTAATTTTCTTGAGATTCACCATCAGCTTTTTTAGAATGCCATTATTTTTGACTACTACGGTAATGGAGCCTTTAAAAGTTCCGCCATCAGTACTAAAATTAAGATTTCTGATGTTAACGTGCATATCATCAGATATGACTTCAGTAATCTCACTTACCAAACCTAAGTTGTCTATTCCGGTTAATCGAATTTCGGATAAGAATTCTTCCTGACTGGAGTCAATCCATTTAGCGCTAATAATTCGGTACGCATAGTTAGATTGTAGTTGTATAGCGTTAGGACAGTTTTTCTTGTGAACCTTGATACCTTCATTTACACTAACAAAACCAAAAACTTGGTCTCCAGGAATAGGGTTGCAACATTGAGAAAGTTTATACTCAAGTTTCTCCTCTTCCTTACCAAATACAAGCACATCATATTTGGTTGTAATCTCATCTTTTTGAACATCTGAGGGGGTAGGGTTTCTTCGAATCTTATTTTTAAAGAAACTGATAAACGCATTAGAATAAGACGAAGAAAACTCCTTTAGCATTTGGTTGTCTATGGACCCGATACCTACCCTGTAAAAAAGGTCCAGACTGGTCTTTAGTTTAAAGAAGGTCACCATTTTATTGATGGAATCCTCATTAAGCGCAACTTTCTGAGATTTTAATTTTCTACGTAAAATTTCTTTGCCTTCTTCCGCAACCGATTTTTTCTCTTCTCTTAACGAAGATTTTATTTTTGCTCTGGCCCTTGCCGTTGTGGCGTAATCCAACCAGTTTTGATTTGGCTTTGCTTGGTCAGAAGTTATGATTTCTACTTGATCACCACTGTGCAGGGTTGTATTGAGAGGTACGAGCTTTCCATTTACTTTAGAGCCACGGGTACGCATACCTACTTCTGTATGTATGTTAAAGGCAAAATCTAACGGTGTGGCTCCTTTTGGTAAAGATTTGAGCTCTCCTTTTGGTGTGAAAACAAAAATTTCTTTGGCGTATAAATTCAGTTTAAATTCTTCAACAAAATCTACCGCATTGGTATTGGCATTTTCAAGTGCTTCTTGTAAGCGATTGAGCCATACTTCTATACCTTGCTCTTTTTGGTCTCCATGTTTGTATTTAAAGTGAGCTGCGTATCCTTTTTCTGCAATTTCATGCATACGTTCACTACGTATTTGTACTTCTACCCATCTACCTTTGGGACCCATAACCGTTATGTGTAAGGCTTCGTAACCCGTAGATTTTGGAGATGATATCCAATCTCTAAGTCGTACAGGGTTAGGGGTAAAGTTATCCGTTACAATAGAGTAAATCTTCCAAGCTAAGAATTTTTCATTCTGCCGGTCAGATTTGTAAATGATACGAATGGCAAATTTGTCATAGATTTCGTCAAAAGTCACATTCTGCGTATTCATCTTTTTTCGGATGGAAAAAATTGATTTCATCCGACCTTTAATGTAATAGTTTAATCCCTCTTCTTTTAGAGATTTATCTATTACACCAGAAAAGGCATCAATATAAGCTTGCTGTTCTTCTTTTGATTCTTCAATTTTACCCTTAATGCCATTGTAAACATTAGGTTCTGTATATTTTAAACTAAGGTCTTCTAGCTCTGTTTTTATATTGTAAAGCCCTATACGATGTGCTAATGGAGCATAAATATAAAGCGTTTCGGAAGCCATTTGTACTTGCTTATGCTCTGGCATGGCATCCATCGTAAGCATATTATGGTACCTGTCTGCAATCTTAATAATGATAACCCTAACGTCATCATGCAAGGTAAGTAGCATTTTTCTAAAATTCTCCGCCTGTTGCGAAGTGCTCATGTCCTTTTTAAGGTGCGCTATTTTCGTAAGTCCATCAACAATACGGGCTACGGTTTCGCCAAACATGCGCTCAATATCATCCAGAGTATACTCGGTATCTTCTACAACATCGTGAAGTAGGGCAGAGGCAATGGAGGTGGCATCTAACCCAATTTCCGAAGCTACAATTTTAGCTACCGCTATGGGGTGAAAAATGTAGGCTTCACCAGATTTTCTACGTTGGTTTTTATGGGCGTCTACCGCAATCTCAAATGCAGAGCGTATCAGCGTTTTGTCATCATCGGATAGATGTTGATAGCTAATGCGTAGCAATTCTTTATATTGCTTGGCAATCTCTTTGTTTTCCTTTTCTATAGCTTCCTGCGTCATATTCAAATAAAAATAGCACAATCTTAGCAGTCGTACAACAAAAATTATTCCTCTTTTAAGCCTCTGACTAAAGTGGTAATAATTTTAAATGTCGATGTCAGTTTTAACGCTTTAGATTCTGAATTCGGTCAAGAAGTGTAGGGTGGGAATAGTGCATAAATACAAATGCAGGATGAGGCGTAAGATTGCTCAAGCTATTTTTTGATAGTTTTTTGAGCGAGGTGATTAACGGTAGCGCCGCATAGGTGTCTTTGGCATAATCATCTGCCTGATATTCAAATTTTCTTGAAAAATGGTTCATAATCAAACCGGTGATTTCTGAAATAGGACTATATAGAATTGCAAAACCGATTAGTGCCGCATGAAAACTGGGTTGGGACACTCCTATGGCTGCGGATACAGCTGGATTGTTAATAAATAAGGATAATACAAACAGTGTAACACCTGTTAATACTACTGAGGCAATTAGGTTAAAAATGATATGTTTTTTCTTGTAATGCCCTACTTCATGAGCTAGAACAGCAACAATTTCCTCTTCCTCTAAATCGTTGATTAGGGTGTCGTATAGCGTAACTCTTTTTTCTTTGCCAAACCCTGAGAAATAGGCATTGGCTTTTGTGGATCGTTTGGAGCCGTCAATAACAAATATGTTGTTAAGCTCAAAGCCAACATTTTTAGCAAAAGTCTCTATTTTGGTTTTTAAACTTCCCTCTTCTAATGGGGTTTGCTTATTGAATAATGGAACAATAATTTTACTGTAGAATAGGTTCATGAAGATGGAGAATACGGCTACTAGCCCCCAAGCGTAAATCCAAAAATATGAGCCTGTCAACTGAAAGAACCAAATAATCAAAGACAATATAGCTCCGCCAACAACGGCCATCATGAGCCACCCTTTTATTTTGTCCAAAAAGAAGGTGCTTTTGGTAGTTTTATTAAAACCAAATTTTTCCTCTATTACAAAAGTAGAGTAGTAAGATAAGGGAACGGTAACAATATCGTTTCCTATCATAATAATCCCAAAAAACATTAGAGCCGTGGGAATGGGTTCTGTAGTAACACTGCGCACCATTTGGTCTACCCACTCAAAACCTCCAAAAATCAGGAAACCTAAAGTCAATATAAATGAAAAGCTAGAAGTTATAAGTCCAAAATTGTAATTGGTCTTTTTGTACTCCTGAGATTTCTTGTATTCAGCTTGGTCAAAAACATCGTTTAGTTCTTCTGGAACAGGGTCATTGTAGCGTTGGGCGTTCAGGCGATCAAGAACGGTCTCTAGAATAAACTGTAGCACGAGAATAGTAATGATGATATAGAACAATGTGCTCATTTACTTTTTGTTTTTAGGTGAATTGGGGTTGGTCTGGATAAAAAATACTGCAGGGGCTATTTAAAATCCCGCTGCCTTTTTGCTTCAAAGATAAGAATAGCGGCCGAGACCGATACGTTCATGGAATCTATCTCTCCTTGCATGGGAATGATAACGTTTTGTTTTGAGCTATTGAGCCACTCTTTGGAGAGTCCGTCTGCTTCGGTGCCAACAACGATTGCCGATGCGGATTTAAAATTGGTTTCAACATAATTTTCGGATGCTGATAGTGCTGCACAATAAATATTGATATTTTTGTTTTTGAGGAACTCAATAACTTCGGAAGTGCTTCCTGTGACTATGTTGTTCGTAAAAACGCAACCTACACTAGAACGTATAATATTAGGATTGTAAAGGTCTGTTCTTGGATTGGCAATGATTACGGCGTCAAGATTTGCAGCATCTGCAGTACGTAATAAAGCGCCTATGTTTCCCGGTTTTTCTGGAGCTTCGGCAACGAGAATTAATGGATTTTTATTGGGTAGTTGTAAGTCGGTCAATAGGGAAGATTGACTTTTGACAATGGCTAAAATACCTTCCGTAGTTTGTCTATAGGCGAGCTTTTGATAAACTTCTTTTGTTATTTCAATAAAATCTACTGCGGATGAACCGTTCGCAAAAAGTGTGGAGGTTTCCGCTTCGCTCATTAATTCCGGATGAAATAGTACCGTTTCAAATTCATAACCTCCTTTGAGTGCTAGTTGTATTTCTCGGTGGCCTTCAATAATAAATAAACCCGATTTTTTTCGCTCTCTAGACTTTTCCTTTAAAAGCAGTATTTTCTTTACCAGGGAATTTTGAACGCTAGAGATTTGCTTAGTTTTGTGCATACCGCAAATGTAAATAAAAGTGGAATTGTGCGACCTATTTCCCTAAAACTAAAAATAAAGACATGAAGATTATTGTTAGTACACTTGTCATTCTAACTTTACTAAGCTGTAAAGAGGCGACTAAGAAAGATAATGTTGAACCGGTTGAAGCGGAAACTGAAATTACGAGAGCACAGGAAAATAATTATCCGGAGGCATTGATTGAAGTTTTTGATGCTCACGGAGGCCTTAAAAACTTCAAGAGCAAACGTACTTTAACTTTTGAAATCGTTAAGCCTAGCGGAAACGAAACGCATACGGTAGACTTGTATAGCAGAAAGGATAAAATTGAGATTCCTCCGGTTACATTAGGTTTTAACGGTAAAGATGCTTGGTTGTTGGATGAGCAAAAAGCCTATAAAGGGAATGCGGCGCTGTATCATAATCTTATGTTTTATTTTTATGCCATGCCTTTTGTTTTGGCAGATCCCGGTATAAAATATGAAGTTGCAGAAGACCTGGAGTATGAGGGTAAAAACTACCCGGGAATTCATATATCCTATAATGATGGGGTAGGGGCTTCCTCTAAAGATGATTATTATTTGTACTATGATTCAGAATCGCACGAAATGGCTTGGTTGGCATATACCTTTACCTTTGGAACAGATGAAAAATCAGACAAATTGAGCTTTATTCGTTATAATGATTGGGAAGGTGTTGATGGGGTTAAATTACCTAAATCCATCACTTGGCATGTAAATGATGGAAAAACAATAAAAGAGCCTAGAAAAACCGTTGTTTTTGAAAATAGTTCTCTTCATGAAGGCTCAAAACCTGATGCGTTTTATGCCGTCCCGGGAAATGCAAAAGTCATCTTAAAACCTTAAGATTTCCTATTTTTTATAGTACCTTGTATCTTCAAAATTTTATTTGAATATGGAGGTCTTGTTATTTGGTATTGCCAAAGATATAGTAGGTAGGTCATCCTTTCGTTTTGAGGAGGGGGATGAAGTGCCTAAATCTGTTTTAGAGTTGAAGCAGAAATTAAAAAATAGCTTTCCGGATTTCGGGAAGCTTTCTTCTTTAGCGATAGCGGTAAATAGTGAGTATGCAGAAGATGGCATGGATTTAAATAGAGGAGACGAAGTTGCTGTAATCCCTCCCGTAAGTGGCGGGTAGTTTATACTTTTGATATTAAAAGTAATAGATGTAACGCATTGCAGTTACCGAAAATGAAATGAGAAGGAACAATATATGCTGATAGATAATCACAATAGAACTATTAATTACGTTCGCTTAGCGGTTACCGATCGTTGCAACCTACGTTGTAATTATTGTATGCCTGCAGAGGGAATAAACTTTGCTAAAAACGATAAGCTTTTTAAAATAGAGGAACTCTCTCGTTTAAGCGAAATTTTAGTATCGCAGGGTGTGGACAAAATACGTATTACGGGAGGAGAACCTTTTGTTCGTAAAGATTTGATGGTGCTTATGCGCAATCTGTCTCAAATGAAAGGATTGAACGATATTTCCGTTACTACAAATGCTACGCTGATTGGGCCATATATTGATGAACTCAAAGAGTTGGGTATTAAGAACATCAATGTGAGTATGGATGCCATTAATAAGGAAACTTTTGAGAAAATTACCCGTCGTAACCAGTATGATACAGTACATAACAATATCATTAGGCTAATTACCGAAGGTTTTAATGTGCGTATCAATTTTATCGCATTGGAAGGTCAGAATACGGAAGATATTCTACCTATGCTGGAACTTACCAAACACTATGAGGTATCTGTCCGCTTTTTGGAAGAAATGCCATTTAATGGAGGCAGTAAGAAGTTTGAAAGCATTGCGTGGGACTATAAGCGTATATTAAGTTATGTAAAAGAGGCGCATCCTGATTATTATGAGTTGCCGTCCCCTAAAACGTCTACCTCCATTAATTATAAAATACCTGGTTATAAAGGTTCTTTTGGTGTAATTCCTTCATTTAGTAGAACGTTTTGTGGTTCCTGTAATCGTTTACGGGTTTCTGCTACGGGAGATGTTATTACTTGTCTCTATGCCCAACCTAGTATGAATATTCGTGATATTTTCAGAAGTGAAGGTTCGGAAGAAAAAATTAAGGAGAGTATTTTAAAAGCGATAGGAAGCCGTTCTAAAACAGGTTTTGAGGCACAGGAGAAATACAAAGGCGTTTTCGCCAATTCAATGACTTCAATAGGAGGATAGGTTTATGGAAAAAAAACTCTCACATATTGATGCTTCGGGTAACGCGGCAATGGTAGACGTATCCGAGAAAAAAGAAACGGCTAGAATGGCCATGGCTTCAGGTAGGGTAGAATTCCCTAAAGAGGTTTTTGATACTCTGGCAGGACAGGATTTTTTAGGAAAGAAGGGAAGCATAATCCAGACAGCGGTTATTGCAGGTATTCAGGCGGTCAAAAAAACATCTGAGTTAATTCCGCTTTGTCATCAAATTAACTTATCAAAAGTTCAGATAGATATTGTTCCAAGCGGGCAATCTTTAGAAATTAACTGTACAGTAAAATGTACGGAAAAAACAGGGGTTGAAATGGAGGCTTTAACCGGGGTTTCTGTAAGTGCATTAACAATCTACGATATGTGCAAAGCACTTTCTCATGATGTTAAGATCACTGATGTTCAATTGAAACAAAAAACAGGAGGAAAGAATGATTATAGGTCCTAAAATATACGGTTTGGTGCTTGCTGGTGGAAAAAGCACCCGAATGGGAAAAGATAAAGGGCTGATACCGTATCACGGAATGCCACAGCGTGACTATCTATATAATTTGTTGGGTAGGGTTTGTGAAAAAACTTTTATGAGTATCAGGCCGGAACAACAGGGTGAATTTTCGGATGATATGGAAACTGTGGTAGACGAGAATACCTATAAAGGGCCGTACAACGGGCTTTTGTCCGCACACCTGCAGCATCCTGATGCTGCGTGGTTGGTATTGGCTTGTGACCTTCCGTTAATGGATCTCTTGGCATTACAAGAGTTGATTGCGGCACGCGACCCCAATAAAATAGCTACTTCTTTTGCTCAAAAAGAAGACCCGTTACCGGAGCCGCTTTGTGCTATTTGGGAGCCTAAGGCTTTTGAAGAAAGCATTTCTTACTTAGCAAGTGGTAATGGAACTTGTCCAAGAAAATATTTAATTAATAGTGATGTAAAATTGGTTTTTCCTGATAACCCTAATGTACTTCTAAATGCCAATTCAGAGGAGGAATATAAGGAAGCCATCGTGAAATTAGCAGTGGAATGAACACTGAACGCTACGACCGACAAACCATTTTAAAAGAGTTTGGGATGGAAGCCCAATTGAAGCTGCAAGCGGCCAAGGTTTTGGTTGTTGGGGCCGGCGGACTTGGAGTTCCTGTGTTGACCTATTTGAACGCCATGGGTGTGGGAACTTTGGGTATTGTAGATAATGATGTGGTTTCGTTATCCAACTTGCACCGCCAGGTTTTGTATGCTGAAAAGGATGTCGATAATCCAAAAGTTGCGGTTGCGGTCCAAAAATTGAAAGAGCAGAACTCGGAGACGGAAATCATTGCCCACGAAACGTTTTTAACACGTGAAAATGCACTCGAAATTATTGCCCATTACGACCTAGTGGTTGATGCTTCCGATAATTTCCCTACAAGATATTTAGTGAACGACGCCTGTGTGATTTTAAATAAGCCCTTTGTTTATGGGGCATTGCATAGTTTTGAGGGGCAAGTTAGCGTTTTTAATTTTGAAGGAGGACCTACCTATCGTTGTCTTTTTCCTGAGATGCCAAAAGCGGATGAGGTGCCTAATTGCAACGAAAATGGCGTTTTGGGTATTGTACCCGGAATCATTGGTAACTTTCAAGCTTTAGAGGTGGTGAAAATGATTACGGGAATAGGGGAGACCTTATCAGGTAAATTGCTACTTTGTGATGGGTTATCAAATAATTTTCAGAAAATCCGCTTTGCGGTGAATCCAGATAACTTGAATATAAAAACACTTCAAGATAGTTACGATTTTGATTGCGAAGTACCAGTAAGTTCTATTTCTTCGGAAACTTTTCATAAGATTATTGAAAAAGACGAGGTGCAACTTATAGACGTCCGTACGCCAACGGAGTTTGAGAGAAACCACTTGTCGTTTGCAAAGAATATTCCATTATCCGAACTGAATGAAAGACACAATGAAATTTCATTTAAAGTACCGGTTTATGTGGTTTGCCAGTCAGGAGTGAGGAGTCGTAAGGGCGTTGAATTTTTGGAAGGTGTTTATGCTAATGCCAATTTGATCAATGTTGAAGGAGGAATGAACGAAATTTCTAAATATGTTGTTAAGTACTGAAAACCTAGTGCTCCTGTGCGTGGGTTTTTTTATTGTAGCTACTTTGTATTCTTCGGTTGGATTTGGTGGCGGATCTAGTTATTTAGCTTTATTAACACTTTTCTTAGGAGGTTTTTTTGCCATTAGATCTATTGCCTTAATTTGTAATTTGGTGGTGGTATCAGGTAGTACGTATCTATATTTTAAAAATGGTCACGCCAAACTAAAAGATTTTTTGCCTTTTGTGCTAACCAGTATTCCGTTGGCATTCATTGGTGCTTCTTTTCGGTTAGAAGAGCATGTTTTCTTTCTTTTACTGGGCTTTTCACTGGTTACTTCTGCCATTTTTTTGGCATCACAGACTTTTTCTAAGAGGGAAACTTCTGAAAAGACAGCCAATTACCCTAAGTTTTTGACCTATGTTTTAGGAGGTGGAATAGGGCTTTTGTCGGGACTTGTCGGTATTGGAGGAGGTATTTTTTTGGCACCTATTTTAAATCACCTTAAATGGGATAAATCGATTAAAATTGCCGCATTAGCTAGTTTTTTTATATTGGTGAATTCTATTTCGGGCCTAGCGGGACTGGTTCAAGGAGGTATGTTAGAGTTACCTTGGAAAGAAACATTGGCGCTTGTGGTCTCCGTTTTGGTAGGAGGGCAATTGGGAATACGGATTAGTTTAAAAAGATTGACGCCTAAAGGAATTAAAAGGGTTACGGCCCTATTGGTTTTTGTGGTGGGGGTTCGTATTTTGCTGAAATATATTCCTCAGGTATTTTAAAATAACAGATTTAAAAAGACAATAGCATTGACGATTCTTTTAAGCCCAGCGTATATTCCGGATGTTGCCACATTTTCTACCATAGCTCAACATGACGTTTGCTGGGAGGTTCAAGATAATTTTCAGAAACAAACATACCGTAATAGAGCATATGTCTGTAATGATTTGGGTAAACAAATGTTGAGTATCCCTATTCAGCATATTGGCAAGGGGCAAGGCAAACAAAAATATAGGGATGTTAAATTGGAGAATGCCTATCATTGGCAACGTCAACATTGGCGGTCTATGCAAACAGCGTATAGAACGTCTCCTTTTTTTGAGTTTTATGAGGATGAAATTGCACCACTTTATGAAAAGGAGTATAAATTTCTGATGGATTTTAACCTGCTGACCATAGAAACTATTTGTGATTGTCTTCAGATGGATATGCCAAAGGATAGAACAACGGTTTACGAAACAAAACCTGAACATCTTTTTGATGGTCGCTTTCTAGTTGATGCAAAAACCAAATTGAACTTTAATCAGGAAGAATATACTCAGGTTTTTTCTGACAGGAATGACTTTGTCCCCAATGCTAGTATTCTAGACGTGCTTTTTAACGAGGGAACCAATGCAGTGGGTTATTTAAAAAATCAAAAACTTAGTTTTTTAGATGTTTAGATTTCTGGTTCACTACGGTATACATTTTATAGTGCCCATAGTTGTTGGTTGGTATTTCTATAAAGAGTATCGAGTGAAAGCAATTGTGATACTTTTGGCTGGTATTTTAATTGATGTAGACCATCTGTTGGCTACCCCTATTTTTGCTCCAGACCGCTGTAGTGTCGGTTTTCATCCCTTACATAGCTATTGGGCCATTGCCATTTATGTTGGATTGTTGTTTTTTAAGAAAACGAGAATTTACGGGTTGGCCTTAATGATTCATATTGTGGCGGATATTACCGATTGCTGGCTAATGTTTCAGTCGAAATGAGGCCATGACCGGAAAATGGTCCGATAATTTTTGGTCATAATTCTTGTGGGCCATTACTTCAAAATTATCATCGGCCAAAATGAAATCAATACGGATAGGAATTTTTAAGAAGTTGTAAGTACGTCCGTAGCCAGAACCTTTTTCAATAAAAGTATCTTGCATATCGCCCTTAATGGTATGATATACAGATGAAAATTGAGTGTTGTTAAAATCGCCGCAAACTAAAGTTTTGTATGGGCTTTTTGCCTTATGCTCGGCTATAATCTGGGCTTGTTGCTGTTGTTTTTTAAATTTACTGGTCATACGCCTCAAAAGTCTCTCTGAGGACTGTGAGCGCAAAACTCCGGTTCCGGGAGTAATGCCAAGGGATTGCATGTGTAAGTTGTAGAGGCGTAGTGTATCGCCTTTATAAAGAATATCCACATAAGACCCGTTATTGATGCTGTTGGGAAAATTTATGATTTCTGCCTTAACAATCGGATATTTTGAAAAGATACCCATGTGTACCTTTTCGCCAGAATATATACGCTCTAGATGATGATACGGATAATCTAAATAATTTTCCTCCATATCATAACCCACCTCTTGAAAGGAAATAATATCAGGACTTTCCTGCCGTACCAAGTTCTTTATTTCTTGGGGAATGCTATCGTTATCTAAAAAATTGTACTTATTGAAACCTCGTACATTAAACGTCATTACTTTTAGTTCATCCTCATTAAAATCAACGGCTTTGGGAGAAAACTTGATAAATGTACCCAGAATAAAATATCCAAAGACTAGAACAAACAATGAGGTAAAGGTTTGCTTTTTAAGGCCTAAAAGCCAATATAGAAAAAAGACAGTGTTGGCAACAACTAGAGCGGGTACACCTAAGCTTAATATGGAAAGAAAAGGAAAAATTTCTAAAGAAAGGTAGGGTACTGCGCACGCAACTAGAAGTGTAACTGCGACAATGATATTTATAAAAAAGAGAATTTTATTAAAAAACGAAAGTCCCCTCATGTATTAGTCTTCCTTGCCAGCCTTGAATAGAAAGTCCTTTTCAGCTTTAGAAAGACTTTCATATCCAGATTTGCTGATTTTATCTAAAATAGCGTCAATTTTTTTCTGGTGAGTTTCTTTATCGTGGTTGGCTTGTTTGCGTGCCGTAGCTTGTTTGTTTTTGTAAACCGTTTTCATGGGCGCTTTCTTTTCGCTCTTTTTAAAAAGGTTGGCTATGGCATCGATAAAGTTTGAAAATCCTTCTCCTATATCCCTTCCATTGAATAATTGTCTTGCATACATATAGCCTAAAAGTGCACCTCCTAAATGGGCTATCCGCCCACCAACATTACCGCCCATAGGAATTTGAACTAAATCCATTAGTACCACAAAAAGACCTATTTGCCAAAGTTTTACGTTAAAAACAAAAAGACGTACTTCTTGATTGGGAATATAGGTGCACACAAAAATAAGTACGGCCATAACTCCTGCCGACGCTCCTATGAGCGAGGCATTAACACCAATAAGCGAGGGGAAAATATTGTAGCTTAAAAGGAATAAAAGTCCGCCTAGAATGACTCCTAAAAAGTAAATGTTCAAGAATCGTCTGCCATCAAAAAGGTTGAGTAAAATACGTCCTGCTACGTAGAGTACGTACATGTTCCAGAGAATATGAAAAATACCTCCGTGCAAGAACGAATAGGTCACAATAGACCAAGGTTGCATTAGAAAGTCGAAAAAATCCTTGGGTAGGGCGAACCAATTTTCAACGCTTGGGCTTATAAGCGCTGTAATAAGACCCATAACGATAAAAACAAGAACGTTAATGGCTATGAGCTTTTCAGAAACGCTCAATCGTGCATATTGATATTTTAAGTCTCCGTTTGTCATACTAATCCCAGCGGTTATTGTTAAACTGATTTTTTTTCCAATACCACATCATCAAGAAGCCGAAAAGAGCGCCTCCAATATGGGCAAAATGCGCAATACCTTGACCAAAAAGACTGTATCCTGTTACTCCTGAAAATAAATCCAATCCTATTAAAACAGGAATAAAATATTTTGCTTTTACAGGAACGGGAATGAACATTAAGAACAATTCGCTGTTAGGGAACATCATTCCAAAAGCAACTAAAACCCCATAAATTGCTCCTGATGCTCCTACGGCAGGAGTGTTATATGCTGATAAAAAATTGTCGATTGTACTTTTCGAAGCAATATTATACCAATCTGGGCTGTATTGACCGGCAGATATAATTTCTAGTACGTTACTTTCGGTCATACCACTGCTAACGAGTGCTTGCATACCTTCGTTAAAATAAAAGTAATTTACTCCGGTATGAATTAATGCTGAGCCAAGACCTGCTGAAAAATAGAAAAATAAAAATTTGTTACGACCCCAAATTTGCTCAAGAGGTGTGCCAAAGGCCCATAAGGCATACATGTTAAAGGCTATATGCATAAAGCCACCATGCATAAACATATGGGTTACAATCTGGTAAAATGCAAAATTTTCATTCTTTGGAAACCAAAGTGAAAACCATTGGTACATTTGGTCGCCATATAAAGAAGTGGCCACAAAAAACAGAATGTTTATTATGAGCAAGTGCTTTATGGCGTCGGTCAATCTTCCCATCTAAATAAATTTTTTGTCAATGTCATTTTCGGTAATGGTGATGTATACCGGTTTATTAAACGGACTCACCATAGATTCCTTACAAGCGAACAAGTCGTTTACAAGGGCAATTTGAGAAGCATTGTCCAGTGTTTCTCCAGTTTTGACCGCCAATGTTTTTGCTAAAGTTTTAGAAAGGATATCTGTATGAGAAAAACTTTCGTCCGTTAGTTCTTGTTGGTAATCAGAAATCAATTGGTCTAATATCATGCCAACTTCGCTTTCTGCCACCAATAAAGGTACTCCGGTTACCGTAATAGATTCTCCTTCAATCTTGTCGAATATAAAACCAATGGAAACTAGAATATCTTCAATTTCCTGAAGTGCATTAATTTCTGACTTTGAAAATGTGAGATGCAATGGGAATAGTAATTGTTGGCTAACTGCTTGTTTTACAGTGCTATTATTTAAGAATTTTTCATAAAGAACTCTTTGGTGAGCACGGCTTTGGTCTATAACCACCATGCCCGATTTTATAGTTGTAACAATGTACTTTCTTCTAATTTGAAAAGTAGTCGTAACAGGTTCCGTAGTTTCTTTTTCACCTTCAAAAATAGAACCTGTAATTGTGTCAGATTCAAAGCTTATACTGCCCAAATCATCTTCGGCGCCCATTTTTGACTCCAAACCAACATACAAACTTTCCCAGCTTTTCGTTTCCTGTTTTTTATAGCCAGGATTACGAGGTGTGGAAGGTGTGCTTTTAGCTTCCTGAAAAGGATTAAACGCGGCATCTACCGAAACCTTGGGTTGTATGACTGACTTATTTTTAAAATCATAAGGTGTCTGTAAATTTGGGTCATGCTCAAAATCTAAAGCAGGGGCAACGTTAAACTGTCCTAAGCTGTGCTTTACCGTAGACCTTAAAATGGCGTACAAACTATGCTCGTCATCAAATTTCACCTCGGTTTTAGTTGGGTGTATATTGATGTCTATAGAACCAGGGTCCACTTCCAGATAAAGGAAATAGCCAGGGTAGCTATCTGATTTTATGAGCCCTTCAAAAGCTGCGACTACGGCATGATGTAGATAGGGGCTTTTTATAAACCTATTATTAATAAAGAAAAACTGCTCACCGCGACTCTTCTTTGCAAATTCGGGCTTGGTAATAAAGCCGCTTATTTTAACTATTGGAGTCTCTTCTTCTACGGGAACCAGTTTTTGATTGGTTCGGGTTCCAAAAATATTGACAATACGTTTTCGGTAATTATCAGAAGGAAGGTTAAAAAGCTCGTTTCCGTTATTGTAGAAATGAAATGCTATGGTTGGGTGCGCTAAGGCTACACGATGAAATTCATCTGTAATATGGCGAAGCTCAACCTGATTACTTTTTAGAAAATTACGCCTTGCAGGAATATTAAAAAATAGGTTTTTAACCGCCATGGAAGTTCCTTTTGGCGTTACACTTGCTTCCTGAAATATGATTTTACTACCTTCTATTTTTAGATGGGTGCCCAGTTCTTCGTTTTCGGGTTTGGTTTGCATTTCTACATGGGCAATTGCCGCTATAGAAGCTAAAGCTTCACCTCTAAAACCTTTGGTGTTCAAATTAAAAAGGTCTTCTGCCTTCTGTATTTTAGAGGTGGCGTGACGCTCAAAACTCAACCGGGCATCTGTGGCGCTCATACCCAGACCATCATCTACAACCTGAATAAGAATCTTACCTCCATCCTTAATAATTAGTTTTATAGTGTTGGCACCAGCATCTATGGCATTCTCAAGCAATTCCTTAACTACTGAGGCAGGACGTTGTACCACTTCACCAGCTGCAATTTGATTGGCAACATGGTCCGGTAAAAGTTTTATAATATCTGCCATTATTTTGGTAAAAATATAGAGAGGTCAAAGTCTATGATAAAAAGCACAATCAATACTAAAATGGCTAAAATGATTGCCATTCGTATTTTTAAATTGGTATCGCCCTGTCGTTTTACATCAGACATGGCGCTACCAAACTTATTCTTCAGACCTCTTGAAGGGTTAAGCGTAGTTCTGTATTGGTCGAATTTTGGTTCAATTTTAAACGGACTGCCTTTGCCCTTATCGTCATAATAACGAGGATTGTATTCAAACTTCTTGCTCCGCTTTAAGCGTGTAAATTTACTTAGCATTCCCATGAACGTCAAAGTTACTTAAAATCGAAAAATATGCTGTGCTACCGCTGCCAAAATTTGTTAACAGACACCAAGATGAGGGGGTTCTGTACTGGATAAGCGCATTATTTCTATTTAATAGGAGGGAAGGCACGTGTTTGGCATGTTCATTCTGAAGCACACCTTACCTGCATAGCAAGATTTTGGAAGCAGTTTTAAGGTGATTATTTGCCTAAAATAGCCATTTGAATAGCAGCGATTGCAGCTTCGGTACCTTTGTTACCATGTTTACCGCCACTACGTTCTCTTGATTGCTCTATGTTATTATCTGTCAATACGCAAAAAATTACGGGTGTATCTAATTGTACATTCAGGTCTTTGATGCCTTGAGCTGTAGCGCTACAAACAAAATCAAAATGCTTGGTCTCCCCTTGAATAACATTTCCAATGGCTATAACAGCATCAACATTTTGTGTAGTTGCCATTTTTTTGCAGCCAAAAGTTAATTCAAAACTACCAGGTACATCCCAACGAAGAATATTGGACTCTAATGCACCACAATCTAGAAGCGCTTCAATGGCTCCTGAGTATAGACCTTCCGTAATTTCAGTATTCCATTCAGAAACAACAATCCCAAACCGAAGGTTCTTCGCATTTGGGATTTTTGCCTTATCATAAATTGATAAATTTTTATTTGCCGTAGCCATTAATTGGAGGTTTTAGCCATTCCTATAAAAGCATCTACAGTACGTGCTTCATCAGAAGATGAATACTCCTCTTTAATTTTTTGAAAATAAGATAGAGCCTTATCGTTCTGGTTCAATTCTAGAGCTGTAACACCAGCTTTGTATAAAAACTTAGGAGCTGTGTAGTTATTGCTACTATGAGCAATAGCTTTATCATAGTATCCTAAAGCATCTTCTGGCTGGCCTAATTGCATAAAAGCATCGCCAAGACCGCCTTTAGCTAAAGCGCCAAGGATATCATCTTCTGAACTGAAGTTTTCAAGATGAGAAATAGCTTCTTGGTATTTTTGCATGTTCAAAAATGCCATACCAGCAGAATAATTCGCTAGGTTAGCCGCCTTTGTGCCATTGTATTCTTCTATAATATCAAGAAAACCATATTTTCCTTCAGCACCGTTTAAAGCAAGATTGTATAAAGAATCTTTTGCAGTAGGGCTGTTAAGGGCTTGGTCAAAATATTGTTGTGGGTAATACATCTCGTTTGCAGCGTTCGCCTCTTTAGGCTTCTCTACAAATTGAGCGTATGCTAAATATCCAAGAACACCAACGGCTATAACGCCAATGATACCTAGAATATAGTTTTGGTTGCTGGCTACCCAAGCTTCGGTTTTTGAGGCACTTTCATCTAACGTACTAAAGACTTCCGCAGTTGCGCTGTCTTGTTCTGTAAACTCTTGTTCTTCAACCTTATCTTTTGGTTTAAATCCCCGTTTCTTGTATGTTGCCATTTTCTAATTTTATTGGTGGCGCAAAAATAAAGGTTTTATCCAAAACCGAACAGGTATTTATTCGTTATTTTTGAGGTTTGTGAACCAAGCACCGTCAAAACTGGAATTATAGCGCATGTTTTTAAAGAAATTATCCCTTATTAACTACAAAAATTTTGATTCGAAGGATTTAGAACTCGATAAAAAAATCAATTGTATGGTGGGACCGAACGGAGTAGGGAAGACCAATGTGTTAGATGCGGTATATCATCTTTCCTTTGGGAAGAGCTATTTTAACCCCGTTTCTACTCAAAATATAAAGCACGAGGAAGACTTTTTTGTCATTGAAGGTGAGTTCGAGAAAGATGAACGTGACGAAAAGGTGGTCTGTAGTTTAAAAAGAGGGGCTAAAAAAATTATTAAACGTAATGGTAAGGCATATGATCGTTTATCCGACCATATAGGTTTGTTGCCTTTGGTTATAATTTCTCCGGCAGATCGTGACCTTATTATAGAGGGTAGTGATACAAGACGAAAATTTATAGATGGCGTAATTTCTCAATCTGATAAAGGGTACCTCCAAGACTTAATAAAGTATAATAAGGTGTTAGCGCAAAGAAATTCACTTTTAAAATATTTTGCAGCCAATCATACCTTTAATAAAGATACTCTTGCGGTTTACAATGAGCAATTGAGTGATTATGGCACCAAGATTTTTGATAAGCGAGTTGCTTTTTTAGAAGCTTTCATTCCTATTTTTAAAGAACAGTACATTGCTATTTCTGGCGGGCGAGAAAATGTATCTTTAGGCTATGACAGTAAGTTGCTCAATGAGAATTTGTTGAACCTTTTAGAAAAAGCCGTTGAAAAAGATAGAGCCTTGCAGTATACATCGGTTGGGGTTCATAAAGACGATTTAGGGTTTGAGATTTCAGGGCATCCCATTAAGAAATTTGGGAGTCAGGGGCAACAAAAATCATTCTTGATTGCATTGAAATTTGCCCAGTTTCAGTTTATAAAAGCTCGATCTAAAACAACACCAATTTTATTACTAGATGATATTTTTGATAAATTAGATGAACATCGGGTGTCACATATTGTAGCTTTGGTGAACAATGAAAATTTTGGACAGATTTTTATTAGTGATACGCATGCAGAACGTACGGAGGAGGTTGTAAAACAGATACACCAAACGTATAAGTTGTTTAAATTATAAAGAATAGATTTTTGAAAAGGATGAATAAATTTATTTTAATAGGATTTATAGGTGTGTTTTTTGGATGTTCTTCGGGCATTTCAAAAGAAGATTTAAGTAAGCTAAGTGGCTATTGGGAAATTACTAAGGTGACTTTACCAGATGGTAATGTAAAAGAGTACACCGTAAATACAAGTGTTGATTACATTTCAATAGAAGGAGAAGAAGGTTTTCGGAAAAAAATGCAACCAAAACTAGATGGTACCTATGAAACTTCAGATGATGCTGAGGCATTCATTATTACTAAAAAAGAGCAAAGTTTTTCTATCGACTATAAAACAGAACTCAGTGAGTGGTCAGAACAACTTATAGAACTAGATGACACCACGTTTTCAGTAGAGAATGAAGAGGGTATCCGGTATGATTATAAAAGATTTGAACCTATTTCAATTCAATAAAATGGCAAAGAGAAGAAATGAGAACCTTAATATGAGCCAAGCCTTAAATGAATTCATAAAGGAGAATAGGCTTCAAAAAGGAATGGATAAAGTAGATGCGCGGGAAGCGTGGCGTAATCTAATGGGGAATGGAGTAAATAATTATACAACAGATATAGAGCTCAAAGGAGATACACTTTTTGTAGCGTTATCGTCTTCCGTGTTACGAGAAGAGCTGAGTCTTGGCAAATCAAAAATTATACGAATGCTCAATGAAGACTTAGAGAAGGAGCTGGTTGCAAAACTGGTATTAAGATAAAAGCCTTTAGACTTCAAGACTAAAGGCTTTAAAAAATGTTATAATAGTCTTAGAAAATTTCTCTTCCAGCAAAATGGAAAGAACCTTCTATAGATGCGTTTTCATCACTATCTGATCCATGAACCGCATTTTCAGCAATATTGGAAGCAAATAATTTTCTGATAGTACCTTCAGCTGCTTCAGCTGGGTTTGTTGCACCGATCAATGCGCGAAAATCTTCAACTGCATTGTCTTTTTCTAAAATAGCAGCAACAATAGGACCACGGCTCATAAACTCTACCAATTCTCCGTAAAACGGACGCTCACTGTGAACGGCGTAGAACTCTTGTGCATCTCTTGTGCTCAATTGTGTATACTTCATGGCTACGATTTTGAAACCTGCGGAAGTTATTTTTTCCAGAATGGCACCAATGTGACCGTTTTCAACCGCATCCGGCTTAATCATCGTAAATGTTCTGTTCGTTGTCATTGTAAAAATTTTTTGCAAAAATACGCTTTATTCAACAATCGGCAAGTTTTAATAGGTTTGATGTAGTTCACCCATCACTTTTAAGTCGTTCCCAATCATTTGCATTTGCGCTTCTTTAGTTTTAAAATTGAATTTAATTAGTCCGAAACTTTTAGTAAAAACAACGTCGCCCACCCTAAACGGATTAGGCTCGCCATTAAATTTTGTATAAGTATGTGTAAGGCCGCTGCTGGTAAAATCTACTAAAGGGTAATCTACTCCGGCTATTTCGGTTTTAGAGAACTCAGAGATATGACGGTCTCCAGAGAGTATTATAACACCTTTTGCTTTAGAATCAACAATTAGTTTTTCTAGTTTATCTACTTCATGCGGGAAGTTACCCCAGGTCTCAAACCCATGTTCATTAGATAATATTTGAATACTGCTTACCAGGATATTAAAATCCGCTGTTGAATTTTTGAGTTCTTCGGTTAGCCAATTCCATTGCGTTGTGCCAAGAATAGTACCCACACCATAGTCGTTAGGAATGGTACGTTTTTTTGTTTCCGTATCTAGAGTAAGGTCAGTTCTAAAATAACGGGTGTCCAATACCAATATTTTTATACTTCCTTGTGGCGTGTTGTAGGTATGTGTTGTATAAACCCCTTCTTGAGTTCTTCGCGGGTCATTTTTGCCTACATCCATAAAATCTAAAAACTCTTGCTGACTTTCCTTCTTTTTATCAAAATCAACACCGCCATCATTTAATCCATAATCATGGTCGTCCCAAGTACCTATTACTGGCACCTTGGCTTTAAGATTTTGGTATCCTTTTACAGCGTTCTGTTGGGCATACATGGCGCGTAATCGCCTCATATTATCGGTATCCGCATAAATATTATCGCCTCCCCATACCCAAACATCAGGATTGGTTTTAAGAATATCATCCCAAAGTAAGTTGACTTCATCTTGCTTATTGCAAGAACCGAAAGCCAGTGTAAAATCAGCTTTAGGGGAAGTGGTTACAACCGTCGTTTTTGCCGTTAGTTCAGGCTGTTTTTGGGTTTTACAGGAAATGGTAAGACCCAATAAGCAGATGGCGATGTACTTATTCAACATATGTTAGTTTTAAAATCTTACCGCAAAAATAAGACTTTGCCTTAAAACACTACGTTATTAAATTGTATCTTTGCACGCATGAATTTGGAGTCTATAAAAGCGGTTCAGCAACTACTTTCCCAACCGCAAAAAATCGTAATCGTACCGCATAAAAATCCAGATGGTGATGCCATTGGCTCAACATTGGCGCTGTGTCATTATCTTGTTAATAGAGGTCAGGAGGCTGTTGTTGTAGCTCCAAACGATTATCCTAAGTTTTTAAAATGGATACCAGGTAATGAGAATATTCTGAATTTTGAGAAGCATAATAGTCAAGCTAAGGAAAAAATAGCAGAGGCAACGGTGGTTTTTACGTTAGATTTTAATCATTTGGGGAGGATAGGACAGATGCAATCCGTTTTGGAAGACTTAACGGTTCCTTTTGTTATGATAGATCATCATCAGGCCCCGTCTGATTATGCAGAGGTTATGTATTCAGATGTTTCTATGAGTTCTACTTGTGAAATGGTGTATAACTTCATTGAGTTTTTGGGTGATGTGGACAAAATAACAGTGGATATGGCAAATTGCCTATACACTGGGATTATGACAGATACAGGTTCATTTAAATTCAGGTCAACTACAGGTAGAACGCATCGTATTATAGCTGGTCTAATAGATAAGGGAGCGGAGAATACCCAGATACATCACCGTGTTTATGATACGAATACCCCAGGAAGGTTACACCTTTTAGGATGTGCCCTTAAGAATATGGTTATTCATGATATGTATAGAACGGCATATATTACATTAAGTCAAGATGAACTAGATACGTATAAGTATCAAAAAGGAGATACGGAAGGTTTTGTGAATTATGGACTTACTCTTGAAGGTATTATCTTTGCTGTTATTTTTATAGAAAATAAAGAAGAAGGTATTATAAAAATTTCTTTTAGGTCTATAGGGGATTTCAACGTAAACGAATTTGCTAGAACCTATTTTGAGGGAGGTGGACATAATAATGCTGCAGGTGGAAAAAGCGATAGGTCCCTTAATGAAACAGCTGTTTATTTTGAATCACTTTTAGAAAATCATAAAGATCAATTACAGGCATGAGAATCTTAAGTATTATTTTTTTAATTGCACTTGTTGGCTGTGGAGGCCCTGAGGCTAGAAGACCTGTTGAAGTTAAATCTGGCAGTTTCTTTAAGCAATCTGTTAAACGCAGTAAGGAACTTTTAGCCAAAGAAGAAAAGCTAATGCAAGATGTAATGGCTAATGATACTTTGCATGAGTATATCCATTCGGCCAGTGGGTCATGGTTTTATTATGATGTAAAGAATGAAGAGGTAAATTATACGCCTCAACCAGATGATTTAGTGGTGATGACCTACAATATTATCAGCTTAAAGAACGATACTATTTACAGTACGGATGATATAGGTACGCTAACCTATAAAGTGGATAAGCAAGATCTATTCCCGGGTTTAAGAAATAGTGTAAAGATGTTAAAAGAAGGAGAAACAGCTACTTTTCTGTTTCCTTCATCTTTAGGATATGGATATCATGGGGATAATGATAAAATAGGTATTAATGTACCGTTTAAGGTTACATTATCTATTTTTAAAATCGAAAAAGAAAAAGAGTTAATTGAATAGTGCTTACCAGTAAACAATAAAAGTAAAATAAAAACAAAGGATTTAAAGATGAAAAAAATCTATTACTTATTGACCCTAGTGGTTTTGTTGTCTAGTTGTAAAAGTCAATATGCCGAATTGGGTGATGGCGTTTTTGCCGATATCCATACCAGTAAAGGTGATATTATAATCAAATTGGAATATGAGAAGACACCCGTTACGGTAGCTAACTTTGTTTCTCTAGCGGAAGGCGATAACCCATTTGTTACGGATAGCTTAAAAGGAAAGAAGTATTTTGACGGACTTATTTTTCACAGAGTTATTAAAGACTTTATGATTCAGGGAGGGGATCCTACTGGTACAGGACGTGGAAACCCAGGCTACAAGTTTAAAGATGAGTTTAATGATTCTTTGGTGCATGATAAAAAGGGAATTTTGTCTATGGCAAATTCAGGTGCTAAAACCAATGGTAGTCAATTTTTTATTACACATAAAGAGACTCCTTTTTTAAATGGTAGACACACAGTTTTCGGTCATGTAGTTGAAGGTTTGGATGTAGTTGATTCTATAGCCACTACCGAGGTTTCTCAAGACCCGATGACCAAAGATAAACCGGTAGTAGATGTGATTATGAATACCGTAGAGATTGTTCGTAATGGTAAAGCAGCTAAGAAGTTTGATGCTGTACAGGTTATGAGCGATTATTTTGCGGAAGAAGAAGCGAAGATTGCTGCCTTTGAGAAAATGAAAGCCGACTTTAAAGCCGGTCTTGAGACTCAAAAACAAGAGGCAACGGAATTACCAAGCGGATTGAAAATATTAACACTGAAAGAAGGTGAAGGAGCAAAACCTACTGTAGGTAGCCAAGTACTTGTATACTATGCAGGTTTTTTGGAGGACGGAACTTTGTTCGATAGTAACTATGAAGATGTCGCTACAAAATATAACAAATTTGATGCTCGAAGAAAACAAGGTGGAGGCTATGAGCCAATACCAATGGAGTATAGTCCTGATGCTAGTTTGATAGCTGGTTTTAAAGAAGGTCTTTTAAATATGAAAGTTGGAGATAAGGTGAGAATCTTTATTCCTTCGCATTTGGGATATGGACCACAAGGAACAGGTCCAATACCGCCAAGTGCAGATTTAGTATTTGATCTTGAAATTACTGGTGAAGCCGAGTAAACTACCTTGTGGGTAGATCCACGAGGTTTTAAAAGGAATACACTTAGATTTCGAGGCAGGCCTTGGAGTATTTAATCTCTATTATTGAGTAAAAATAGGATTGAAATAAGATTAAAAACCCGCAATTTGCGGGTTTTTTTATGCTCTTAACCAGATTAATTTTAAGCATTTACAGGGTTTTTACTTCATTTTGTGCAGTTCATCTAATAATTCATAATACAACGTAACGATGTCCGTTTATATCATTCATTAATAGTTAACCCCTAAATATTAAACTATGAATTGGTACTTAAAAGTATTGCAAAACTATGCCGGGTTTGAAGGCCGCGCCAGAAGAAAAGAATATTGGATGTTCTTTTTGTTCAACATCTTAATTTCTTATGGTTTACAAATTGTAGCCGTAGTAATAGATGTACCTGCTCTTCTATTTTTATCGCTTATATACTCGTTAGGTGTATTGATACCTGGTATTGCAGTAGGTGTTCGTAGAATGCATGATGTTGGTAAAAGTGGATGGTTCTTACTTGTACCAATTTATAACCTTATTTTAGCTTGTACGGATAGCGAGCAGGGCGATAACCAATATGGTCCAAACCCAAAAAGTGAAGAACAAGCTAGCTTGCAAAAAGTATAGTCTTATATCATATAAAAAAGGGTTTGCCATAATAGCAAACCCTTTTTTTTGTGCTTATTTTTTAGGAATATCCTCTAAGATGTTGAGAAGGAATTTCCAGAATTTCTGTACGGAGGAAATACTCACACGTTCATCTGGCGAGTGTGCTCCCAGAATTGTAGGTCCAAAACTAATCATATCCATCTCAGGGTAATTTTGACCTAAAATACCACATTCCAATCCTGCATGACAAGCGGCTACTTTTGGTTTCTCTCCAAATAGAGCTATGTATTTTTCTTCTGCCACTTTAAGAATTTTAGAATTGGCATTAGGCGTCCAGCCAGGGTATGTACCACTGAATTCAACATCAAAACGGGCCAGTTCAAATGTAGACTTTAAGGCATTGGATAAATCCGTTTTGGCAGAATCTACAGAAGACCTTGTAAGGCATCCAACTTTTGCTTTTCCATTTTTCACTAAAACTCTAGCTACATTATTAGAAGTTTCTACCAAATCCGGTATAGCTGCACTCATTGCATACACTCCATTGTGAGCAGCGTAAATACCTTGTAGTAAACGTTCTTGAGCACCAAGACCCATTACCGCTTTAGGCAATTTTATCGCATCAAGTGTTACTTTTAGGTTAGGCTCAATAACATTCAATTCTTTTTGAATGGTCTGTGTTAGCTCTTTAATGGTATTTTCAAATGCTTCACTTTGAGTTTTAAGAATTACAATCTTACCTATGCTCTCCCTTGGTATGGCATTTCTTAGACTTCCACCATCTATTTCTGAAATACGAAGCATAAATGAGTTAGATACCGTGTATAGAATCCTATTCATTATTTTGTTCGCATTACCAAGACCTTTATGTATCTCAATACCACTGTGGCCTCCTTTCAATCCGTTTACTGTAATTGAGTAGGCTGTAGTTGCACGAGGCACTGTTTTTTCATTGTAACTTCTGGTGGCGGTAACATCTATACCACCGGCACAACCAATATCTAGTTCGTCATCTTCTTCGGTATCCAGATTTAATAGGATATCGCCTTTAAGAACGCCTCCTTCTAGTCCCATAGCACCGGTCATACCTGTTTCTTCATCAATAGTAAAAAGAGCCTCTATAGCCGGATGCGTAATCTCAGAACTTTGTAGCAAGGCCATAATAGCCGCCACTCCCATACCATTATCCGCACCAAGGGTGGTGCCTTTTGCCTTTACCCAATCTTCTTGTATGAACATCTCAATCCCCTGGTTCTCAAAATCAAAAACAGTGTCATTGTTTTTTTGATGTACCATATCTAAATGCGACTGTAAGGTTACGGTAATTCTATCTTCCATACCTTTACTTGCGGGCTTTCTTATGATGACATTGCCCACATGGTCTTTAAAAGTTTCAAGATTGAGTGACTTCCCAAAGTTTAACATGAATTCTATAACACGTTCCTCTTTTTTGGACGGACGTGGTACGGCATTCAAATCTGCAAATTTATTCCAGACCTCCTTGGGTTGTAATTCTCTTATAGCTTCGTTCATGTGATGTTATATTTTTGCAAAAATACGGAGTCAAAAATTGGTATGGACGATATTTGGTTAATTTTGGCTTTATAACCTTATATAATTGAGAAATCATTTAATTGGGTAGGCCTGTTTCAAGTAAAAACTGCGTATTGAAAAACAAATTAAGAAATGGTATTGCATTAAGTTTACTTCCACAAATTCTAATAGTGGCTTGGCTTGGTGGTAACCCGGAAATTGTAGAAACATATTATAGTAATGGTATCTACCCGGTAATCAGTCAGTTTTTTAGAATTCTCTTTGGATGGGTTCCTTTTTCGGTTGGTGAAATTATTTACGTACTACTCATTGTTCTCGGTATTAGGTATGTGTACGTGAACCGATTGAAAATTAAAAAACGACCTCTTCAGTTTTTACGAAATGTAGTGGTTGTCCTTTCCGTATTTTATTTCACCTTCAATCTGGTTTGGGGATTGAATTATTACAGAAAGCCAATTGCCAAAAACTTTGCTATCCGGGATAGTGTTACTACACAAGAGGTGATAGACTTAGCAGAAAAATTGATTATCAAAACGAATAGACTTCAATTTGAATTGACCTCGGATAGTACAAAGAGAGTGCAAATACCCTATACCGGCAGCGAAATTTTTGATAAAACTATGCAAGGGTACCAGCAATTAGAGGGAGAGGTGCCGTTTTTAAAATATGAACATCAAAGTTTAAAAAAATCAATGTTCAGTGCATTATCTAGTTATATGGGTATTGGAGGGTATTTAAATCCGTTTACGAACGAAGCGCAGGTAAATGCGCTAACTCCAGTATTTCGGTTTCCTGTGGTAAGTGGGCACGAAGCCGGGCATCAAGTAGGGTATGCTAAAGAGAATGAAACCAATTTTATTGGGTATTTGGTGACCGTAAAAAATAAGGACCGTTATTTTCAATATTCAGCTTCAGCCTATGCGCTAAGTCATTGTTTAAGTGCTATACGACGTTCGGACAAGACTAAATTTGATGAGTTGTATGCGAAGGTTAATCTTGGAGTGCAGGAGAATTACCGAGAACTTTATGAGCATAATATGGAGTACATAAATCCTTTTGAGCCTATTTTTAAATCTATCTTTAATACCTTTTTAAAAGCAAATCAGCAGAAAGATGGTATTAAAAGTTATAGCAAGATTGTAGAATTAATGGTTGGGTATCACGAAAAATATCCACTTTAAGATATAGATAGGAATAATTTGAAACAAACAATTAAGAGGCTGCAATAAAATCAAAAACCGTATTCTGAGCTATTTCTTCACCTCCTTGAGGAACTCGGATAAATCCATCGGCAAGAGCCAAGCTTACCAAATCTCCCGACCCATTACCTTTGATGGTTTTGGCAATGAGTTTGCCGTCTTTCCATTGCGTGGTAACCTGTACGAAAAGGGTTAAAGAAGGATGAGGTTGTATAGTTTCTTCTAAAATAGCCGATTGTTTTTCCACTTTTAAGCCTAGCGATCTTTTTAACCAGGGTAAAAAGTAAACATGATAATTGGCAAAGGTAGAAACAGGATTTCCAGGAAAAGAGAATACTACTTTCTTCTTTTCCTTCTGAATACCGAACCAGAAAGGTTTACCAGGACGTTGGGCAACACGGTGAAATATCTTTTTTATCTCAAGGTTGGTTAGGGCTCCGGGAATAAAATCAAACTTTCCTTTAGATACGCCGCCGCTTAGCATCATTATGTCGTGTGTTAAAAAAGCTTTTTCAAGCTCTTTTTCTATAGCATTTTTATCATCGGCTATATGTAAGAGTGTAGGTGTTATTTTTACTTTTTCCAGTGCAGCTGCTAATGAAAGAGAATTGGATTTTCTAATCTGATGGGGTAGCGGAGTTTCGTGTATTTCTACAAGTTCGTTTCCGGTAGAGACGACACAGATTTTAGGAAGCTTTTTTACCAGTACCTCTTTTTTTCCGACTGAAGCCAGTACGCCTATAACGGCAGCTGTGATTTCTGTTCCTTTTTTTAAGAGAATCGCGCCTTTTTGCTCGTCAGTACCTTGGCTATGAATATTCTGTCCTTTCTTAGGAATACTTGTAATGGTTGCACAACCGTCTTGAATTTCGGTTTGTTCATACATGATAATGGTATCCGCTTTTTTAGGAAGTACGGCTCCAGTCATGATTTCAAAGCAATTGATATCTGTTGATAGTGATTTTTGAGGCATACCTGCACTAAGGACACCTTCTATTTTAAAACTGGAAATCCCTTTTTCAATAGCAGAAAAAGCTATGACAATCCCGTCTTTGGTAGAACGGTTAAAAGGTGGAAAATCCCGATCTGCTTTGATGTCTTCACTTAGAATTCTTCCGGTACTATTTAAAAGGGTTACCGTTTCATCTCCAAGATCTAGTGTATTTTGCAACACTTGGTCAAAAGCATTTTCAAAGGGTATCATTCTATAATTTTATTTAAGAAAGGGAAATGATAAGCTAACTACTATTTTTTAGCTTTCTTTTTATCCCATAACCAACTTCCCACAAAATAAACAACTAAGGCTATCAAAAAATATTTAAAATAGGAAACCGGCTCTCCTGAGCCATTTACAGTTGTAAAGATACGGTCCCATCTAGGTCTCCAGTTTAGGATACCATCATTAAAATTATCAACACTTAGCCAGATAAATATAGGTGTACCTACAATATGGTTTTCCGGTACGTAGCCCCAAGCTCTGCTATCTTCGGAGTGGTCACGGTTATCTCCCATCATCCAATAGTAATCTTGCTTAAAAGTATATGAATCCGCTACTTCTCCATTCAGTTTTATTTGGTTACCAGATACGCTGATAGTGTTGCCTTCGTATTCTCTTATAATTTTTTTATAGAGTGGTAAAACTTTTAAATTTAAAGGCACTGTAGCGCCTTTTTGTGGAATATAAATGGTGCCCATTTGGTCATAATTCCAAGGGTAGTCAGGGCTTTGAGGGAATATATTTCCGCCTGGCACTCCTTTTTTCTCTACTATTCGTACAATAGAATCTAATGAAGTTTCCTTTTTAAGTTCCGCTACCATTTCATCCGTTAACGGAGCAATACGCTCAAGGCCTGTTTCTTCTGCTAAAGAAATTGAATTCTTTCTGGCTACTGAAATAGGGATACCGCCTTCATTGGTGTAAACTTCTAATTTACCATCATTACGTTGTCTGTAGCCTTTTACGTATTTCTGAATGCTGTTTAGTTGTTGTTGGTTCAAGGAGTTAATGATGTACTTCCGGTTCCAGCCTGTAGCGTCTACTTTCTCTAATATAGTAGAAGATACTCCTTTGTTAGAATACAATGCATAATCATATTGAGGTTTAGCTCTATCGGACAGTTGTAATTGCTTTCCGTTGATGTATACGTAACCATCAATAACAGCTAATGAATCGCCTGGAATACCCACACAACGTTTTACGTAATTAGATTTCTTGTCAATTGGTTTTATAACGCCTTTTTCTTTTTTAAAAAACTGGCGAACCGTATCTGCAGGCCAACTAAAAACAACAATATCATTCCGGTCTACTTTGGTAAAACCTGGAAGCCTGAAATATGGAAGCTGAGGTTTTGTTAAATATGATTTTGTGTGAACAAGAGGTAAAGTATCGTGAACCATTGGAGCTGCAACGGTAGTCATTGGTGTTCTTGCCCCATAATGAAATTTACTAACAAACAACAAATCCCCAACGCGGAGGGTACGTTCTAACGATGGGGTAGGTATTACATATGGTTGAATAAAATACGTGTGCACCAGCGTTGCTGCAATAACTGCAAAAGCAATGGAGCTTACCCATTCACCAGTAGCGGTTTGGGGCTGAAGACTTCGGTCTTCAATGTATTTGACATCCAAAGCGTAGTTTACGTAGTAGATATAAAAACCTAATGTAAGTATCACCAACCAAGTGTCAGCCGTGCTATTGCGTCCAAAACTACGAATGGTCTCAATCCAAATAATAGGAAACATCAATAGATTGATGATCGGAATGAATAAAAGTACCGTCCACCATTTTGGGCGATTGATAATTTGCATTAAAACAATTGCATTGTATACAGGAATAGCTGCTTCCCAAGCTTTTCTACCTGCTTTTACGTAAAGTTTCCAGGTTCCTGCAAAATGGATTATCTGAATAATCAGAATAAAAAGTAACCACTGTGTTGCGTCCATTTGTGTATTTTATATTGTAAAAATGCTCTTGTTTGAATTCTTAAAGCATTGAAATCTAATGACTCTATTGCAAATAAGCCTAATTCTTGTTCAATTATTATATCTGTTAACCAAGGTTTAACACATCTTTCATGGTGAAAATTCCGGTTTTACCTACAATCCATTCGGCTGCTATAACGGCGCCAAGAGCAAAACCTTCCCTGTTATGGGCGGTATGCTTAATTTCTATGGAATCTACCTCGCTACTGTAATCTATGCTATGCGTGCCCGGTGTTGTACCAATTCTTTTTGATACGATCGGAATTTCCCCCGCAGGCGCATTTTCAAGTTTCCAAGCTTTATAATCCGTGTTTTTGATTATGCCTTCCGCTAAAGTAATAGCCGTACCGCTGGGTTCGTCTAACTTCTGGGTGTGATGAATTTCTTCCATAGACACCTTATATTGGTCTAAATTCTTCATCATCTTGGCTAAATATTCATTAAGCTCAAAAAATACATTTACGCCTAAGCTAAAATTAGAGGCGTAGATAAAAGCACCTTTGTTTTCCTTACATAGGGCAGAGGCTTCATCGTACTTATCTAACCAGCCGGTAGTTCCTGAGATGACGGGTACGCCATTTTCAAAACATTTGGTAAGATTACCAAAAGCGGCACTTGGCATACTGAAATCAATAGCGACATCCATTTCTGAGAAATCAATATCAACCGTATCAACATCAATTTTTGCTACAATAGTGTGATTTCTACTTAGGGCAATTTTCTCAATCATTTTACCCATTTTACCGTATCCGAATAGTGCTATTTTCAATGTATGTAATTATTTTGATAACTGATTTTAATCCACTTAAAAACAGTTGTTTGTATTTAGAATTTTATAATCACGGCCATGCCGTAACTAGGGTTGTTGGTTATGGGGTCCAAATCTAGAAATGGCTCCATATCAAAACTTAGATCGTCATCAATATTGAACTGTTTTAAATGCGCATCTACATTGGCATCTACAATATTCAATGCGTATAATGCAATGGATACAAGTAACAATAAATCTCGATCATTTTGAAAGCGTTCTTGTTGACTCTGTAAATCGTCTAAACCTAACAGAGGAACGTTGCTTGGATTGGTTGGATTTGCATAAAATTCATCATCAGTAAACCCAGCCCTTCTTCTTTTAAAGGCTGTACGTACACGTTGATAATTATTATTGTTCCAAGTATACCCATAAACTGCAGCTCCTATGGCTCCATAAACAATTGGTACTTTCCAATACCGTTTATTGTAAATCTGACCTAAACCAGGAAAAACAGCAGAATAAAAAGCTGCTTTGCTAGGGGCAAGCGGGTTGATCCTAACCTTTTTCTTTTTGAGTGTATCCACTACAACAATTCCCTCCTCGGCCAAACTGGTCTGAAGAGAATCTACCTCTTTGTCTTTAGTCACTTCTTCTTGAGCAGTGATGGTTAACGTAAATAAGGCAATAAAAATAAGGGTTAGGAGTGACTTACTCACCTAGAATTAATTTTTTGATTCGTTTAAACTCTTCCTGAGAATGAAACGGAATAGTTATTTTTCCATTCCCTTTTTCTGTAGCTGAAATATCTACTTTTACCGAAAGATGGTCAGTAAAGGGTTTAATATTTCCCTTTGCAAATTCAGGAGTTTTTGGAGCCTTTTTTGCAGGTTTTTCAGGAGAACTACCTTCATGATAGGCTTTTACGGCACGTTCCGTGTCGCGTACAGAAAGATTCTGACCTATAATTTTCTCGTAAAGATCAATCTGGTCACTCTTCTTTTCAATATTAACCAGTGCGCGACCGTGCCCCATACTCAAAAAGCCATCTCTAATACCTGTTTGGATAATTGGGTCAAGGCGTAAAAGACGTAAGTAATTAGTAATGGTAGAGCGTTTTTTGCCTACACGATCACTTAATTTTTCTTGGGTAAGTTGAATTTCATCAAGTAACCTTTGGTAAGAAAGTGCTATTTCGATTGGATCTAAATCCTGGCGTTGAATATTTTCAACCAAGGCCATTTCCAATGATTCTTGATCATCGGCAATACGTATATATGCTGGTATAGTGGTAAGTCCTGCCAGTTTTGAAGCACGGCATCTTCGTTCACCAGAAACCAGTTGATATTTGTTAAAATCTAATTTGCGGACCGTAATGGGTTGTATTACACCTAACTGGCTAATTGAAGTAGCCAATTCCTTAAGCGCTTCATCATTGAAATTTGAACGTGGCTGAAAAGGGTTCATTTCAATAGACTCAATATCCAGCTCTACAATATTACCCACCACTTTGTCTGCATTCTTATCTGCAGCAGATTGAATATCGTTTTCAGGGTCTTTTAATAGAGCGGAGAGTCCGCGGCCTAGTGCTTGTTTTTTTGTTGCTTTCGCCATTAAGCTATCTCTTTGTTTTTCTTGACGACTTCATGGGCCAGGTTCAAGTAATTGGAAGCGCCTTTGCTGCTTGCGTCATATTTTATAATACTTTCCCCGTAACTAGGAGCTTCGCTTAACCTTACGTTACGCTGAATTATAGTATCAAAAACCATATCTGCAAAATGCTTACGTACTTCTTCTACTACTTGGTTAGAAAGTCTTAAACGAGAATCGTACATAGTCAATAACATGCCTTCAATATCTAGATTGGCATTGTGTATTTTTTGTACACTTTTAATTGTATTCAACAATTTTCCAAGGCCTTCCAAAGCAAAATATTCACATTGAATAGGAATAATTACAGAGTCTGCGGCCGTAAGGGCGTTTAAAGTAAGTAGCCCCAAAGAAGGAGCACAATCAATTAAAATATAATCATAGGTGTCCCTAAGGTCAGATATTGCTTTCTTCATCATATATTCCCGTTGGTCTTTGTCCACCAATTCAATTTCAATGGCGACCAGGTCAATATGTGCAGGAATTAGATCTAAGTTAGGAGAGTCCGTACTTATGATAGCTTCTTTGGCACTTTTAGTATGCTCAAGAAGTTGATATGTGCCATATTCAACACTTTCTACATCAATGCCCAAACCCGATGTGGCATTAGCCTGTGGGTCTGCATCTATTAGCAATACCTTCTTTTCTAGAACACCTAGAGAAGCTGCCAAATTAACTGTTGTAGTGGTTTTACCCACTCCTCCCTTTTGATTCGCAATAGCAATAATCTTGCCCATTATCAGTCTGAGTTAGGGGGTAAAAATACGATTATTTACAATGCTATTGAAACCATTTTGTTAACACAAAGTGAATAAGTGTGGCCTTTTGCGTTAAAGTTCGTTAACTGAGCGTTACTTTTTATTGAATATAAAGTTTTAAAGACCAGAGTTGCTATTGGAAATAGTATGTTAATACTAATTTCAGCTTTGAAAATCAAATGGATTTTCATGTGGATTTTTAATGGAATTTATTTCATAAATAAATGAAAAACAGCTGTTTAAACATTATAATGTAAACTTTCTGTTTGCTCCGTAAAAAGTGAGCGGTTTTAACAATTAAAAAGAAGGGATATGTGGAATGATGTTTGTTTGAAGATTATTCTTTTATTAACAATCTAATTATAGGTTGTGTGAAACCACATCTCGTTTCACTTTTTTTCTTTGATTTTCAAGCTATCCTCATACTCGATTAGGTAAATTTCTTCATCCTTTTTTTTGAGGAAATACTGTTCTCTGGCAAACTTTTCTAACTCTTCAGGGTCTGATAGTTTCTTTAGAATCTTTTTGTCGTTAGCAATTTCATCCTTTAGGAACTCTTGTTGTTTCTCTAGTTTTTGGATTTCTTTTTTGAGTTCTAAATGAATCAATAGGGAATTGGTGTCAAAAAATAACATCCATATTACAAATACAGTCAGCACCAATACGTACATATTGGTAAGTATGCTAAACCATTTTTTCTTTTTTAAATCTTTGAATCCCATTTTACTATACAAGTTTCTCGTTGATGATTGTTCTTACAATATCAACTGCAACCGTATTGTATTTATTGTTAGGAATGATAATATCTGCATATTCTTTAGTGGGTTCTATGAACTGAAGATGCATAGGTTTAATATTAGATTGGTATTTGTCTAGGGTTTCATCTAGATTCCAGCCTCTTTCGTTTACGTCTCTCTTTAACCTTCTAATCAATCTTTCATCAGAATCCGCATGAACAAATATTTTAATGTCCATCATTTTTCGAAGCAAGGAATTGGTCAGAATAAGAATACCTTCTACAATAAGTACTTTAGTTGGGTGTACGGGAACGGTTTTGTCCGTACGGTTGCATTCTAAAAAAGAATAGACCGGTTGTTTAATAGAATGCCCAGCTTTTAATAACTTCAAATGTTCTTCAAGCAAATCAAAATCAATGGATTTTGGGTGGTCAAAATTAGTTTTTCTTCTTTCCTCCAAAGGCATTTCGGAGAGGTCATTGTAATACGAGTCTTGTGAAATAACTCCAACTTCACCTTCTGGTAGCGAGTCTATAATTTGGTTTACAACTGTTGTTTTGCCACAACCTGTGCCTCCCGCTATTCCAATTATCAGCATGCTATTTAATTTTTTGTCAAAAATACATATTTGTAAAGCATTATTAGACGTATACCTAAAAGGAACTTTTAACAATGCCTTTTCTTATGTGAATATGTACTTTTGCACCATGCAAAATGACAATGTAAAACCCAATTTTGAATTCATAGCCTTAATGGCTTCTCTTATGTCTATTGTGGCCTTGGCTATAGATGCGTTATTGCCTGCTCTGTCACATATTGGGATAACTATAAACAGTTTAGACCCTATAAAAAATCAGCTGTTAATAACCATGATTTTTTTAGGCCTAGGTGTTGGACAGTTGTTTTTTGGGCCGCTATCAGATAGTTATGGCAGGAAGCCCGTGGTGTATATTGGTTTCGCTCTTTTTGCTGTGGCAAGTGTAATTTGTGTATTGGCACCTACTTTAGAAATAATGATTGTAGGCCGTATTTTGCAAGGTATTGGTCTTTCAGCACCGCGTACCATTGCTATTTCCATCATTAGGGATACCTATAAAGGCGATTATATGGCGAAAATTATGTCGTTCGTTACAGCCTTCTTTATTTTGGTTCCTGTGGTGGCTCCAGCTATTGGCAAATGGATTATGGATGCTTTTGGATGGGAATATATATTTTACATCCAATTGTTTTTTGGATTTATAGTGAGTATTTGGTTTTGGAAGCGGCAACCGGAAACTTTAAAACCTCAATTTAAAATACCATTTTCAATGTCCGTCTTTGTAAGTGGTTCTAAGGAATTTTTTAGATATCGTGAAACGGTTGCCTTTACATTTGCATCTGGCTTTGTAACGGGTGCTTTTTTGGTGTACTTAAGTTCGTCTCAGCATGTGTTTGAGGACCAGTATGGTATGGTAGAAAATTTCCCGTATATATTTGCTGGATTAGCCTGTTCTGTTGGGCTTTCTACTTTTTTAAATGGCACTTTGGTACTTCGTTTTGGTATGCGACGTTTGGCTCTTACTGCTATGAGTGCATTTTGTGTTATAGCCTTATCCTATGTGGTGTGGTTCTGGGGAAAACCAAACCCAAGTGTACCTGTTTTAGTTGCGTTTTTGTTCGTGCAATTTTTATGTTTGGGCTTTTTATGGGGAAATTTCAGGTCTATTGCTATGGAACCTATTGGTCATATTGCAGGAATTGGAGCTGCTATAAATGGTTTTATCTCAACCCTTCTTTCTGTGCCTATTGCAAATTATATAGGTGGATACGTACAAGACACGGTTTGGCCCATGTTTGCGGGTTTAACTGTTTGTGGGTTACTTTCTTTAATTGCAATACTAATGGGAACCAAAGGAAAGGTGCTTGCTACTGCTGAGCACAGTAGACTTTAAAAATAGAAGAGTACAATAGAACGGGCAAAAGGAAGTAATCACGATTTCCTTTTGCCCTTTTTTATCAATTTAAAGTGCATTTTCAATGATTTCCTCAACTACTTCTGGATTCAATAGTGTACTTGTATCTCCTAGGTTAGAAGTGTCATTGGATGCTATTTTTCTAAGAATACGCCGCATAATCTTTCCGCTACGGGTTTTTGGTAAACCTGATACGAACTGAATTTTATCCAACTTGGCAATTGGCCCAATATGTTCTGTAATTTGCTGATTAATTTCTCTACGCACATTATCACGATCTCTTGTTTCTCCAAATTCTTTCAGAATAACATAACCGTATAATGCATTACCTTTTACATCATGAGGGAAGCCAACAATAGCACTTTCCGCTACCGCTGGATGTTCATTAATTGCATCTTCAATTGGTGCAGTTCCTAGGTTGTGTCCCGAAACAATAATAACATCGTCAACTCGCCCTGTGATTCTGTAGTAGCCAACAGCGTCGCGTAACGCACCATCTCCTGTAAAATACATGTCTTTATAGGCGGAAAAATAAGTGTCTCTGTACCTGTCATGATTTCCCCAAATAGTTCTCGCGATAGAAGGCCATGGGAATTTAATACATAACCTTCCGGATACCTGATTGCCTTTTATTTCTTTCCCTTCTTCATCCATTAATGCGGGCTGTATACCAATAAACGGTAAAGTGGCATAGGTTGGCGTAGTGGGTGTAACATAAGGAATAGGGGTGATCATAATACCGCCTGTCTCGGTTTGCCACCAAGTATCTACAATTGGGCTATTGGTTTTTCCAACGTTGTTGTTGTACCAGTGCCATGCCTCTTCGTTGATAGGTTCACCTACGGAGCCTAATACCTTTAATGAGGAAAGATCATGTTTGTCTATAAATTCAAGGTTTTCTTTGGCTAACGCTCTAATGGCGGTCGGAGCCGTGTAAAATTGGTTCACCTTGTGTTTTTCTACAACTTCCCAAAAACGTCCGTAATCAGGGTAGGAGGGAACACCTTCAAACATAACGGTAGTAGCACCATTAGCTAACGGACCATATACAATATACGAGTGTCCTGTTATCCATCCAATATCCGCGGTACACCAATACACATCTTCTTCTCTGTATTGAAATACATTTTTAAAGGTATATGCAGAATAGACCATGTAACCAGCTGTAGTGTGCACCATTCCTTTTGGTTTACCTGTAGACCCAGAGGTGTATAGAATGAATAAGGGGTCTTCCGCATTCATAATTTCAGCAACACAATCGGCATAGGCTTCGTCAAGAAGGGGTTGAAGCCATTTATCACGTCCTTCTTCCATGTGTATGTCGCTATTAATGCGTTTAGCTACTAATACATCTTTAACTCCAGGGCAATCTTCTAAAGCTTTGTCTACAATGCTTTTAAGGTCAATTGTTTTTGAACCACGATATGAACCGTCTGATGTCAGTACTATTTTACAATCGGAGTCGTTGATTCGCGTGGAAAGTGCATTGGATGAAAACCCTGCAAAAACAACGGAATGAATGGCTCCAATTCTTGCACAGGCCAAAAGGGAAACAGCAAGTTCGGGAATCATGGGTAAGTAAATACAAACTCGGTCTCCTTTCTGAACACCATGGTCTTTTAATACGTTTGCCATGCGACAAACTCTCTCATGTAAGTCTCTGTACGTAATATGTTGCGCTTCCTCATTAGGGTCGTTCGGTTCAAAAAGCAAGGCTGTCTTTTCTCCTCGTGTGGGCAAATGTCTATCAATGCAATTCTCGGTAATATTGAGTTGTGCTCCTTCAAACCATTTAATTTCAGGCTTAGTAAAATCCCAACTTAAAACACTGTCCCATTTTTTACGCCAAACAAAATGTTCTTCCGCAATCTCTTCCCAAAAGGCCTCTGGATTTCTAACGGATTTTCTATATACTTGGTAGTATTCTTCTAGATGTTTAATGTGGTAATTACTCATTTTGCCTTAATTGTTTTAATTGATATTGAATTAGATACAGAAACCCTTAAGTATGGCTGTTCTTAATTAATGGGTAAAAAATGTATCGGGATTTTAAAATTACATAAAATTTAGTGGTTTGTAGCTTCTCCTGCACCACTGGGGATGCGTATATTTTCAACAATCTCTTGAACCTCATTTGGAGGTTCTGGGGTGAATTTCATAATGACTATGGAGACAATAAAATTCACGAACATAGCTACGCTCCCAAAGCCTTCTGGCGATATGCCAAACCACCAATCTTTTTCTAAACCGACTACGGCCTCTTTTCCACCATCAAAAATTCCAAATTTGAACTTCAGCATATAGAATAACATAAGCGATATACCAATGACCATACCTGCAATTGCTCCTTCTTTGTTCATTTTTTTATAGAAAATACCCAGTATAATAGCAGGGAAGAAAGAAGCGGCAGCAAGACCAAAAGCAAGGGCAACCACTGCTGCTACAAACCCAGGAGGGTTGATACCAAAATATCCAGCAATAATTACAGCCACAGTAGCGGCTCCTCTTGCAGCCCAAAGTTCACCTTTTTCAGAAATATTTGGCACGAATATTTTTTTGATTAAATCATGAGATACGGAAGCCGAAATAACTAAAAGTAGTCCGGCTGCAGTAGAAAGTGCAGCTGCCAAACCACCAGCAGCTACAAGGGCTATAACCCAGGCAGGAAGGTCTGCAATCTCTGGATTGGCTAAAACCATGATGTCTGGGTCAACAATAAGTTCATTTTTAGTCTGATCGGCTACATATTGAATTTTACCGTCTCCATTCTTATCGTTAAAATTTAAAAGCCCCGTGATCTCCCAATTTTTAAACCATTCGGGCATTTTTATATATTCTTGATTGCTAACCGTGTTAATCATATTGGTACGCGCAAATACGGCAACGGCAGGTGCTGCGGTATAAAGAATAGCAATTAGTAAAAGAGCAAGTCCGGCAGATTTTCGAGCATCTTTAACACGTTTTACGGTAAAAAAACGAACAATTACATGTGGCAATCCTGCTGTGCCTACCATAAGTGCCAACGTGATCATGAAAATATCTATGGTAGACTTTTTACCTTCGGTGTAAGCAGCAAAACCTAGTTCGGTGGAAAGACCATTTAGTTTGTCTAATAAAAACATACCAGAGCCGTCATTCAATTTAGAGCCCATGCCCAATTGAGGAATAGGGTTTCCGGTCATTTGAATGGATATAAAAATAGCCGGAACCATAAAGGCGAAAATCAAAACACAAAATTGAGCTACCTGAGTATAGGTAATACCTTTCATTCCTCCCAAAACAGCATAAAACAGTACAATGACCATTCCTATAATCACTCCTGTGTTTATGTCTACTTCAAGAAACCTAGAAAATACAACTCCAACACCACGCATTTGTCCGGCTACGTAGGTAAACGAAACAATCAAGGCACAGATAACCGCAACGATTCTTGCAGTTTTTGAATAATAGCGGTCACCAATAAAATCGGGTACGGTAAATTTCCCAAATTTTCTAAGATAAGGCGCTAGGAGTAGGGCGAGCAGTACATAACCACCGGTCCACCCCATTAAATATACGGACCCATCATAACCCGCAAAGGAAATAATGCCGGCCATAGAGATAAATGACGCGGCGGACATCCAATCTGCTGCTGTAGCCATTCCATTGGCTAGAGGGGATACACCACCACCTGCAACGTAAAAATCTTTTGTTGATCCGGCGCGAGACCAAATGGCAATGCCTATATATAAGGTGAATGTGATTCCTACTAAAAGATACGTCCAGGTTTGAACTGTCATAATTGGGTTGGTTTTGGGTGCTATTTATTCGTTGAAGCCATATTTTTTATCCAATTTGTTCATGAGCCGTACATAGACAAAAATGAGGATGACAAAAACATAGATAGAACCTTGTTGAGCAAACCAGAATCCTAGTTCAAATCCGCCAATTTTTATTTCATTTAAAGATTCTTTGAACAAGATGCCCGCACCGTAAGAAACCGCAAACCAAATGGCTAGTAAAATAAATAGATACTTTATATTTTCTTTCCAGTAGGCAGATGCGTGTTCTTGTTTTTCAGACATTTTTAGGAATTTAGATTGTGATGTTGAAAATAATGATTTTTACTCGATAATAGAGATTAAATTCTCCGAGGCTTGCCTCGAATTCAAAGTGTATTCCTTTTAATGCCTCATAGTCTCGCCATGAGATAGTTTACTCAAATAAAGCGAGGGTTTTTAGCTAGGTAAAAAGAGAACACCACTGGAAGAGTCCCTTTTTGCTCCGGTAACAGAACATAAAACGTTAGTCTTTTTCTCTATTCTTAGAACGCCCATCAAAGCAAAAACTAAGGCTTCTTTGAACTCGATCAACTGTTTTGAGGGGACGACCACTTTTGCCGAATCACCTAATTTTTGCTGAAGTGTTTCTATAAGAAAGTCATTTAATGCACCTCCGCCGGTAACGAACAGTGTACTTCCGGCTTTTTTCTTATTTGCTTTTATTTGAATGGCCACTTGCTCACAGATGTGATGTACTCCCGTACACAATAGGTTTTCCATGCTGTCTTCTGTACTTTCAACTATGGGAACAACCTCTTCTATAAACCATTCATATCCTATGGATTTTGGAAAAGGAAGCTTATAAAACTCAAGTGCATTTAGCTTTTGGAGCATTACGGTGTTTATTTTGCCGTTTTTTGCTAGATTTCCGCCCGCATCATAATCCAAGTCGTTTTTGCGGGTAATGTAATTTAAAATCATGTTGGCGAGACCAATGTCATACGCAACCCGACTCCCGTTATGCTCAAAGGAGATATTACTTATGCCTCCTAAATTTAAACAGAAATCATATTTGCTGAAAAACAGTCGGTCTCCAATGGGGACAAGAGGTGCTCCTTGACCACCCAGGGCAACATCATTCGTACGAAAATCAGATACTACTTTTTGCTTGCTGGCATTGGCTAAATGTTGCCCACTACCAATCTGATAGGTAAGTCCGTTTTTTGGCTGGTGGTGCGTTGTATGACCGTGACTAGCTATGTAGTCTACCTCTAGCCCATTATCTTCAATAAATAAGTTACATTGCTCACCTAGCCAGGTGCCGTATGTATTATTTAGTTTTAATAGTGAGTCTGCGGGCAAAAGAATGGCGTCTTTTAATTGGCTTTGCATTTCAGCGGAGTATGAAACACTTTTGGTTTTTTTAATACCAAATTGCCAGGTATGCCCTTCCTGCCAAATAGTGCAATAGGCCAGGTCCAACCCATCTAACGAGGTGCCGGACATAAGCCCTAAAATTTTATATGTTGTCATAGTTTAAATGGTTACGGGTAGTTTTCCTTGTACTTCTAAATTACCTAAAAAATGATTTGCTGCGACTTCTTGAAACGATATTAAATTTTGATATGCGATAACCACCGCCTTAGCATTTTCTACATTGATATGGTTTAGCACATAGGGATTTCCAAATAGGTAAAGAATCACATTTTTTTTAGCTATAATTTCATTGATGAAAGCCAGTTCGTCTTGAGTAAAACCGAAGTTATTAGTAGGTTTTATTTGAGGCGGAAAAATCGCTAAAAGAATATTTTTTTCACTTTCCTTAGTAGGAGTTTTATCTGCTGCTATGGTGAATTTTTTGTGTTTCTGAATCGAGTTAAAAAACTGATTTTCAATATTCAACGGTAGTTGTAAACCTGTAAATCCTCCTGTATTAAATTCGGTGATTACCTCATTTGTTCCTTGGTATAGCGTAATACTTTGCTGGGCTATTTCTGTGTTTAATACATCAGGATTTGTTAAAGTGGTACTTGAAATTTTTGTGGGAGCAATCGCTTTTTCTTTTAATCTCCAAAAACGATTAAAACTCTCTTCTATTTGTGTTTCGGAACTATTTTTCAAGATGGTATCTATTCCTTCTTTAACATGTTCAGCAAAACAAAGCACATCATTTCCAGCATCAAAAGCAAGCCATTCCAACTCTCCTTTTGTTGGAAATTTTTTTGAAACCGCATGCATGTTCAGTGCATCGGAAATAACCACTCCCTTATATCCCATCTCCGTTCTAAGAACTCCTTTTATAATATCTTTTGATATGCTCGAAGGTGTATCCGTTCCGTTTGCTAGGGCAGGAACGGATAAATGTCCCGCCATAACTGAATCTACCTCTTCTAAAATAAGCTGCTGAAATGGATATAGTTCATTTTTGGTCAACTCTTCTTTGGTCTTGTTTATTAACGGTAGTCCCAAATGTGAATCTGTTGCCGTATCTCCATGACCGGGAAAGTGCTTAATACTTGTTAATATACCTTCAGATCGGGTGCCATTGATGTAGGCCATGGCTTTTTGAGTGACTTTTACTTTGTCCTCTCCAAAAGAACGATAGCCAATAACGGGGTTATTTGGATTATTATTGATGTCTACACAAGGTGAAAGGTTCCAGTGTATTCCGGCAGCTCTGCAATCTTTTGCAATATTTTTTCCCACTTCATAAATCAAATCATCATGTTCATCAGGGAGTGCTCCCAAAGTAATAGCATACGGATATTGAGGTGTTTTTTCAATACGCATGGCCAGTCCCCATTCGGCATCAATCGCAATGAGTAATGGATATTTAGCTGCTTTTTGATAACGGGCCATTAGATTTTGTAATGTATCAAAGCTCTGTTCGTTGGAAACCACTTTTTTCTTTCCTTCAAAATTAGTCGCCGCACTGGCCCTACTATGAAAAAAGCACAAAGAGCCAATATGGTGTTCTTTGATCAGTTTTTCCAATTGCTGAATTTCTTCTTCAGTGTCATTGATGAACGCGGCAGGCATGAAGAGTTGCCCTACTTTTTCGGCTAAGCTTAATGTTTGCTCGGCTTGGGTATATGGTACTATCTTAGGCATCTAATTTGGTAGCTTTTTTCCCGAAATCTGCGGGGTATTTTATAAATTTCACTAGAAATAGAGCGGGTAGTGCAGCAATAACTACCCAAACAAAGAACCCTCCGTATCCTAACCATTGTTGCATAAAGCCACTGATCATTCCCGGGAGCATCATCCCCAGTGCCATAAACCCGGTTGCAATGGCGTAGTGAGAGGTTTTGGACTTCCCTTCGGAGATGTAAATGAGGTACATTAAAAAGGCGGCGAAGCCAAATCCGTAACCAAATTTCTCAAGTATTACGGTTCCTGTAATGGCATAGACGCTTGTAGTTTTGGTCATGGCTAAAACAGCGTAGAGTACATTGGGTAGGTTTAAGGATATCACCATAGGTAACATCCATTTTTTAAGTCCATCACGAGATATTAAAATACCTCCAAGAATCCCTCCAATAGAAAGGAATATGACGCCAGCGGTGCCAAAAATGGTTCCTAATTGTTCAGTGGAATACCCTAAACCACCTTTGTCAGGAGCGTCTAGGAGAAACGGAGCTGCCATTTTAACTAGTTGAGATTCTCCAAGACGGTACGTTAAAATAAAGGCTAAGGCAATGCCAATTCCGGGTTTTTTGAAAAAAGAAGCGAATACTTCAAAAAAGCCTTTTGGGGTGTCTTTTGTAATGTCTGTTGAAGATTCGTACTTGGGAGCCGCAAAAAAGTTTGAAACCGTTAAAATAAGCATAAGAAAGGCTGCTGCGGTCATGGTAAGACTCCAAGCTTTTGAATTATCTCCATATTTATTCTCTAGGAATCCGGCCATCACTACAATTAGTCCTTCGCCTGTAACCATAGCAAGTCTATAGAACGTACTACGCATACCCACAAAAAATGATTGCTTCTTCTCGGTCAAACCTAGCATATAGTAACCATCCGAAGCAATATCATTGGTAGCCGAGGCAAAAGCCGCCATCCAAAAGCAGGCCAGGGTAGTGGTTAAAAAAAGACTTGTGGGAATAGTAAGTGCAACCCCAAACAGGGCTATTGCAATTAATAACTGCATGGATAAAAACCATTTCCGTTTGGTGCTTTTAAGGTCAACAAAAGGACTCCATAATGGTTTTAAAACCCATGGCAGGTACAATAGACTGGTATATAACCCTATGTCTTCATTGCTGACACCTAGTTGTTTATACATTATAACGGATACGCTTACAACCAAAACGTAGGGTAGACCTTGGGTAAAATATAAAATGGGTACCCAAACCCATGCTCCTTTGTCTTTTTCTATCATGAAGTTAAATGTGTAGCTTGAAATTCAAAAGTGGTTTAAAGCTACTATTTTTAAGGGTATCTTGTGTAGAAATCAACTCTTGTTCCAGATTTTTTTAACATTTCTGGGAAGGATGATTTTTGTTTTCTAGAAATGCGAAAGGCCCGTTAGTACTGCACAACGGGCCTTTTTTATAAAACTATTTAGAACTTGTAACGTACAAAAGCTTCCATGGCGGCGTAGTGCGAAAGCCCAAGGGCACGGTACCTTTCTGCAGTATTCTTGTTTCTTTCTTCGGCGCGCATCCAAAACTCTCTAGAATCATCACCTTGAAACATAACTCCGTCTTTTTGCGACTGGTGACAAAAAATGGCATATCGCTTTTTGAGAACTTGACTAGGACTCATAGGCACTGCCATTTCAATTTCATCTACATCCCATTCGTGCCAAGCACCTCTGTAAAGCCATAACCAACAATCTTCCATAAATGGCTCCGGTTTTAGTCTTCTCATAGCTTCAAAAACAGCATCAAGACATACTTTATGCGTTCCGTGAGGGTCCGCTAAGTCGCCTGCGGCAAAAATTTGCTGCGGTTTAATCTCGGAAATAATGTTCATCATGATTTGTACATCTTCTTCTGAAAGGTTGTTTTTCTTGATGGTTCCTGTTTCGTAGAAAGGCAGGTCTAGAAAATGAACATTTGAGTCGTCCAATCCTAAATAGCGAACGGCTGCATAAGATTCCCCTCGTCTTATATTACCTTTTAATTTCCGCACTTCCAAGGAGTCAAAACTACTATCTTTCTTCTCTTTTATAGTGTCAATTATACTTTGTGCTGCTTCGGAAGGAGCTATTCTTTTTGATATTTCGGCATATCGCATAGCATCTGTGTCTGAAACGGCAATGTTACCAGATGTTTGATACACCACATGAACATCATGCCCTTGTTCTATGAGTCTATCAAAGGTTCCACCCATTGAAATGACATCATCGTCTGGGTGAGGGCTAAATATAATTACTCGTTTTTTTGCAGGTTCTGCACGCTCGGGACGGCTAGAATCATCGGCATTAGGTTTTCCTCCGGGCCAACCTGTAATTGTGTGTTGTAGCTTATTGAACATTTTAATGTTCAGGTCATAGGAATCTTCCATGGCAAGCAAGCCGGACATGCCATTATCATTATAGTCCTTATCTGTTAGGCTTAGGATAGATTTGTTCGTTTCATTACAAAGCCAAACAATTGCTTTGGAGGTTAAGTTCTCTGTCCATTCTAAAGATTCATCTACTAACCAAGGAGTTTTGTTTCGTGTTAACTGGCTTCCCGCTCCGGTATCCAAAACAAACGTACAGTTTTTATGGTTCTGTAAATACGTAGCCGGAACTTGAGGGGAAATCTCTCCTTCAACTGTTTTTTTAATAATACTAGCTTTGTTTTCACCCCATCCTAAAAGAACAATTCGCTTAGCACTCATAACCGTTGCAATACCCATAGTTATGGCTTTTCTAGGCACATTGTCTATTCCCAAAAAGGCAGGTGCGGCATCTACAATTGTAATATGGTCTAGGGTAATGACACGTGTGCCAGAGTTGTAATGTGACCCGGGTTCATTGAATCCCACGTGACCCGTACGACCAATACCTAGCAGCTGAAAGTCTAGACCGCCATTTTTCTTGATTTTATCATCATAAGCAATACAGTAGTCAATTACTTTTTCGCTTGAAACTGTACCATCAGGAATATGAATGTTTTCTGGGGCAATATTTACATGATTAAAAAGGTGCTCGTGCATAAAATACCAATAACTCTGACGATTATCCTTTTCCATAGGAAGGTATTCGTCTAAGTTAAAGGTGATTACGTTATGAAAGCTAAGACTGTCTTCATTATGCATTCTTACAAGTTCTTCATAAACCTTAATAGGCGAGGAACCAGTAGCAAGACCTAGAACACAATTTTTGTTAGCCTCTTGCTTTTTTCTAATAAGAGCCGCAATCTCCTCAGCTACCTTAATAGATGCTTGATTGGAGTCTGAGAAAATTACATTGTGAATCTTCTCAAAACGCGTTTCTTCAAATTGACCTACAGGTCTGTACCTAATATTGGCCCCGTTTTTTTCTAGAATTGTTTTCATGTTAGCTGCTATTTTGTGTGCGTTGTGTTTGTTTCAATATGGCAAATATATGCAAACGAAATCCATTTTGCTGTTTTTTGCGTTTTTAAGATGCTGTTTTTTGCAATTTTTAATGATTATTTAACTTTAGGCTAGAATAAAACTGCAATTCTCATATTTTGCTATCTTTGCTGATGAATCTAATTTAAACGATAATGCTAAAAGAAGAGCGGCAGCAGACTATTCTAAACGAAGTGGAGCTGCATAACAGGATTCTCTTGACCGATATAGCCGATACTTTAGATGTTTCTATTGATACGATTAGGCGAGATGTTAAGGAACTAGATGCCGAAAAAAAGTTGCGGCGTGTACACGGCGGAGCCATATCTTTAGGTTTTACCACTAATAGCACACGCAACAGTAATATATATAAGCAGAAGGATAAGATCAGAATAGCCGAGAAAGCTCTGGCCCTTATAAAAGATGGAAGTGTAATTTTTGTTGATGGAGGAACTACCTGTCTAGAGTTGGCGCAGTTGATACCCGAACATATAGAAGTAACTTGTTTTACACACAGTCTACCCGTAGCTATGGAGTTGCTTACAAAACCTAACGTGACCGTTATAATGGTGGGTGGGCAAGTTTCAGGTGAATCACAGACAGCAATTGGAGCCAATGCAATTCACAATTTAGCGGAAATAAAAGTGGATTATAGCTTTATTGGAACAGGTTATGTCGACTCTTATTTTGGATTAACGGAATTTGATTGGGATATAGTGCAAGTAAAGAAAGCCGTAATAAAATGCTCAAAAAAAACGGTACTTTTGTCTATCTCAGAAAAACTCAATTCGCAGCATCGCTATAAAACATGCGATATTAATGCAATTAATACCTTAATAACCGAGTTAGAACCAGAGAACGACCTTTTAAACTCATTTAGAAACCACGATATTAGAATCCTTTAAATAGTATGCAGTATACCAAAATAACCGAAACACCATCTAACCACAACCATTTAGAACAGATGGATACCACAACTCTTCTTCAAAAAATGAACGAAGAAGATCAAAAGGTGGCTGATGCCGTTGCAGCAGTCATTCCCCAGATTACAAAATTGGTAGATGGGCTAGCGGAACGATTTGAAAAAGGGGGGCGTTTATTTTATATTGGAGCTGGTACAAGTGGCAGATTGGGAATTTTGGATGCGTCTGAAATTCCACCAACATTTGGTATGCCACACACTAGGGTCATTGGTCTGATTGCCGGTGGCGATGGTGCCATACGAAAAGCAGTTGAAAATGCAGAGGATGACGGTGTGCAAGCATGGAAAGATATGATGGAGCATAATATTACAGATATTGATGTGGTAGTTGGTATTGCTGCTTCCGGAACCACCCCTTATGTTTTGGGAGGTATTGCCGAAGCAAAGAAAAATGGACTTCTTACAGCTGGAATAACAAATAATCCAGGGGCCCCTCTGGCGGTTGCTGTAGATATTCCCATAGAATTAAATGTAGGTCCTGAATTCTTGACAGGAAGTACAAGAATGAAAAGTGGAACCTCTCAGAAATTGGCCTTAAACATGATTTCTACAGCCTTAATGATAAAGATAGGTAGGGTAAAAGGCAACAAGATGGTCAATATGCAGTTGAGCAACAGCAAATTGGTAGATAGGGGAGCACGCTATGTTTCTGAAGGTTTGGGTATTGATTATGATAAAGCAGAGAAATTACTTAAAAAGCATGGGTCTGTAAAAGCGGCTATTGATGCTGGCGCATAGGCTTATTTCTTAATAGCTTCTACCTCTTCAGGTGTTACTATTTTGTCTGAAGAATTCCCCCATGAATTCATTATGTAGTTCATGACGTCTGCTATTTCTTCATCTTCAAGCCCCATGGAAGGCATGATGTTGTTATAGGTGACTCCGTTTACAATCATTTGTCCTTGCTGACCGTATTTTACGCCATGAATACTTGCCTGTCGGTTTTGAGCGAGATAATCGGATTTTGCCAAGGGAGGAAAGGTGCTTGCTATACCTTCACCTTCTTCTAAATGACAAGTAACACAGAAATCGGCATAGATTTCACTGCCTCGTAGCATACTTTCTGCTAACTCAGGTTCTTGTGCTTGTGCGAAGTACCCCATCAAAATCAAAAAAACTAAGGAACTAAAACGATTTTTCATTTTTGTTGTTTCAACGGTATTTTTAAATAACTGGTAAATGGTGTTTTGTTTATGATTTAGGAACTAGCTTATAGATTCCCTTTCCTTCAACGGCCACATAGATTAACCCATCTGGACCTTGCTTGATATCGCGTACCCTACCTAAATCCGTCAATAATTTTTCTCGTTTTACAACTTTGGTGCCGTCCATTTCTAGGCGTTCCATATATTGGAATTTTAATGAACCAACTAAAATACTTCCTTTCCAACCTTCGTAATTATCTGTAGTTACGAACGCCATGCCGCTTGGCGCTATACTAGGTACCCAATAGTGAATAGGTTGTGTCATGCCTTCCATCTCGGTTTTATCCGTGATAGAAGTACCACTATAATTTACACCATAAGTAACCAGAGGCCATCCGTAATTGGCACCTGCTTTAATAATATTTATTTCATCTCCACCTTTTGGACCATGCTCGTTATCCCATATTTCACCGGTTTCAGGATGTTTAATCAAGCCTTGAGGGTTACGGTGTCCGTAACTGTAAATGGCAGGTTTGGCACCTTCTTTTCCTACGAAAGGATTATCCTCTGGAATTCTTCCATCGTCATAAAATCGATATATTTTACCACCATCACGCGTTATATCTTGGGGGTTTTCATCTCGGGCACCACGTTCGCCTATAGATAGATATAAGTAACCATCATTGTCAAATTCAATACGCGAACCAAAATGTTGGCCCTTGGTTGTATTTGGTGATGCTTTATAAAGTATTTCTTTGTCAGTCAGAGTATTATCATTCAGTTTACATCGCATAAGGGCCGTATGTCCTCCTTTTTCTATCCCTTCTTCTGATGCATAAGAAATATAAATCCAACCCGTATTTTCATAATCTGGATGTAATTCAATGTCTAATAGTCCACCTTGGCCTCTTTCGTAAACTTCAGGAACGTTTTTTACATTCGTTTTTTTTTCGTTTTTGTAATGGATAAGTTCTCCAGATTTTTCGGTAATCAGTAGCTCATTCTCGTTTAAAAACACGAAACCCCAAGGCGTCTGCAGTTCATCGATCAGTAGTTGAGCGGTGTATGGGGTGTTTTTTGGGGTATCTACTTTGTTTTCAGTGTCTTGTGCGCAAGAATAACTAAGAGTTATAGCGGCTAAAGCTATGGTTAATACACTATTTCGCATAATTTGACGTTAAATGATATTATTAAGGTATCCCGTTATGGTTAAAGATAACGAGAATTTATAAGTTTAAAAGAATTACCAGAGAGAAAGTGATGCACCCCAAATCGCTCATTTTCTTTTTAAAATGACTTAACCTATGCTCCCAAAAAAAACACAGCGTATTCTGTACGCGCTACTGTTAATGACCTTTTCAGTGGTTTGTACTTCTGCTATAGCCGGCAAGAAGGCTTTCAACATTTATGCTGAAGTAGCCTCTGCCGTTAAAGAGGTGGTTTCAGTTAAAAGCGAAGCTGCCGACAATGCAAAGACCATTTCAACTAAGGCTCTGAAAAGTGGCACGGCTAAAGAAGCCGCTGCTGCTCCTATGTTTTCGACCATTATTCAGAATGCCGATGAAGAAGTAGGTTGTGCTGCTGATGGTTCTACGGTTGCACGATTTAACCTTTGTGGTGACTCTGATGACAGAGTTATTTCATTAAGTACTAGTGGTAGTAGGGAGTGGCAGGTTCTTAACCCTTCAGGAAGCTGTCCATTTAATGTTGATGAAGATTGTCCTAGCTCTACAGGAACTCCAAGTTGTTGGACTGGCTTAGGTTCTCCAACTAGTTATACACTTGATGCAAGTTCGGTTAATCAATCTACAGGTGCTCAGTATAGGGTGCGAGTTAATGGCGGTACTTGGTACTATTTTAAAGTTAAGAAAAGTACCATATCATACGGGGTTTCATCAAAAGATTTTGTTTGTAATAATCCGGGTAGAATAGAAATTACGGGTCTTCCTAATAGTTATCAGTTTAACCTTAGTGAAGGTGGAACGGTTGTAAGGCCTTACCAATCTTCTTCTATTTTTTCAAATTTAGACCCAGGTACCTATACTGTTAAAGCAAGATTGAATATTTCTGGGCAGGTGTGTGAATATTTAATTGGCCCTATTGAAATTGAGCAAGTAGATATTGACATTGACGTAACCTTTACAAACCCTGTTTGTAGTGGAGAGACAGGTACTATTGATGTTTCTATTAACCCTGAAGTTCCTGGTCCGTATGTATATACCTTATTAGATGATAGTGGTGCGGAAATAGAGTTTACCTCTACCATTTCTAGTAATACCTATACTTTTGGAGCAGTAAGTGAAGGTACGTATGCCGTAAAGGTAGAAACCAATGATTGCAAAGAAGACATTCCTAATGGTATTGCAGCTCCTATAGAATATGCAGATACTAGTGGTAACCCAATTACAGTAGGTACGGGTTTAAGCCCTATTACAGTAGCAACAGATACCAATGGTATGAGTTTTGGATGTTCTACCATATCTAGTATAGATATAGATGTAACCCCATCAGGAGGTTCGGGTACTTATAGCTATACTGTAAGTGATGGTGGTGATTCTGGAGGTAATTTCACGGGTACAAGTTCATATACGGTTACCGGCCCTGGTACCTACACTTTTTTTATTACCGATGATCAAGGCTGTACAGCCGAAAAGTCTGAATATGTAGCAGAGTTAGATCCACCAGATGTTACCGCAACAGATATTGTTGGTACGTGTACCAATGGTGGAGGAAAAGTTGACTTTAACGTTACCGATCCAAAAGGTTTTAATTTAGAATTTAGAGCAACGAATAATGCGGGTGATCCGTTTACTAGTTCTTCTACCATTCCTGTTGCAGATGGCACTTATAATATAGTTGAAGTTCAATATTCTCAAGGTGCTTTTACCTGTATTTTATCTTTACCTGCAGTAACCGTTACTTCGGCGGGTGGACTGAGCAGTTCTGCTTCTTTAACCCAAGATTATACGTGCGTAAATGGAGGTGGTATCATTGATTTTACACCAGCAAGTGGAGGTTCGGGTACAGGATATGAGTACAGTATAGATAACGTTACCTACCAGGCAGGAACAACTTTTACGGGTTTAACACCGGGAAATTATATACCTTATGTAAAAGATGACGCGGGATGTTTTCAAGCATTAACACCAATAGATGTAACGGAGCCAACTCCTCCGGACTCTATAACTTTTGCTCAAGACAATCTAGATTGTGCTTCGGGAACAAGTAGGGTCACTGTAAATGTATTACCTGCAACTTATACAGTTACACAATATGAAATTATTTCATCTAACCCTGCAACGACACTACCTCCAGCACAAGCAAGTAACGTTTTTCCTGGTTTGGATTTAGACACCTCTTATCAATTTGAAATTACAGATGATAGTGGTTGTACCCATACAGCAAGTTTCACCACAGGCGGCTTTAGTTCTATTAGGGCTCAAGTTAAATCTGGTGGGGATAGACGTGTTTGCCCTAGTGCAACCGATGGTAATGGCGCATTTATAATAGACGGTTTTGCTACAGATTACAACTATGCAGTTGTTCAATTGCCAGGTACATCAGTTATAAGTGGTACAAGTAGTGATCGAGAAATTCCTATTACAGGCTTAGGTGCTGGGACCTATGAAATTACAGTAACCGATAATGAAACCAATTGTACATCAACTATATCCTTTGATGTAGAAGAAGCATCAACACCATTAGGTATTACTGTAGCAGAGACTGCCATGACTTGCCAAAATAATAATATTGGAAGGGTAACAGGAACAGCGACTGGCGGTTTCAGCGGATATAATTATGAATTGGAATGGCCTGGTGGAACCGTACAAGGCCCAAAAACAGGACGTAATTTTAATGGTTTAACTGAAGAAGGAACATATACTTTAACCGTAACCGATATCGAAGGATGTTCGGAGTCAACAACGTTTACGCTAACAAGGGTTGATGCACCTACAATTTCAGAGGGAGCAATAGATTATTGTTATTCCCCTACTAGTGACGGAGAAATAACGGTTACTTCTACTGCGGGTACTGCGGATATATCAACACATCAGTATCGTATTAATGGAGGAACATTAGTGTCGCCTGGTACTGCCGGCACACATACCTTTACAGGATTAGTTCCGGGTAATTACACAATTGATGTGGTAGATGGTAATAACTGTACTGATTCTACAGTATCTATTAGAATACCGCCACAGATTCAGGTAAGCTTAGATTTGAACAGGGAAATTGACTGTGGTGGTGATGGAGAAATGCAAATTACAGTCTCTGGTGGAGATATTTCTGATTTAACCTCTACCTCGTACACCATATTTAGAGATGGTGTTGCGGTTGCAGCTCATACTGGAAATCAACTTCCATCCAATACGTTTACGTATACTATGGATTTTACTCAATTTGGAGATTATACGGTTGAGGTATCGGACAATAATGGTTGTAGTAATATCTCTGAACCTTTAACCTTTGTAGAACCTACCAATATTGCCGCAACACCTAGAATAGTAGGCCCTAGCTGTGGTGATGCCAATAGCGGTTTTGTTGAGATAACACCAACAGTGTCTTCAGGCGTACCGCCGTTTGAGGTTGTATTTGCACCTGTAGGTGAGTTACAGTCTAATCCATTGGATCCGAATAGTGCAACAGGTGATGCTATTGATTATGCTTTCTCTGATCAGACTGTTTATTCAGGTTTGGCGGCAGGAGATTATGAGTATGTTGTGAAAGATTCAAGAAATTGTGTCACGGCAGTAACTGTAGTTTCGGTAGTGACAGATCCTATAGGTGCACCAGACGCAACGGTAACACCAATTGATGCTACTTGTACTACAGGAGATTTGTCTGGTGGAGTAATAATAGACCTACCAACAGTAGGAGTAGAGAACTATACTGTAGTCATTGAGGATAATTTTGGTAACGCTATTTACACTCAAAACGATGTAGCAGATACTGATTTTTCACTAACGATAAACGACTCAAGCCTTGTTCCAGGAAATTACCAAGTAATTATCTTAGACTCAAGAGGCTGTAATGATATAGAGCCTTTTACGATTGATTCGGCTAGTTTGGATATAATTCCTGACTATCCAACGCCACCTGCTACTTGTACCCCTGGCGGTACAACGGTATGTGTTGATATTACAGGTGGTACTTCTGGAAGCTATGAGATTCGTTTATTAGAAGATCCAGCTTTACCTTGGGAAACGCCAAATCAAGCACCTGGCTCACCAGACGAACATTGCTTTAATAACCTACTATGGGGAACTTCTTATACGGTAGAAGTTCGAGATACAGCAACGAATTGTGAATATCAAGAGGTTATAACTTTACCTGAAGGGCCTGGCGGAGACGTAGTTCTTGCAGTTGATAACGCTACCTGTAGAAATGGTGACGTAGGGGTAAACTATACTATAACCACAGGAATTGCTCCTTTTGATGTTGTTATTACTAATCTAGATACAGGCGAAGTTGTGTATGATGTAACAGGATCACCGTTGACAACTTTAGCTACTGATTTATCTGTTCCAGCAGGTCGTTACGGCATAGCGGTTGAAGATGCTGGTGATTGTTCATATGGAGATGAAGCAGAAGCTATTTTAAATTTACCCCGAGTTGATGTTATTGATAATCAAAATGCAAATTGTAATGCTTTAGGTCAAATAACGGTGAGAGCAAATGGAGGAGCCGCACCTTATGAGTTTGCTTTTGTGGAACAAGGTATGTTAGCTCCTGGTGTTCCACCAGCGACTTCAGAATTTGACAGTTCACCAACCAAAGAATTGGCAGGTTCTATAGGTGGTATTACCTATGATATTTGGGTTATGGATGCAGGGGGGTGCCCAGCAAGTACATCGGCGGCAATTGTACAGTTAAACCCTGACTTACCATTGACTCCACCTGTTGTGAACAACGCATGTGATGTAGTTACTACGGCTGCCACTGGATTTAATATAGAACTTAGTTTGCCCGGAGATTTTGATACGCCTACGTTTACCTTAAATGGTGTAAGTCAGACCGTGGCTAACTCAGGGTCTGCAGGCACACCCACCATCGCGACCTTTACGGTCAATAGTGTGGGTAACTATCCTTTCGAAATTATTGATGCAAATGGATGTAGTGTAGATGGCATTGCAGAGGTATTTCAAGTACTTTCTGCATCTGGTAACTTTAGTACAGAACCGAATTGTGAGAATGACGATGGTATTGTAACAATTACGGCCGATGGTGGTAGTGGTGATTTTACGTATCGATTGACGGGTACTCCGATTTCCGGTCCAGCCCTTGATATCACCGATTCCAACAATGATGGTATTTTCCCAGATATTCCCCCTGGAGACTATCAGGTTGAGGTTACAGACAATCAGGTTGTTGATGGCTCAGGTACCAATTGTACGGTTACCGTTGATGATATAATTAGATCAGCACCAACAACTCCGGTTATTGCTGATACTGGAGCAACGGACGTAAGTTGTAATGGTTTAGATGATGGAAGTATTTCTGCTTCGATTGTAGCGGGTACGGATGTAGATGGTATTAAGGAATACAACTTGTACAATACTAATTTAGCTTCCATGCCATCTGATTATGACGTTAGTTCTCGTAATCAAACCAATAATTCAGGTTCCTTTATAAATTTAACTCCAGGCACCTATGTACTAGAGGTAGTGACGGATAGAAATTGCTATGATAGGGAAGAGGTTGTTATTAACGAACCACCGGCTTTCAGCATAACTGCTACCGCTGGTACATTGCAATGTGAAGTTGGTGCTAACAGATTTAGTACCACAATACTTACAGCAACTGTTGATGGTGTTGAAGTAGGGAATGGCGCAGATTATGGATTTAAGATAAACGCAACGGATAGCTACCAAACAACAAGTAGCAATACGATGGATTTTGTGATTGTTGATGATGGCACAACGCAAACGTTTAATGTTTATGCAATTGATAGTAATGGTTGTGAGTATATTAGTGCAGATGTGGTCATTGACCCTCCTAATAATGTAACAGCGACAATTACTCAAGTGTCTCCAATGGATTGTGAAAATCCGGAGCGAGTTCGTGTAACTGTAACGGGGAGTACCAACTTTATTATTGAAGATCAAGGTTTTTCTGTAGCTCCAGTAGCTGATCAGACCCAACCAAGCGGTAGTTTTGTAGAATTTGATTTACCTATGGTTGCTGGTGAGTACAATTTACAAGTAAACGATATAGGAGGTTGTACGTATCCTATAGCTGCTTATGTGGTAGATGAACCTGTGTTACCAACGGTGACAATTACAGAATCACAAGCTGTAAGTTGCTTTGGAACTACAACGGGTGAATTAAGTATTGACGTAAGCGGCTTTACAGGAGAATATGAATATTGGGTATACGATTCTAGTGATCCAGGATTTACTGGAGGTGCTTTTGGTACTCCTGTTAACGGAAACTCAAATGGAATTGTTGATATAGCTACAGACGGAAATCCTTTTATAATTACGGGGTTAGAAGGAGGAAACCACCGTGTGGTTATACGTGAGAGCAATAAGACAGTTGCGGGATGTGATGTATACAGTAATGCAACTACTTTAACAACGCCTAGCGAAGCTTTAGTTATAGCTACTTTAGAGGAAATTGGTCGTGTTGGTTGTAGTGATGATTTAGGTGAAATTGTAGCTACGCCTCAAGGAGGATGGGATTCTTCTCCATATGAATATATGTTGGAATATGAAGCTACCGTTGGTAGTGGTTTTGCGCCACACTCCAATGCTTCATATGCTACTTTCGCAGCAAACGGAGACAACAATACGTTTACAGGACTTTCTAGTGGAAACTACCGTGTTACGGTCAGGGATATTGAAGGCTGTACCGATTCTATGGAAATAGAATTGGAAGCTGTGCCTGCAATAGAGGTAGAGGCTATAATCACCAGAGAATTGGAATGCCCGACTGGTAATGATGCCATTATATTAGCCGTTGATCCAACGGATAGTTCAACACCAGGCGCAATTGGTGGCGTGCCAGGAGCGGGGTACCAATATAGATTGTTGCATTTAGGAAGTGATAATAATACTGATATTGTGACTGAGACAGGTTATCAAACTAATCCAGAGTTCTCTGGTACATCAGGAGTTATTCCTGGCGGATGGTACGCGGTTGAAGTAGCGTCTACTTTAGGTTGTGGTGTTGTGTCTGCACCTATTCAGGTAATTCCGCCACCACCAATTAATCCGGCCTTAATTCAAACTTCAGTTCCTGCTTGTGGTAATATTGCTACTATGATGATTAGAGTAAATAATCCCCAGGGTGGATCATATGAATTCCGTAGAATTTATCCTGATACTCATCCATTATATGTGCCACCGGGAGATCCAAGTATCGTTTGGTCAAATATAAGTGGAACAGACTCCAACGGTTTGCCTGTTGAAACGGGAATACCTGGGAATATTAATGAGGCATATCGTTATGAGGTTCGTAAGCAAGGTAGCTTAAGCTCTTGTTTGGCTATTAAGACCAATGGTATTACTATTACTGATGCAGAGGCATTAACTTTAGATCCAGCTTCGCCTACATTTGATGTTTCTTGTTCTGATCAAGTAGATGGTAGAATAGAAGCAATTGCGAATGGAGGTACGGGTATATACGAATTCCGTATTTATGATACTGATCCAGACCCATCCAATCCAGATGGTTCAAAGGATGCGTTTGTTGCAGAATTACAACCTACTTATGGTAATCGACCAATGCAAGATTTTGGAACATTCGAAAACTTGGAGCCAGGTACGTACTATATCTCGGTAATAAGCCGTCTAAATTGTGGGGTTGTATCATTACCGTTTACCATAGACCCTGCCATACCGGTAAATATTGTCGAATCAAGTACGCCAACAACCTGTTATGGAGAAAGCGATGGTACCATTACCATGGAGGTTACAAGTGCTACGGCAGGTTTGGTACAGTTTGCTATAGAGCCTAATTTAAGTGAGTTCTTTAGTGATCCAGATAACCCAACGGTATATACATTTACAGATTTACCAGCTAACACGCCTAGTAATCCTACGTATACGGTATTGGCACAAGATGCAGAAGGTTGTCCGCAGACTTTTGAAATTACGGTTAATGAACCTGAAGAATTAGAAGTAGCAGATTTCAGTACAACGCCTGAAACGTGTATCGGTTTTGAAGATGGTACCGCACAAATCACGGTAACCGGTGGTACGCCATTTGTAGACCCAACAACATTAGATGAGTATTATGAGACCCGTTTAGTTGGTCCTAATTCTGATGGAACAGAAGTGTTCTTAAGAAATGATAATCTATACTTTGATAACTTAATAGGAGGCGAAGGGTATATTGTTTTTGTACAAGATGCCAATGGCTGTAGTACAAATGTGTTTATTCCTATAGAAATAGGCGTAGATTTAACAGCAGAACCTCTAGTTCAATACGGTTGTGAAGGTATATTCCCTAATAGTACGGCTTCGGTTCAGATGCAAGAAGAGAGTTTGATTCCGGAATTGTTATTCGCATTGAACCCTATTGATCCATCTGATGCTATTACAGCATTGGCGACAACCGAGCGTTCGTGGGGTGATTTACCTGCAGGCGACCATACCGTTTACATTTATCATGAAAACGGATGTACCAACTTTGTTGAGTTTACCATTGAAGGGTATGATCCATTAACGTTGATAGCGGAAAAAACCGGTCCAAATGAGATTACCGCAACAGCAGAAGGCGGTTTTGGAGGCTATGAGTTCTTCTTTGACGGACAGTCTTACGGTAGTGAAGGTATATATACTACCACAGAGAGTGGTGAGGTTGAAATTAGAGTAGTAGACCAAAATGGTTGTGTGGCAGTTGCTGTTATACCGTTTGAATTTACTGGAATGTTAGAAATACCTAATTTCTTTACGCCTAACGGTGATAATGAAAATGATTTCTGGGCACCGGGTAACCGTGAGTTCTTCCCAGATATTGAAGTTATTATCTATGACCGTTATGGTAGGGTAGTTGCGGAACTAGACGATGTAAGTAAATGGGACGGTCTTTATGAAGGTAAAGAACTGCCAACTGGTGACTATTGGTATGTTGTAAATCAAAACGATGAACGAGATATTCGATATGTCGGCCACTTTACCCTGTATCGATAAAAGTTAATTAAATACTAAATTAAAAAACGGATGCCTATTTAGGCATCCGTTTCTTATTAGCGCTCTTTTTAATATCGTATTTTAACCGATGAATTCCGTTATATCTATTTGCGGATAAGAATTTATAAATGCTGCAAAGATTATATTTCATTTTACTCTGCTTTGTGTTACAGAGTTGTGCTGCCCAATCAAAATATAAATTGGTTGATGCTGAACAAGAAACAGTCATAAAAGAGAACTATAGCTATTATTTATACTTCCCAGAAGGATATGATGAAAAGCCGGAAGAGGAGTATCCTTTACTGTTATTCCTTCATGGCGGGGGAGAGTCAGGAGATAGCTTGGTATATGTAAAAAGAAATGGACCGCCTAAATTAATTAAAAGAGGGAAGAAGTTTCCTTTCATGATTTTAGCGCCCCAGAATCCGCAAAAGAAAATGTGGTGGAACACACGTTCCGTAATGCAATTACTAGATACTATAGTAGCGAACAATCGCGTGGACAAAAATAGAATTTATCTAACCGGACTCAGTAGAGGAGGAGGGGCGGCTTGGGAAATGGCCGTTCAGTACCCTACAAAGTTTGCTGCCATGGCCGTTGTTTGTGGAATGACACCTTTGCCCTATGCTTCTTGGATAGATAAGAAAATGCCCATTTGGGTTTTCCATGGCGAGGAAGACCAATCCATTCCAATTTCAGAATCGGAAACCATGGTTTCTAAATTAAAAAGTATGGGCCATGACATTCGTTTTACCAAATATCCTGGCGTTGGCCACGATTCTTGGATTAAAGCTTATGAAGATGATGAGCTATATGAATGGTTTATGGAACAGGAACGACAGGAGTGAGTAAATGATTGATTAGGTCTAAATTAGGAAAAAGTACCCTGTCTGTTTTTATTTGTTTCAAAATTTAATCTCTTTTTTATTAGCGATATTTTAATGAAAGGTTTTGTACAATTGATAATTCCGATATTATTCTTTGTGAGTTGTTCAGAGAATATGTCTAAAAAAGGGGGTGAATTATTTGTGACCCAATGTTCTAGTTGTCATGCTTTACCAAGGATTAAAGATTTGCCAAAGAATTTATGGAGAGATCAAGTACTGCCAGAAATGGGAGCCAGAATGGGTATTAGTGTTTCTGACTATAATCTACTCGGTGGCTTTTCATTTCAAGAGCAACATGCTATTCTAAATTCGGGTATATATAGTGTGAAGCCTCAAACTTCGCTAGAAGATTGGAAGTTACTTAATGAATATATAATTTCCGTTGCTCCAGATAGTTTGAAAAATAACCAGTATCAAATTCAGGTGGCCGAACTTAGTAATTTTGAATTCTCACCTGTTGATGTAGATAGTTCAGATGGTAGTTCGATTATGTTTGCAAAGTTCGACACAGTAAAAAATAAATTGAACATTGCAGACACTAGAGGACGGGTATTTGAATACGATAAAGAGGATAAAAGCTTAAAGAAACTCCTTAATGGAAGTGGGCCTATTTCTAGCTTTATTGAAAATGATAGCATACAGTACGTTACATCTATTGGGTCGTTAAGTCCTACGGAAATTGTTAATGGAAGAATATTTGAAATTAACGATAATACGGTTCAATCTTTACCAATTGATTTTCATAGGCCTGTTCATACTAGCGTATATGATTTTGACGAAGATGGTATAGATGAAATTTTGGTCTGCGAATATGGAAATTTAACGGGTAGCTTATCGTTAATATCTAAGTCACCAAGTAATATTTTTAAAAAGAAAATATTATTGGGGCAACCTGGAACTATAAGGACAATTGTAAGAGATATGAATGGGGATGGAAAAAGTGATATTGTTGTTATGACTGCTCAGGGAAATGAGGGGGTTTCAATTCTCTATCAAACTGATAGTTTGAATTTTAAATCTGAACAAGTAATTCATTTTAGTCCGGTATATGGCAGTAGTTGGTTTGAAATGGTTGATTACGACAACGACGGAGATCAAGATATAATTACTGTTCATGGGGACAATGCAGATAAAACCCCAGTATTAAAACCATACCATGGGATGCGTATTCATTTGAATGATGGAGCTAATAATTTTGAAGAGATTTTTTTCTTTCCTTTAAATGGAGCCACACGTTCTGTTAGTGCGGATTTTGACCAAGATGGGGATATAGATTTTGGTCTAATTTCAACTTTTCCTGATTATAAAAACCATCCAGAAATGTCATTTGTTTATTTGGAAAATGTAGATCAGGACAAGTTTAGGTTTGAAACTAAAATTTTAGGAAGTGATTTTTCTGGGCGATGGTTTTTGATAGATTCAGGAGATTTTGATCAAGACGGAGACATAGATATAGCTTTAAGTTGTGCAACTTTTAATTTCACGGCTGTGCCCAGTAAATTGGCACAGGTTTATGAAGATAATCCTTGGGATATGTTGATATTGGAAAATCTACTTATAAATTAATTTAAGGCTGAAATTGCCTTGTTAGATTACCATTGTTATTATAGAAACGAATTTTTTTATAATCAGAGTTTATGTCAATAAACCTTCCTGACTGAGATTGAAAAGTGCTTCCCCAGTAGAATTCATGCATCTGTTTTTTGCCGTTAGATAAGTCTAAATAAACCTTCACTTCATTTGGTTTTAATGTAAAGGTTTTTGTATTGGATATCTTAGATTTAGAAAATACTTTTAAAGAGTCATTGTTTTGAGAGGCAGTTATAAGTGTTTTTTCGGCACCACCTCTTAACTTTACCAGTGCTTTTGCGTCTCCAGGTATAAAGAAACCACTATTGTCTAAGGAGACAGGAACAAAACGACCATTGCCATTATTTTTAAGCAAGATTCCTATAAAAGCATCTGCAGGCCCTTGCTGTACTTCCATACCATAATCGTTACCTACTAGAAGAATATCAGTTAGGTTGTCCGTATTGAAATCCAACGGCAGAATTCCGTAGACCGGTGCAAACTGCGCTTGGATAGGTAATGGATGTATTTTAAATTGATTATTTCCTAAGTTCTCTATCCATGAGCTTTTCATATAAGTTAAGGAGTCTACCTGAGCGTCATCTAGAAGACCATCCGTAAACATTTCAGGAAGTGTAGATTCTCCAAATGCACCGTATGAATTGAAAATCTTTCGTATTCCCACATATTGTTTGGTGACATCTTGCCAAGGGTGGTAGAGATATTCTTTTCTTGTGCCAATGCTATCTCTAAGATAAAAAGAAATTAGTGGGTCAATAGAGCCGTTCTGATCTAAATCTTTTGCGTAAATACGTACAGGTTCTTTTTTAGAACCTTTGAAGTTTATATTATTCCCAACATTTCCAGCAATATAGTCTATGTCTCCATCATTATCCAAATCGGAAGCAGCTAGACTATTCCACCAGCCAAAATGTTTTTGAATTCCTGTGCTGGCTGTTATTTCAAATAATTTACCATTCTCATTTCTAAAAAAACGTAAGGGAGCCCATTCTGAAGCTAAAATAAGGTCAGGCCAAGAGTCACCATTAAAATCGGTCCAAAGGGCATCGCTAATCAAACCAGGGTATTCAAGATTTGGATTAATTGTTTTAGTTACATCTGTAAATTTGATTTTATCCTTAGTACTATCGTTTCGTAAAATGTAAGAACGATCGGACATAGGGTATGAAAAGGGTAATACTCTACTTCCAATAAATAAATCTAAGTCTCCATCATGGTCAAAGTCAGCGGCTTTAACTGTAGATGAATTTGTTTTCATTTCTGGGAGGCCATTTTCTAATTTAGAAAAATGACCATTTCCATCATTTATCATTAAAATATCTTGATAATAATTATGGCCAATAGGATATTGTGCGCAACCACGAGCTATGAATAAATCCAAGTCACCATCTTTATCTGCATCAAAGAGTAGAGTTCCTGCATCTTCTTCCTCTAGTTCATCGGATTTTTTATAGGCAACTTCAATTTGATTAAAAGTTTGGTCAGGGTTTTGAATAAACCATTTTTCTTTAAAATTCCTGCTTGCGGCAACAAACATATCTTCTAAGCCATCATTATTTATATCGCCTACAGAAAGAGAAGGGCCGTATTGCGAAAATTTATGAGGTAAGGTGCTTTGAAAATTAAAATCAATAAAATCATGATCTAAAGAAAGATGTTCTAGATTATATTTATGGGTAACATTTTGAAAAATTGTATTTGATTCTGGTTTTTTAGGAGAATAGGTCTGAATTGCCTGAGCGCTATATGTAATCTCTAAGAGAGAGTCTATTGCGGTAGTTTTAACCATTTGACACTCCCTATTTGGCCAAGTGATTAACAGGCTATCTATACTTTTCTTCTTTCCCAATCCAAAATGGAAAGTGAGCTCTGGTTGAGAAAGGTATCCTCGCCCAGATAATAGGGACTTTTTCTGATGTAAGGTATCCGAAAAAATTTCGATATACGACCCAATAGCATTGGGGTTATTTTCCTTTCCATTCAATTTTATTCGGAGGTAGTGCTGATGTTTTTCATGTTCATTGGATTTGTTTTCCAATAACAGTGCATTATCATTAATATTATTTACAACTAAATCCAAATCTCCATCTTGATCAAGGTCTCCGTAAGCGGCACCGGTTGAGTAGGTGGGCAGATTTAACCCCCAATCTTTAGTACTATCTTTAAATTTTAAATTACCTTGATTGTTGAACATAAAGTTGGGAATCTTTATTTCGGGTATTGCCGCAAGTAATTTCTCTTTGGATAGTAACCTACTTGAACTAGCCCTGAAATCCCCAAAATCTCTATCTGTTACGTCTTTAGGAAAGCCATTTGTAATAAAAAGGTCTTGTAGCCCATCATTATTATAATCAGCAAAAAGTGGGGCCCAGCTCCAGTCCGTCTCTTTTGTATCTGTTAACATAGCTATTTCCGCATATACAGGCAATTCTGTTTCTGGATTGGTTCCTAGTTGTGTTTGAAGTGTATTACGTGCATACTGTTTTTCGTAATCGTATTTTTTAATGAATATTTCTTTCTGATAATTACTAGGACCTTGAAACAGTTTTTTTCTTTTGTTATAATATGGAAGCATTTCAGTAGTAAACAATTCTAGGTTTCCATTATTATTAATGTCTGCCGCATCACTGCCCATTGAAGATAGAGAGAAGTGTTTAAATATTTTACGCGCCTCATTAGTAAAAGTACCGTTCTGGTTGTTAATATAAATTAAATCACTACTTAAGAAATCATTAGCAACATAAATATCTGGCCAGCCATCACTATTAAAATCGTTGATTAAAGTGCTATGGCTATAACCATGGAATTTAATACCCGCTTTTTCAGAAATATCTACAAACTTCTGTTTATTAAGTATAGTGTCAAAAACGTTTTCATAGAGACGGTCTTTACTCATGGAAGAGCCATCATCTTCAATAGGTCTAAAATCACTAGGGTCAATACCCTCAATTCGGTTCACACCAATAAACAAATCTAGATCACCATCGTTATCAAAATCAAAAAATTGAGCATGCGACGAGTATGTATTATCTGCAATACCATATTCCTTGGCCATTTCCTTGAAGCTAGGTATTCCTTGGGAATTATTGCCTTGATTAATATATAGCAAGTTTTCTCTTCTGTTTTCCTTTTTCCTAAAAGTATTACAAACATAGATATCCATCAATCCATCCGCATTAATATCAATAATGGATACACCAGAAGACCATTGTAACGAATCTCTTTTTTTTATAAGGGAGGTCTCAGTAATATCTTTAAAATTCAGACCTTTTAGGTTTAAAAAGAGTTTATTTTCAACTTGGTTCCCTGCAAAAAAAATGTCATCGAACCCATCACCGTTTATATCTCCTAGAGCAACTCCCGCACCATTATATACGAATTCATTATCCATTATATTAATAGAATCATTTTCAATAAGTTGATTATTGAATACGAGATTAGAAACTTTTTGGTTTACAATTACAAACCTAGTTGAAGGTAATTGCTCTTTGCAACTAGTAAAAAGCAAGAGTATAACAATGGAACAGGAATATAATATTTTGGAAATGGTATTTATTTTCATTTGATTCTAGAGATATACAGGTCTACAAATATGCGAGAAGGTTAAGATATAAACAAAGAAAGCTGCTCAATTGAGCAGCTTTCTAAGTGTAACATTAAATTATTAGTATCCAGGATTCTGAGATAAAACGCCTGGTTGTAAATCAAGTTGGGTTTGAGGAATAGCTCTATATTCATCTTTGCCAGCAGTAAAGTTCGCTCCGGAGTAGGCAGATTGTAAAAATTGCACTTCATAATCAAGATAGTAATTGATTTCTTCTGCTGCAATTCCCCATCTTACCAAGTCAAAGAAACGATGCCCTTCACCCGACAGCTCTAGTTTTCTTTCAAAACGTACTGCTTCTGTGGCTGATTCTTTGTTGGCAAACTGAGCAGCTGAGTATTCTGAAATATTATAGTTGGCTGCATCGGTACCATCTTCATTTTTAATCCAGAATTCAGATTTGGCCGCTCTGGCACGGACCATATTTACATAAGTCCTTGCTTTTTCAAGTGTTCCTGCTTCTATTTCTGCTTCAGCAGCCATCAGTAATACATCTGCAAAGCGTATAATTGGATAGTTCATAGTAGCGTATCCACGTGTCCATGAACTAGCGTCAGTAAGTGTACCTTCCTGATCAGCATAGTATACAAACTTTTTAGGCGAATATGGCCCTCCATAGGCCTGCACTCTTATCCATGCTTGACCTGGGTGAGGCCTCCAACCTAAATAAGGTATATCTCTTCTTCCAATTGAAAAGTCAATTCTAGGGTCAAGAGGGCCTGCATCTGGAGTAAATGGTTCCGTAGAAGCAATATCCATATCATTTTTTACTGCATTAGCGGGGTCGTTGTAGGACTTATCTAATAGAGGAAGTCCATCAGCTCCAGTTCTAAACGAATTCGCTAATTCAAAGCTAGGCTGAAAAAAGCCACAACAATCACCAGGTCCTGCGTTACCTGTAAGGTAAGGGTAATTTAAATCATCAAACCAGTTAGAGTTTTTTACATCACCTGTTTGATTTGAAGATTCAACATCCATAATCGCTTCTACATGATTGTCAAAAGCTGCGTTGAATACCTTCGCATAATCATCTAGCAAAGCATACTTTTCGCCATTCCATGCAACACCATTATCAATAACATCATCAAACCATGTTTTGGCTTCAGCATACTTCTTTTGATACAGCTTTGCTTTAGCCATATAAGATGCTGCAGCCCATTTGTTTACTCTTCCTGCATCAGTAGTTTCTGGAAGGTTGTCATAGGCATATTGAAAATCAGATTCAATCATAGCCCAAGCATCTCCGTCATTGGCTATTAAAACAATATCAGTAGGGAGTACGGTTTCGTCAAAAACAACAATGTTATTGAAGTTTTTCTTTAAGTCAAAATAGAAATGACCTCGTAACATTCTAGCTTGAGCACTAATTTCGGTTATTTTTTCCGCAGGGAGAGATTCACTACTTTTAGCAACTGTACTTAAAACCGTGTTACATCTGCTGACACCTTCATAACGTGCAGTCCACAAACCATTAACTTCTGAAAAAGTAGCATCTGCTTGGAACCTCTGGAAAGTGGCTAGCGAAGCTCCATCTCCTGGGTCAGTTCCTTTATTGGCATCCCCTCCAAGTACGGACCCTACAAGCCAGTGATTAGGAGTAGAGCCACGATTACCACCTAGGTTTCCATTAATCATGGAATAGGCACCAATTAAAAGGCCATCAATACCTTCGCTTGTGCTAACTTGGGCATCAGCTAAGGAGCCTGTTGGGGCTATTTCCAAAAACTCATCACTACAGGACACACTTAAGGTGAGTAGTGAGACCATAAGCACGGCCATCTTTTTTGAATTCAAATTTGTTTTCATAATATTTTTTTAAAATGCGATTTGTAACAGATATTCTTTACAAGATTTATTGTAATCGAATTAAATTCCAATTTCAAAATTGATCATATATTGTGGACCTACGGGATAGTTTCCTATATCAATACCAAAGTTGGTATCAGCACCACCACCAACACCTGGATCAATACCACTGTAATTTGTATACGTCCATATGTTGTTGGCAGAAAGACCTATTTTTAATTTGGTCAAACCTAATTTATCGGTTAGGTCTCCTCTAAAATCATAAGAAAAAGAAAGCCTTTGTAGTCTAAGGTAACTACCATCTTCAACATACCATGAGTTACCTACTGTGTTTGTGCTGAAGTTAGAAGCACTTTCCCATCTTGGAACCTGAGCATTATTACCTAGCTCTGGAGTCCAAGAATTAAAAGCTGCTGGCCCTTTTGCAGAACCTTCAAATACTCCATAAAAATCGGTGTACCATTTAGTTTGGTTCCAAATTTCGTTTCCTATTGATGTGTACCAGTACGTTTCGAATTCTAATTTTTTATATTTAAAATTAAGAGTGAGGCCTCCTGTAAAATCTGGAACTGGACTACCCAAAAATTTACGGTCATCCGTAGTAATTCTTCCATCACCATTTACATCTTCATACTTGAAACGACCTAAACCTTGACCATCTTGAGCATCAACCGTTTCCCCTTCTTCATTTACATAGGAGCTTGCATCAAGTTCAGCTTGACTATTAAAATACCCGGTTACATTGTAACCATAAAAAGAAGAAAGTGAATGACCTACAGCATTTCTAGTGGCCACAATATCTCTAACTGACGGACCATCGAAAAAGTCAACACCTGGCGCCAATTCTTCAATTTCATTCGTTAAGAAAGCTCCTGTTACTCTAGCTTCAAAAGAAAAGTCTTCAGTAAAGTTACCCCTACCGATAATTTCAAAATCAATTCCTTTGTTAGACATTGTTGCAATGTTTACAGAAGGTGCAGCTGCATAATTTCCAGTAACACCTGGTAATGGTAGTTGGTAAAGAAGGTCTTCCGTATCTTTTTGCCACCAGTCAAAAATAAATTCTAATCTGTTATTGAAGAAACTGGCATCAAAACCAATGTTCAGAGTTGTACTGGTTTCCCATTTAGCATCAGGATTACCAATACGGCTTGCGGCAAAACCTTCATCAGTGCCAGATGCTTGCCCTGTTGTTTGATAAAAAGTACTTGACCTATCAGACGCATATAGAGAATATTGGTTATTTGGATCTACATTGTTTGAGTTACCCATTTGTCCCCAACCAGCACGAATTTTCAAATCGCTTACAACTTCTTGGTCTTGCAAAAAAGGCTCACCAATTACACGCCATGCCCCAGATACTGCGGGAAACACTCCGTATCGATTGTTTTCTCCAAAACGAGAAGATCCATCACGACGAAGAACTCCGGTAATGTAATATTTATCATCAAAATTATAATCTAATTTACCAAATAAAGAATAAAAGTTTACTCCTTTAAATTGGCTACTGTTAACAACAGGGCTCTGTACTACGCTTAAACTTTGAAAATCAAGATCTGTAGAGAATGGATTAATACCAGAACCACTTATATTACGACCTTTACCCGTATTTAATGCTTCTATACCAGCTAAAGCTTTTACCCGATGCTTGCCAAATAACTTATCATAGCTAGCAGTATTAGTAAATGTCCAGTTGAAGAAGTAGCTACTACCCTCACTATATCCATTACTTGCTTGAGGTTCAGAATCTCCTAAATACTTGTAGGAATAGGAATTGTAATAGGAATTGGAATAGGTACCTCCAAGGCTTGATCTAATTGTTAAACCGTCAATTGGTTTTAAAAGAACATATATATTTCCTGTTCCTCCAACAGCATATGCTTTATCGTCACCATCATCATTTTTCAATACGCGAACAGGGTTACGAGCGTTACCAAAACCAGCAGCTTTTGTACTAGCGTAGCTGCCAAATTCATCATATACAGGAATTATTGATGGCATACGAATAGCTGATAGAATAACAGATTCGTCATCTGCACCACCAATACCGCCGCCGCCGCCAAATCCTCCTGTTACAGAGCGATAAGTGGCTTGGAAATTTTCTCCAATACTCAACCAAGGTGCAATGTCCCATTCTGAGTTGAAACGAGCCGTGTAACGCACAAATTCGTTTTCAAGTAAAATACCAGATTGGTTTTGTCCTGAAATACCAGAATAGAATCTACCATTATCAGTACCACCGTCAAACCCAACGGAGAATCTGCTAATAGGAGCAATTCTGGTGATTTCTTTGTACCAATTTGTTCCGGCTAAGTTGGGCTTAATCAAAAAAGTATTATCGGGGTCGTTCTCATAATTAGCTTGAATCTGAGCAAGATTTACCTGACTGGCAGAAGCTCCACTTACTCCATCTGCATATAGATAGTCCGGTAAAGTAGCGATTGCGTTCGATCCATATTGAGGATGTCTGTAATCAACAGGGTCTCCACTTACTGAAGCATCATTCTCATACGCTATGTGGGTATACCTTGCTTGGTCTTGAGGGCTTAATATTTCTAAAGCACCACCAACATTAGGGTCAGTCACACCACTAGATATGTTTACCGTCATTTCAGTCTTGCGCTTACCTCTTTTACCTTGTTTGGTTGTGTAAACTACAACACCATTTGCTGCTCTTGCTCCGTATATGGAAGCTGCGGCAGCATCCTTCAGAACAGTAGTAGTTTCAATATCATCTGGATTTAAGAATTCAGTATTTGATACAGGAAGCCCATCTACAACATATAACGGTTCATTACCTCCAAAAGCACCAAAACCACGAATTCTGATTTGACTAGTAGTTCCTGGTTGCCCATTTGTAATAACAGTAACACCAGCAACTCTACCTTGTAACTGCTGCTCTACGTTACCAGAAGGAATTGCTGCTAACTCTTCCGCCTTTACAATGGAAACGGCGGCTGTTGTTTCTCGTTTTGTCTCTGTTTGGTAACCAGTAACAATAACTTCATCTAAAGCGGCTGCATCATCAGCCAATGTAATGTTGATAGTGTTTTGGCCATCAACAGGAACTTCTTTAGTAACAAAACCTAAATAGCTTATCACTAAAATAGCATCATCTTCTACATCTAAAGAGAAGTTACCATCAAAATCAGTTTGAGTTCCATTTGTGGTTCCTTTAACCACAACATTTGCCCCAGGTAGCGGAATTCCACCGCTATCTAAAACTGTTCCTGTTACCGTGGTTTGAAAAACGTTCTTGACCTCAATTTTGAGATCTGAACTTGAGTTTGCAAATGAACTTTGTGGCCCAGCGCAAATCATCATTGAGAAAAGCCCAATTCCCAGTGAGGAGATTTTACTCTTGGACCTTAACGATTTGTAATCGCGTTTTTGATTCATAATGTGAGTGTTGTTTGTTAGTTTATTAAATTCTTATTTTTCCGACGTAATGTTAAGAAAAACAAAAAATAAATGTAACAATAATATGAGTATGTTAAAAACCGGGTAAGGGTTATTTTTACTGGATTGTGACACTTTCAATAGTAAAAATGTTGCAAGAGTCAATATTTTACACTTTCGAAAATCTATAGATGCATTGATATTGTGGCCATTAACCATTTTTAGTAAGATTTAGTCCATGCTTCATTTGTGTTAAATATTTCTAAAAAAATATTTAAAGATTAACATAAAAATTTAATGTCGAGTGTTAAAATTTGACCTTTTTGCACTGTAGAACTATAACGTTTTCGAGAAAATCTTTGGTAAAAAACAGATAGATTTCTCCACCATCTTTAATTTTCATCTTCTTTCTAATGGTAGCTACGCTTTCAGGAAAGTTCCTTGTAGTTATGTTTGCATTCTTGATTCCTGCTTTTTTTAAAGCCGATTTATTGTAAGGAAGGACGTCTTCTATTATAAACCTGCGACCAGGAAAATCAAGCAGCTTATCTGAAGTGTACAAATGGGTGTTGGTATGGAGTTTCTTTAATTGTGTTGCTTGGCCAATGATTTTGAATGCGCCTGATTTCAGGATGGCTGCATTGGGTTCGTAGAGGTAGGTTAATGGTTTCGAGAACTCAGAAACCACTTCTTTTTCGGAATTAAGGGGAAAATCAAAGGTTTGATTGTTTTGAGCGCTTTTATTTATAGTTTTTATAGAAATGCCTCCATGATACCCTTTTTGTAAAACCCATAGTAATTCTTTTACATCATTATTTATGGCAATTATATGTATTTCCTTAATGTGATTCAGTTCATTTATTCCTGCGGAAATATCTAATAAGGGAGCTGTTTTTATAAGAATATTATCGGATTTGGAGAATAATAAATCCAAATTTTCGACAACATTGGGTAGACAATCCGAGAGTAAAAAAACACGTTGCTTTAAATTATCTCTTCTTGATGGGTCAATGTAAATCCAATCAAAATTGGTCTTAGAATTCTTTATAAGGTCCAAGCCATTTTGCGCATGCGTTTTTACGTTGATGGCTTCCAAAATTTTAAAATTATGAGCTGCAATTTCAGATAGATTTGGGTCTAGTTCACAGTGATGAACTTGATCTGTTTTCTTGCTGAAAAAATAGCTGTCAATACCTAGTCCTCCAGTGACATCTACAAGAGATTTTCCACTGACTAAATCCGCTTTATATTTCGCTGTAATTTCGGAAGAAGTTTGCTCAATATTTAATTTGTTGGGGTAGTATATATTACTGGCAGAAAACCAAGTTGGTAGTTTTTTTTCTGATTTTTTACGTGCTTCGAGCTGTTCTGCCAGTTCACTATTGGAAACATTGGTGAAAATAGGTTTTTTGAGTAAAACTGACATGATGTCAGCACTCTTATTTTTTATTATAAATTCCTGTACACCAGTATTTAATATATTTTTATTCAAACTAAAACTATAAACTTTTGGTAAGTGATTTAACCAGCCTATTTTCGGATAGAAACTCCTTCAAAATCACCTTAATTGCGGTGTATCCGGGTACGGCAACTATCATTCCTACTACCCCAAAGAGTAGTCCTGCAATAATTATTATTAAGAAAATTTCAAGCGGATGAGACTTTACGCTATTTGAAAAAATCAAAGGTTGAGAAAAGAAATTATCCACTAACTGTCCTACTAATAATCCTATTAAAACATAGCCTGCTTTCGGCAAAATTATAGTGCTAAAATCCATGCCCAAATTACTTGTCATTGTAAGTACGATCATGATGACTCCACCAATGATCGGACCTACATAAGGAATGATGTTGAACAGGGCACATAGGAAGGCAATTACAATGGCATTTTCAATACCTACAATGAGCAATGTTATGGTGTAGATTATGAACAAAATAAAAATCTGAAGTAGTAAACCAACAAAATATCTGGAAAGAAGATTATTGATTTTATTTATAGAATGAATGGTTCGTTTTTCGTTACTCTCGTTTACAAAAGCCAAGATTCCGCTTTGAAAAAGGTTGCTATCCTTTAAGAAAAAGAAAGAGATGAAAAGAACAGAAAACAGACCAATACTGGCTGTACTTAATACATTTAAAAATGAATTAAGAAAATTGGGGATAAAACCAATGTTTAAACTATCTACAATGGTCTTTTCAAAGTCCGTTTCTTCAATAATTTCATCAACCACGTTAGGTGCGGTTCCTATGAAATTCACAATTTGATCATGTAAGGAGTCTAGGTTTTGTTCCAGTTGATTTATGTCTAGTAAAGAAAGGTTTTTACCTTGTTCGGTAAGTAAGGGTACAAAAAGGGCTATAATCCCGGCTAAGATACCTACCATTAGGACCATTGTAATTATAACCGCCAAGGTGTTGGGCACTTTTAATTTACGTCTAAGGAAAAATACAACGGGTCTCCCTATTAGGGCGATTACCGCTGCAATAGCTAAATATGCAATTACGGATTGTATCATCCATAAAAAGTAAAGTAATAGCGCTACACCAAGTATAATGCCTACTGAGCGTAGAATACCTTGGCTAATTGTTTTTGCGTCCATTAGTAATTTGGTTTTTGTCTTTCACTAATTTTTAAAGGCATAGTTCATTATATTGGCACCCATTTGTAGTGCTTTTGTTCTAATTTCTTCAGGGTCATTATGCACGGATGGGTCTTCCCAGCCATCACCCAAATCACTTTCTGTAGTGAATAACAGTACGAGTCGGTTTTCTTGAAAAACACCCAAAGCTTGAGGTCTTTTTCCGTCGTGCTCATGGATTTTAGGTAATCCATCGGGAAACTTGAAAATTTCTTTAAAAATAGGATGGTCACTACCTAGCTCTTCTAAAGTACTGTTAGGGAAAACCTTTTCTAGTGCTTTTTTTAGGTAAGGGGCCATGCCGTAATTGTCGTCAATATGTAAAAATCCACCGGAAAAAAGATAGGTTCTTAAATTATCTGCCTCTTCGTCGGAAAAAACTACATTTCCATGTCCTGTCATGTGTAAAAACGGATATTGAAAAATAGTACTGCTACCCACTTCTACGGTTTGGGGTTTCTCATTTATTTCAGTACCGGCATTTTCATTACAAAACCTAATTAGATTGGGTAGGGCCGTGGGGTTCGCATACCAATCCCCGCCGCCATTATATTTTAAAATAGCAACTTCTTGCGCTTGAACCTGTGCTAATGCTAGGGTGAAGATAATAACGAAATACGAAAGTTGTTTCATTTGTAATCAAGCTGAATAACCATAAATCAAATGTATGAATTATGATGGTGATACGAATTGTTCTTATGTGTATTGTTTTACACGGCGATGTTACAATACGCTCTAAAATCAGGAAAAGCCTAAAGCAAGCAATGGTAAAATGAAATCGGAAATTATTAACCGTTATTAATCATATTTACCGTAGTACAGGCTACAATTGCCGCAGTTTCAGTACGAAGACGGTATTCGCCCAGAGAAACGGGTAGAAAACCTTTCTCATAAGCAGTTTTAATTTCATTTTGCGAAAAATCGCCTTCAGGGCCAATGAGTATGGTAATGTCTTTGTCTGGTGCAACTCTACGTTTTAAGTCTACTTTTTCTTCTTCTTCACAATGCGCAATGAATAGAAGTCCGCTTTGTTCTTTTTCTATAAAATTTTTAAAAGAAATGGCTTCGTTCAATTTTGGTAAATAGCTGCGTAAACTCTGTTTCATTGCAGATTGAATTACCTTTTCTAACCGTTCTTTTTTTATGATTTTTCGCTCTGATCTATCGCAAAATACGGGCGTGATTTCATCCACTCCTATTTCGGTAGCTTTTTCTAAGAACCACTCAAAGCGGTCATTATTTTTGGTAGGAGCAACCACAATATGAAGCCAATGTGCCTTGGCGTATGTTTTTTTAGTGGAAATAATTTGAGCTTTGCATCTTTTTTGGTCAGCAAATAAGATTTCAGATTCAAAAATATAGCCTTGCCCATTGGTGATATGTAGTATATCGCCTTCTTTTTTGCGAAGCACTTTTACAATGTGCCTACTTTCTTCTTGCGAGAAAGTGAATTGGGAAATACTTTTGTCTAAATCAGGGTTATAAAATAGTTGCATAGCACAAAGGTATAAACAATTTTGAACGGTTTGAGTTCATGATTCGACTAGATAAATTTTGATGAGTTACTTATTTTGAAGACAGAACATACCGTGCTTTTGCTGTAACATCCTGCTTAGAAAATTGGTTCTGTTGGTATTTTAAATGACCTACGATGCCTATCATTCCTGCGTTGTCCGTGCAATATTCAAATTTGGGAATGAACGTTTGCCATCCTCTATTTTTCTCAGCCATTTTCAACGCGTTTCTAATACCTGAATTAGCACTAACACCACCTCCAATAGCTATTTGAGTAATTCCGGTCTGTTCTACCGCTTTTTTGAGCTTATCCATTAAAATATGAACAATCGTTTTTTGAATGGATGCACAGATGTCGTTCAAGTTTTCTTTAACAAAGTTTGGGTTCTTAGCGGTTTCTTTTTGAACAAAATATAAAATACTTGTTTTTAATCCGCTAAAACTAAAGTTTAACCCATTAACTTTTGGTTTAGGGAAAAGAAAAGCCTTGGGATTTCCTTCTTGTGCATATTTGTCTACCAACGGGCCTCCGGGATAGGGGAGTCCTAAAATTTTTGCACTTTTATCATAAGCTTCACCAACAGCATCATCAAGGGTTTCTCCTAGAATTTCCATGTCAAAATAGTCTCTAACTAGGACAATTTGTGTGTGTCCGCCGCTAATCGTCATAGCTAAAAAAGGAAATTCTGGAGCGCCATCTGGTTGCCCTTCAATGAAATGCGCCAAGATGTGAGCTTGCATATGGTTTACCTCGATCAATGGGATGTTAAGACCTAATGAGAGAGACTTGGCGAAAGAGGTGCCAACAAGGAGTGACCCCATCAATCCGGGCCCACGTGTAAAAGCTATGGCAGATACTAGTTTTTTGTCGATATTTGCTTTATTCAAAGCTTGGTGTACTACCGGAACAATGTTTTGTTGGTGAGCCCGTGAGGCAAGTTCAGGTACGACACCCCCATATTCCTCGTGAATCTTTTGAGTGGCCGTAACATTACTGAGCACTTTTTTGTTGCTTAATATAGCGGCAGATGTGTCATCGCAAGAAGATTCAATAGCAAGAATATAAATAGTTTCGTTTTTCACCGAGTTTGGAATAAAAGTTGACGTCGCAAAGGTAAAACATAAAGATCTATCAAAAAACTTAGAAAAATACTGATTAGAACCATGATGGTGCTCGTGCTGATCTGTATTTTGGGCACAGTCATACTTTCTTTGCCGTTCGTTCAAACAAGTTTTGCCAAATATGCCACTGATACCCTAAACAAAGATTTTGGAACAAATATTAATATAGATAAACTACGTATATCCCTGATTACTTGGGATACGAACCTTGAGGGTGTTTATATTGAAGATTACCAAAAAGACACACTTTTTTACGTTAACAAACTTACTACTTCAATTCTGAGTGTTCGGAATCTGAGCAAGGGAAAACTGGAGTTTGGTGATATTAAAATTGACGAGCTCGATTTTAAATTGAAAACTTATTTAGATAATAGAAATACCAACTTAGAGGTGTTTATAGATAAGTTTAATGATGGAAAGCCTAGGAAACCGGGTACGGATCCTTTCTTTTTTTCGTCTTCAGATGTTGAGATTTCCAATAGTACTTTTCGTTTGATAGATGAAAATTTTGAAAATGAACTTTTACTGGATTTTGAAGCGTTAAATATTGGGGCATCGGATTTTCAAATTTTAGGACCTCAAGTGTCTGCAGATATTAATAGTATGGCATTTAACAGTCAGCGTGGTATTAATGTGAAGCAGATGTCAACCGATTTTAAGTATACTAAGCAACAGATGCGTTTTGACTCGTTGCGAATAGAGACCATTGGTTCTCATTTAAAAGGAGATTTGGTTTTTGATTATGAACGAAAAGATTTTGCAGATTTCTTGAATAAAGTGAATCTAACGGCAGAGTTTGTTGATTCTGAGGTTGCTTTTGATGAGATAAACCTACTGTATAATCAATTTGGAAAGGGAAAGACGGTTAATTTTTCTTCTAAAGTGAGTGGTGTATTAAACGATTTAGATACAAACGAACTTTTTTTACAGTCTGATAATACAGGAATACGAGGCGATTTTAACTTTAAAAACCTATTCGTTAGAAAGCAGCCCTTTATCATGCGGGCAGATATGAAAAATGTAACTTCTAGTTATTATGAGTTACGTTCATTAATGCCTAATATTTTGGGTAAATCGTTACCTTCTTCATTTCAAAAATTAGGGCAGTTTACTATACGGGGCAATACTGTAGTGACTGAAAACTCTATAGATGCCAAGGTGAATCTAAATACGGCAATAGGCAGTAGCTATGCGGATCTTGAGCTTTCTGACATCAATAATATAGATAATGCAACCTATAAAGGTTTCGTTTCTCTAATTGATTTTGACCTCGGCGATTTTACAGATAATAAACAGCTTGGGAAGACAACTTTGGATTTTAATGTAGAAGGGCAAGGATTTGTGCAGGAAACCCTGAATACGGAAGTGATAGGGGAGGTGTACGCTATAGAATTCAATGATTACGAATACAATGATTTAAAGGTTTCGGGAATTTTAAAGGAGCAATTGTTTGACGGTACGCTTTTAAGTAATGATGAAAACATACAGTTTAGTTTTAAAGGACTTGCTGATTTTGGGGAAGCCAGAAACAATTTTAACTTTATTGCTTCTGTTGATTATGCAGACCTGAATAAATTAAATTTCATAAACGATAGCATTTCTATATTTAAGGGGAATGTAAATATGGATATTACGGGGAATACCCTAGATAATCTGGTTGGAGATGTAAAGTTTACCAAAACCATATTTCAAAATAAGAATGACATCTATTATTTTGAAGATTTTAAGGTGTCTTCCACTTTTGAGGATAATAATATGCGTGTAATAGATATCAACTCACCAGATATTATTACGGGCTATTTAAAAGGTAATTTTAAGGTAAAGGAATTAGGGCGTTTAGTTCAAAACTCTTTAGGTAGTATTTATACCAATTATAGACCTTTTCAAATTTCTGACGGACAGACCCTTGCGTTTAATTTTAAAATCTATAATAAAATTGTAGATGTGTTTTTTCCAGAGGTTAAGTTTGATCCCAACACCTTCATAAAGGGGAAAATTGTGGCAGATGAAGGTGATTTTAAACTTAACTTTAAATCGCCCAGTATAGTAGCATTTGGTAATGAGGCAGATAATATTGATGTTAAAATTGATAATAAAAACCCGCTGTTCAATACCTATATTTCGGTTAGCGACCTATCTACAAATTATTATGATGTAAAAGACTTCAACCTAATTAATACCACTTTAAAGGATACCTTGTTTTTTAGGACGGAATTTAAAGGAGGTAGCGAGTTGAATGATAGCTATAACCTTAACTTTTATCACACATTTAACAAGGACAATAAGTCTGTAATTGGTTTAAAAACATCTGACGTAAACTTTAAAGGGAACAAATGGGTTCTTAATAAAGACGGAGACAATAAGAACAAAGTGGTTATTAACCGTACGTTAGATAGTATAGATATTCGCGAGATTGTTATGAACAATAGCGCGCAAGAGCAGATTAGGTTAAAAGGACAATTGGCAGATTCTACATATAAAGACTTGCAGCTGCAGTTTAAAATTGTTTCACTTAACAAGATAACCCCTGCAATAGACAGTCTTAAGTTGCAAGGAGAGGTAAACGGTACCTTAAATATTTTGCAAAAGGATAACATTTATTTGCCGTCTTCTAATTTGGCCGTAGAAGATTTTTCAATCAATGATATGCGTTTGGGGGACCTCACCGTAGGCATTGTTGGGAATAAAGATTTGACTGAATTTGCTGTAAATTCTCAAATTACGGACAAGGGCCTTGAGAAATTAAGTGTTGTGGGCAATGTTAGTAATAAGGGGGATATACCAACCAGTAACTTGCTAGTAAGTTTAGATAAATTTGATTTAGAGCCATTTGCGCCCTTGGGTGAGGATGTTATAAATAATATTAGAGGTTTTGTTAGTGGTAATGCGCGCATTCAAGGACCGGTAGATAATCCTGATTTTAGTGGTGTTCTTACTTTGGATAAGGCTGGGTTGGGTATACCCTACCTGAATGTAGATTATAATTTTGCGGCTAATTCTAGGGTGAATCTAGATAAGCAAATGTTTGATTTTGATCAGATTAAAATTACTGATGTAGATAAAAAAACAAAGGCAACATTAGACGGTACAATTACACATTCCTTTTTTGATAATTGGGTACTAGATTTAAATGTAGACACCAAGAATGACCGTCTTTTAATATTGAATACAGATTTTGAGGAAGAGGTTCTGTATTATGGTACGGGTTATTTAGATGGAAAAGGAAGAATATTTGGGCCAACGAAGGCGCTGAATATAAAGGTTGAAGGAAAAACGGCTAAGGGGACTTCTTTAAAGATTCCGTTGAGTGATGTGGCATCCGTAGGGGATTATTCATTCATAAATTTTGTAGAAAAGAATCAATTAAACCAAGTTGAAGAAGAACGTATTCTTGATGAATTTCAAGGGTTGGAGCTCACGTTTGATCTAGATGTTACGCCAGATGCCGAGGTTGAAATTGTTACGGACACTAAAACTGGTAGTTCCTTAAAGGGTAGTGGGGTTGGTATTTTATTAATCCGAATCAATACCCGCGGTGCTTTTGAAATGTATGGCGATTTTGTTGTTGTGGAAGGGCAGTACAATTATAAGTTTGGAGGTGTAATCAATAAGACTTTTCAAGTAAAACCCGGAGGTACTATTGTTTGGGATCGGGAGCCGCTAAAAGCAACGTTAGACCTAGAAGCAGTATATGCTTTAAATGCGAATCCGGCACCTTTATTGGATAATCCTGGCTACACTAGACGAATAGCTACAGAAGTAGTTATTAAGTTAACGAATGACCTTGAAAGTCCAGATATTGAGTTTAATATTGATTTTCCGGGGACAAATTCTATCGTACAGTCAGAGCTGGAATATAGACTACAGGATCCCACTGTTGAAGAACGAAATGCCCTTTTTCTATTGGCGCAGGGTTCTTTTGTAAATGACCAAACCGGTATAGATCAGCAGGCGGTAACGGGTAACTTGTTACAGTCGGCATCTGGGCTGTTGAATCAAGTTTTAGGAAACAATGACAAATTTAACCTTGGGTTGTCTTACGAGCAGGGTATTTTAGATAGGAGTGCAGATTATCAAACAGAAAATAGGATAGGGGTTACTGTATCTACCCAAATAAGTGATCGCTTACTTTTTAATGGTAAGGTAGGGGTTCCGGTTGGAGGAACCACAGAAACTGTTGTGGCGGGTAATTTTGAAATTCAATTGTTATTGAATGAAGAAGGAACTTTGAGCGCTAAGTTTTTCAACCGAGAAAATGAAATACAAGAATATTTAGCAGATAGATTAGGGTACACGCAAGGTGTAGGTATCTCTTATGAGGTAGATTTTAACAGTTTTAGAGAGCTTTTTAAGAATATATTGAAAAAAGAAGAGCCCAAAGAAAAACTTCCAGATCCAAAGGAAGTGCCAAGTGCCGTAATGGGTAAGGATAGTCTATTAAGATTTTATCCAAAAGATAAACGGTTAAATTAAAACCGTTTACATAAAATAACGACACCCAGTCTTCGACTGCAAATGGGTGTTTCGTCGTATTAAAATCACTAAAAACTTACGAAAACGTTATAGTTTTGGGCGAAACCTCAATTTATGGTATTCTCAATGTTTAGGGGTCTTAAAGTGTAAGTTTGTTATAATTTAAAGAAAAAACTAAGAAAATGTGAGCTAAGTTATCATGATGTTAAATTAGAACGATAAGACAGTTGGAATTCAAATAAGTTTGTTAGTTTTGCGACTTAGTTTTTTTTAATGGCTTCAGAAATAAAGAAAATAGGTGTTTTGACCTCAGGAGGAGATTCCCCTGGTATGAATGCAGCAATACGCTCCGTGGTTAGAACTTGTGCCTACATGAAAGTAGATTGCGTAGGTATCTATAGAGGATATCAGGGCATGATAGAAGGGGATTTTAAACCGATGGATGCCAGAAGCGTTAACAACATAATCAATAAGGGTGGTACCATTCTTAAATCTGCACGTTGTGACGACTTTAGAACTCCAGAAGGTAGGAAAAAGGCCTACGAGCAATTACAGGCAGAAGGTATAGATGCATTTGTTGTAATTGGTGGAGATGGTAGCTTTACAGGAGCTATGGTGTTCAACCAAGAATATCACTTTCCTATTATAGGAATACCTGGTACAATTGATAATGATATATTTGGAACATCCAATACAGTTGGCTTTGACACCGCCATGAATACCGTTGTGGATGTAATTGATAAAATTAGAGATACAGCTAGTTCGCATAACAGACTTTTCTTTGTAGAGGTTATGGGTAGAGATGTAGGTCATATTGCTTTAAACGTTGGTGTTGGAGCAGGAGCGGAAGAAATTTTGATTCCTGAGGCTAACCGTGGTCTTGAGCGTTTGCTTGAATCGTTGAAACGAAGCAAAAAATCAGGAAAATCCTCCAGTATCGTTGTAGTTGCCGAAGGTGATAAGATAGGCAAAAGTGTCTTTGAGCTTAAGGAATATGTAGAGGAGCATTTGCCAATATATGACGTAAGAGTGTCTGTGTTAGGCCATATGCAGCGTGGTGGTTCTCCATCTTGTTATGACAGGGTCTTGGCAAGTAGAATGGGTGTAAAAGCTGTGGAGAGTTTGTTGGAAGGCCAGACTAATTTTATGGTAGGTATACAGAACAACAAAATTATATTAACTCCTATCAGTAAGGCTATAAAAGGGCATACAAAAATAGATAAGGAGCTTATTCGAGTTTCAGAAATAATGACAACATAATTTAATTCAAAACAATAGAGCATGTCAGATTTAAAAATAGGAATTAACGGATTCGGACGTATCGGAAGATTGGTCTTTAGAGAAACTGTAAGAAGAGAAGGTGTAGATGTAGTAGCTATCAACGATTTATTAGATGTTGAGCACTTAGCTTATCTTTTGAAGTATGATTCCGTACATGGTAACTTTGATGGTACTGTTGATGTTCAAGATGGTAACTTGATCGTTAACGGTAAAACAGTTAGAATTACTGCCGAACGTGACCCTAAAAGTATTAAGTGGGATGCAGTTGGCGCTGAAATAGTTGCTGAGTGTACTGGTATCTTCACAACTTTAGAAATGGCACAATACCATATAGATGGTGGTGCTAAAAAAGTAGTTATTTCTGCTCCATCTAAAGATGCACCAATGTTTGTTATGGGTGTTAACCATAAAGAAGTAAAAGCTTCTAACACGATCGTTTCTAACGCATCATGTACTACTAACTGTTTAGCTCCAATGGCTAAAGTATTGAATGATAATTTCGGTATTGAAGAGGCATTGATGACTACGGTTCACGCTACTACTGCAACGCAAATGACTGTTGATGGTCCTTCTAGAAAAGACTGGAGAGGTGGTAGAAGTGCAATGTTAAATATTATTCCTGCATCTACAGGTGCGGCTAAAGCGGTAACTAAAGTAATTCCTGCATTAGAAGGAAAACTTACAGGTATGGCTTTTAGAGTTCCAACTGCTGATGTTTCTGTAGTAGATTTAACAGTTCGTCTTGAAAAAGAAACTTCTTACGAAGAAATCAAAAAAGCTTTCAAAGCTGCTTCTGAAGGCGAATTGAAAGGTATCTTGGGGTATACTGAAGAAGCTCTTGTTTCTCAGGATTTCGTAGGAGATAAACGTACAAGTATTTTTGATGCCGGTGCAGGTATTGAATTGAACTCTAAGTTCTTCAAATTAATTTGCTGGTATGATAACGAAGCTGGTTTTTCTAACAAAATGGTAGATTTAGCTCAGCACGTTGCTAGTTTGTAATTTTTTTGAATATTACTAATTGTAATCCTGAGAGTGGGCAAAATTTTGCTTATTTTCAGGATTATTTTTTTAAACGAACATTATGATTTTAATTGTAGATAGTGGTGCCACAAAATCAGATTGGATTGCCTTGGATGAAAAAGGGAATCAGTTGTTTTTGACCCAAACGTTAGGACTTAGTCCCGAAGTATTGACAAGGGAAGTAATAGAAGATAGGTTAGCGAATAACTTTGAGCTTTCTAAAAACAAAGAAAAGGTTACTAGATTGCATTTTTATGGCGCCGGATGTGGCACCGAACGCATGAAAACTTTTTTAAGAGAGATTTTTAAAGACTTTTTTCCCAATGCAAAAGCAGATGTAAAGGAAGATACCTATGCTGCTATTTTCTCTACAACAAAGATTGGTCATCAGGGTATAGTTTGTATTTTGGGGACAGGTTCTAACTGTAGTTATTATGATGGACACCAATTGTTCCAGAAAGTAACCTCCTTAGGTTATATTCCTATGGATGATGGTAGTGGTAACTTTTTCGGAAGAAAATTGATTAGAGACTACTATTTTCATAAAATGCCACAGGATTTAGGTATTAAGTTCAGTAAAGAATATGATTTGGATGCAGATGTTATAAAAGAGAACTTATATAAGCAACCTAATCCAAATACCTATTTAGCTACCTTTGCTCGCTTTTTAGTGGAAAATAAGGATCACCCTTATTGTAAAGGGGTTATTGATAAAGGTTTCCAGCAGTTTGTGAACAATTATATTATGCAGTTTGAATTAGCTACTAAAGTACCAATCAACTTTGTGGGTAGTATAGCTCATTATCTGCAAGACGAACTTGTTACTGTTTTAGAGCGAAACGATTTGATTGTTGGTGTAATCCGTCAGAGGCCTATAGAAGGCTTGATGGAGTTTCATGTAGATACCATCTAAAAAAAACTATATTATAGAAAATATTTTATCTGCGGCAAGTCTTAATCTAGATTAAGGCTTGCCGCAGTTTTTTATGGCTATTTTACAGCAATAACGGATATTTCTACGTTTACGAATTTGGGTAAATTAGCAACTTCTACCGTTTCTCTTGCGGGTGCCGTTTCGCTATCAAAATAGGCGCCGTACACTTCGTTTACTTCAGTAAATTGGTTCATGTCGTTTAGGAAAATAGAGCTTTTAACAACGTTTTCAAAAGTCATACCCGCTTCGGTAAGGATGGCTTTTAAATTTTCCATAGACTGGCGCGTTTCTTTTTTAATATCACCTTCAATAAGTTTTCCTGTAGCAGGGTCAATGGGAATTTGACCAGAAACATATAAAGTATCTCCGCTTAGGATAGCTTGGTTGTAAGGGCCTATAGGTGCGGGGGCGTTAGAGGTGTTAATTATTTTTCTCATGGTAATTGTATTTTGCTTTTTAATTGAAGAAGGGGAAGAATTTTTCACTCCTGTCTTAGTAAATATAACTAAGAAAATGGTCTGTTTTTATCTTCTTACCGCTGGCTTCGGTTTTCCCATTTTAAGTCACTAAGAATAGAACTTTTTATACCGATAAAGAAATACCATCTGGAGTATTGTCCAAAAGGAGTCCAGTTAAAGTTCATTCTAAAACTTTTTAGGTCTCTTTCAAAACGTAATTGGGTTAGGGTGAAACCTTTATTTTTGAAATCGTAACCACTGGAGCCACCAACTTTCCAGCGAGGGGAGAGTTCTATGTCTCCCGAAAACATTAATGAATGACTACTAAATTCATTCTGTCTTGCAGAGTTAAAGTAACTGGCGGAATAAGCTAGCCTAAAGTTCCAGGGTATTTTTGTAGCATAGCGAGGGTTTTCTACATCTCCATCTTTATCCTCATCATAGTCGTCACCGGCACGGCGGTCATCAAAATTATCAGATCTACCAAAAAGATCGTCATCTCTACCGCCACTTTGCGCGACATAATCATATGCACCGGCCTCATCTTCGTCCTCTTCTTCGTCTTCCTTCTTTTTTCCAAAAGTTTCACTATCTATAGAATACCCAATATTGATGTTTGCTTGGGTTAATCTAAAAAGACTTCCTCCGTTATCAATATTGAACTTTTCTATTCTTCTGCCGTTATTGTCAATAGCATAAGGGTCTAAACCTGCAGAAAAGTTAATTGACATTTTATTGTCCAAAATATTGGTACCACCATTTATTCTAAGGGGACTCAATTTTAAAGAATCCGACTCAAAATTATATCCGGTAGAAATATTGAAGTTACTAAGAATAGGTACTTTTTTTGGTTCGGTAGCGGTGGAATCTTTATCTCTAACCTTGGCTTCTAAAGTGTTAGCTAAAGAGAAGCTTAAACTGTTGCTTTTGCCTAAACTAGGAGCTCCGTTTAGGGTGCCTTCAAAACGACTGTATTGAACAATTTCACCAGTGTCATTGTTGAGATATTCATCATAGAATTGGTCAAAAGAAGGTGAATAACCATAGCTTAAGGATGGCCGCATTACATGGCGTAAAGCTTGAATTTTTTTATCCTCTCCAAAGTTGAAAGTACCATAAACCGTTGTACCGATACTGGCACTCATATTGTATTTGTTGTAGCGGTCAAAACCGGAAATTGTATCTCTAACCACTGAACCTGTAGCCCCATCTTCACCTAACTCATAACGTTGGGTGTAAGTTTCCAGGGCCCATACATCTTCATAACTACCGCCCATTGTAACACTAAAAAATTTGGCCACTTTAAAGTTGGTACTTATGGGGATTCTATGTTTTGCGCCAACCAAAGCATTGTCAAACATTGCAGCCTTTAAAAAGTCTGCATCGTTTGTTGTCAGCGAGTTACGTGCATTAACGTCATACTGAAAATTAATATTTTGTATGACCCCTTTTTTGATACCATCTTTCTTGGCAAAAGGGAATATACGCTCCATACTGGCTTGAAACGTTGGTAGCGTCATCTGTATATTATCTAAATCAGGATCGGCCCTCGCCGCGGGACTCGTATTTTGCGAGTGGCTAGCCGTAAGACTCATATTTACTGATGGGTATGCGGGAAACGTCTTGGAATATGAAATTGACGAGGACAGGTTGTTGTTCTGCGTTAACGGTAAGTTAACTTGATTTAAAGAGTTCTGGTAATACGAGCTACTTCCTAAGTTCACCGATGCAGAAAACCTAGAGTTAGGACTCGCTTTGGTGTCTTGTGAATGAGATATCTGTATGTTCCAAACTTTACTATTGCTATAGTCGTCAAATCCTTTTTGACTCGTCACCAGGTTTTCATACCTGAAATTCACATTGCCACGGTAGCGGTAGCGTTTAGTATATGTACTTTGTGTTCTAAAACCATAACTTCCGTTGGTGTAGAAATCCCCAGTAAGGGTAATATCAGCATATTCAGAAAATGGAACGTAATACCCTCCGTTTTGCAAAAAGTATCCTCTATCTGGATCATTCCCAAAAGTAGGCATCATAACACCTGCAGACCGCCCTACGGTTAATGGGAAGTATGCGAAAGGTAATGCAATAGGCGTTGGAACATCTGCAATGTACAGGTTGCTAAAACCTGCAATCACCTTCTTTTTAGGAACAAATTTCGCTTTTCTAATACGGATATAGTAATCTGGGTTTATAGTGTCCGCAGAGGTTGTTAGCTTTCCTTCATGCAAAAAATAAACGGAATCGTTCTCTTTTTTAGTGATTTCGGCATATACCTTCATCGCATCACTACCCAATTGGCCCAAACCTGCTTGCTGTTCGGTTCTTGAATTCCAGATAAGTGCTTTTTGAGTGTCAAAATTAAAACGAATACTATCAGGTCTTACCTCATTATCACCTTGTTTAAAATAGGGGAGCTGGGTGTAATTCCCCAAAGAATCCTTAATTCTACCGGCATAGACCTCATTTTTAATGTAATCCATTATAATAATACCAGCCTTCAATTCAGTATCTTGGTAATATATTTCGGCTTCGTTGTAGAGGTATATTTTTTGGTCTTTTTGGCTAAGCCTTACATGGTCTTTGGCCTTGTATTTTATTTTATCAAGTAGAAGAGGAGCTTTCCCATTGTTTCTTTTTAAAGCAGCGGAGTCGCCCGAAATACTGTCTTTTTTTACAGGGTCAGGAAAAAGTGGCGCAATAATTGTATCCTTTTCAGCTTTAATGGGAAGTGGTATAATGCCATCTTCCTGAGCGACTGAATAGAAAGTGCCAACAAATAGCAATGCCAGTAAAAGAAAAAGATGTTTGTTTGATTGCAAGGCTATATATCCTATTTTTGTAACCGTTTGGCTTTATTTTCGGAGTTCAAACTTACATATATTTTTCGTTCCCTATACAGGGTGTTACCATAAATTTAACCATAATGAAGGCTTACAAATACAGTGTGAACATGCGCGTACGACGGTTTTTTTTATTTCCTATTGTTTTTTTAACACTAATATTATCTTCTTTTCATCAAAATAACGCACAAGATAACGATGATGGTAAATTTACTGTTGTGTTGGATGCGGGTCATGGAGGACATGATCCGGGTAACTTAGGAAATGGCTATTTGGAAAAGAAAATAGCATTGAATATTGTTCTAAAAGCAGGTGAACTGCTGGAGAAGAATCCTGATATTAAAGTTATTTATACGCGTAAGGATGATACGTTCGTTGATTTGTACGAACGCGGACAGATAGCGAATAAGTCCAATGCGGACCTTTTTGTTTCTGTTCATTGTGATTCGCACACTTCCAATGCACATGGGGCTGGAACTTTTGTGTTAGGGTTACATGCTAACAAGCAGAATTTTGAAATAGCCAAAAAGGAGAATTCCGTAATCTATTTAGAAGATAATTATAAGTCTAAATATGCGGGTTATGATATTAATTCTCCTGAGTCCGTTATTGGGCTTACCATAATGCAAGAAGAGTTTTTAGATCAAAGTATTGCCTTGGCCAAGTTTATGCAAGATAATTTTTCAAACAAGTTAAAAAGAACAGATAGAAAGGTGAAGCAAGCTGGATTTATAGTCCTACACCAAACCGTAATGCCAAGTGTATTGGTAGAAACCGGTTTTTTAACCAATAAAGAAGAAGGTGCTTATCTAAATTCTAAAAAAGGGCAGTTAGAAATTGCGAGTTCTATTGCAGATGCTATTGTTACTTATAAGAAGAATGCAATGGCCAATGTAGCTGACTTTTCGGCAAATAGCATTCCTGATGCTCCGGAACCTGAAGTTATTGAAAAGCAGAATAAAACACCCAAGAAAAAAGAAGTGGCTGCTGCTAAAAAAGAAACGGTTGCTAAGGAAATAAAGGATGAGGCGTCTGTAGCCAAAGCTACAGAGTTGCCTATAGAAGACAAAAAGAAGGCGGCAACTCAGATTATAGAGGAAGCGAAAGCAAGCGATAAAAGTACAGTTGTTACTAAAAACGAACCCGAAAGTAAGGAGATACTTAAACCATCTAAAACGAATGATGTTGTTGTTCCAAAAGCTAAATCCAATGTAATTTATAAGGTGCAGATTATGGCTAGTGCAAAGAATATTCCTTTGCGTCCTTCTTCTTTCAATGGACTAAATCGTGTTGAAAAAGAGCCTTTTAAAAACTTATTTAGATATGTATATGGTAAAACAAGTTCATTGGAGGAGGCAAAAATGTTAAAATCCAATGCAGATTTAAAAGGGTATAAAACATCATATATAGTAGCCTATAGAGACGGTAAGCGTATACCTTTTAAAGATAGTCTCAAATAGGTTTCACAGCAATAAATAAGTACCTTCCATATTTTATTTCTAATTTTGTTAGAGACCTATAGATTAAAAGAAGTCTCTTATTAACCCAAAATCGATCCTTTTGAAACTATCCAGGGAAATAAAAACAGGAATCATCGTAATAGGCGGTATACTGTTGTTCATCTTAGGCTTTAGCTACTTAAAATCGTCGCCATTATTTGAAGATGGTAAAACTGTGTATGCTGTTTATAAGGAAGTTGGAGGACTCCAGGTAGGAACTCCAGTAACTATTAATGGTTTTATTGTAGGTAACGTAACGGGCGTTAAGTTCAAAGATAATAGTGGTAGTCTTATAGTAGAACTTTTTATTAAAAGTGATTTTGACTTTTCTAAGACTAGTCCAGCCGAGTTGTACGATACGGGTATAATAGGTGGTAAGGGTATACAAGTGAAACCAGTTTTTGACGGGGCTCCCATGGCTAAATCTGGTGATACTTTGCCTAGTAGAATTCAATTGGGACTAACACAATTGGTTCAAAAACAACTTACACCATTGCAGCAGAAGGTTGAAGGTGCAGTTACAAATGCCGACAGTTTGCTAATGAACGTTAATGAAGTTTTGGATGATAAGGCGAAAAGGGACTTAAGAGAAACTTTAAGCGGATTAAATAGCACAGTAGCCAGTTTTCAGAAGAGTGCAGATGTGCTCAATAGAATTTTGAGCAGTAATGAAAGTAGGTTAAATGAATCTTTAGATAATTTTCAAGAGCTGACTTCTAATTTTGCTAAATTATCCGATTCATTGAATAATGCTGGTTTGGGACGTACCCTAGCAAACTTAGAGTCTACCATGGGTAACTTGAATAAGTTAATGGCTAATATAGAAAACGGGAATGGTACATTAGGGAAACTTGTAAAAGATGAAGAGCTTTATGATAATCTGAATAATGCATCTAGAGAGTTAGATTTATTATTACAAGATTTTCGTTTAAACCCTAAGCGTTACGTTAATGTATCTGTTTTTGGTAAAAAGCAGAAGGAATACGAACTTCCCGAAGAGGATCCCGCTAATCAATTACAACCGCAACCGCAACAATAAATGGAATACCTGCCAAATATTATTTTTTTAGTCGTACTGATAGCCGGTATCGGCTTTTTTACAAAAAATGTAAAGCGCCTATCAAGAAACATTAAACTAGGTAGAGATGTTGACGTTTCTGATAATACGAGTCAACGATGGAAAAATATGGCGAAAATAGCCTTGGGTCAAACTAAAATGGTTGTTCGTCCTATAGCGGGCTTTCTACATATTATAGTTTACGTTGGTTTTATCATTATTAACATTGAAGTCGTAGAAATTATTTTAGATGGACTTTTAGGTACACATCGTCTTTTTGCCCCACTCGGAACGGTTTATGATATTCTAATTGGGTCTTTTGAGATACTAGCGTTTTTAGTTATTGTAGCGGTTACTATTTTTTGGGTACGAAGGAATATCATCCGTATCAAAAGGTTTATAAAACCAGAAATGACCGGTTGGCCAAAAAATGACGGAAATCTAATTCTGTATATAGAATTGGTACTGATGGCGTTGTTCTTAACCATGAACGGAGCTGATTATCAACTACAGCAAATGGGTGCTGCTCATTATACAGAGGCGGGAATGTTTCCCGTAAGTCAGTTTATAGCACCACTTTTTGATGGTATGACAATGAGTTCTTTAATTACTCTAGAGAGAACAACTTGGTGGTTACATATAATTGGTATTCTCTGTTTTTTGAATTATTTATACTATTCAAAACACTTGCACATACTTTTAGCTTTTCCTAATACATACTACGGTAAGTTGGCGCCAAAGGGACAATTTAAAAATTTAGATGCCGTAACGGCAGAAGTAAAACTAATGATGGACCCATCTGCAGACCCTTTTGCCGCTCCTGCGGAAGATGAAGCTGCAGAACCTGCTAAATTTGGTGCTTCGGATGTTATGGATTTGAGTTGGGTACAACTTTTAAATTCGTATACCTGTACAGAGTGTGGTCGTTGTACAGATGAATGTCCTGCAAACCAGACCGGAAAAAAGTTATCTCCACGAAAGATAATGATGGATACCAGAGATAGACTTGAGGAGGTCGGTAAAAATATTGATGCTAATAAAGGGCAGTTCGTAGATGATGGAAAACAGTTATTAGATGGCTATATCTCTAGAGAAGAACTTTGGGCTTGTACTACCTGTAATGCTTGTGTTCAGGCGTGCCCTGTGAGTATTGACCCACTTTCTATTATTATGGATATGCGACAGTATTTGGTAATGGAAGAGTCCGCAGCACCTACAGATTTAAATAATATGATGGGTAATGTAGAGAATAATGGTGCTCCGTGGCCTTTTAACCAAATGGACCGATTAAATTGGGCCAAGGAAGAATAAGAAAGCTTCTGCTTTTTTTCAATTAATTTTTAGAACTAGAATTTTTTATAATGGCGAACGAATTAAAAGTTCCAACAATGGCAGAGCTTTTTGCTGCAGGTCAAAAACCAGAAGTTTTATTTTGGGTTGGTTGCGCGGGAAGTTTTGATGATAGGGCAAAGAAAATAACTAAGGCATTTGTTCAATTATTGAATAGAGCCAAGGTTTCTTTTGCGGTTTTAGGAACAGAAGAAAGCTGTACCGGAGACCCTGCAAAAAGATCAGGTAACGAATTTCTTTTTCAAATGCAGGCAGTTACCAATATAGAGGTGATGAATGCCTACGGAATAAATAAAATTGTAACGGCTTGTCCGCATTGTTTCAATACTATTAAAAATGAATATCCAGGCCTTGGAGGTCATTATGAGGTAGTTCATCACACGCAATTTTTAAAAACGCTTTTTGATGATAAAAGAATTACATTGGAAGGTGGTCAATTCAAGGGCAAACGTATTACATATCACGATCCTTGTTATTTAGGTAGAGCAAATAATGTTTATGAGGCTCCTAGGGATTTGATTCGTAAACTGGATGCCGAGCTTATCGAAATGAAAAGCTGTAAAGAGAAAGGTTTGTGTTGTGGTGCAGGTGGAGCGCAAATGTTCAAAGAACCGGAAAAAGGTGATAAGGATGTGAATATTGAGCGTACCGAACAGGCAATGGAAACCCAACCTGAAATAATTGCAGCAGGATGCCCATTTTGTAATACCATGATGACAGACGGCGTAAAGAACAAAGAAAAAGAAGGAGCTATTGCAGTTATGGATATAGCGGAGCTTATGGCTTCCGCCGGAGACTTGTAGAACTTCCAATTTTAGAACCCCAATTTAGAACACTATTTAATGTTAGTAGAATTTAACACCTTACCGGATGCTTCCCGCATATGGATATACCAAGCCAACCGTAGTTTTACGGAAGCGGAATTAGAAGAAATACAAAAAGAGCTGGATAGTTTTATAACACAATGGACCGCCCATGGAAGCCAATTAAAGGCCGGATATGAGATAAAATATAGGCGATTCATCATTCTTGCCTTAGATCAGAGTGCAACTGCAGCTTCTGGTTGCTCTATAGATGCTTCAGTTCATTTTATTCAGCATTTAGAGAAAAAGTACAATGTTGAATTGTTGGATAAGATGAATGTTTCTTACAAACAAGGCGAGCATATTGCTTATAAGTCTTTGGTAGATTTTAAAAAGATGGCCAAACAAAAAGCAGTGTCAAAAAACACCATTGTTTTTAACAACTTGGTCACTAATAAACAGGAGTACCAAGAACATTGGGAAGTGCCCGCTTCTGAAAGTTGGCATGCCCGTTTTATGTAGGTTTCCTGTTTGTTGTGTTTTCCGAAGTATTGATTTTATTATATATATCGGATGAAATGCAATATTCCCTTTAGTTTTTAGTTATTGCCATAGATCAATCTAGTAATGCGGTTTTTTCCTGTTTTTTCCTTATTATTTTTCGCTTTTCTAACGGCCAGTGCCCAGCAACATCCTTTGGTTACAAAAGATAGTTTGGCACAAAGCAATTGGGTAGATGCACAATACAATAAAATGACCCTTGATGAAAAATTAGGACAACTTTTTATGGTAATGGTGGCATCGGATCAGTCTAAAGCAAGTACGGATAAAGTCCGGACATTAATTAAGGAGCAGCAAATAGGCGGCGTTATTTTTTCTACTGGAGGTCCAGATCGTCAAGCAAAACTCACCAATGATTATCAGTCGGCTTCAAAAATACCTTTACTTGTTGGTATGGATGCAGAATGGGGTTTGGCTATGCGCTTAGATTCTACGTATGCCTTTCCATGGAATATGACTTTAGGGGCAATAACGGACAATACTATTGTGCAGAAGGTAGGGGAGCGAATAGGTGAACATGCGAAACGGTTGGGTGTGCATATTAATTTTGCACCAGATGTAGATATCAATACAAACCCACAAAACCCAATAATAGGAAACCGTTCATTTGGTGAAGACCGGGAAAACGTAGCTGAAAAGGGTATTGCTTTTATGAAAGGAATGGAAAGTGTTGGCGTACTTTCTAGTGGGAAACATTTTCCAGGTCATGGGGATACGGCTACTGACTCGCATAAAGCACTTCCAATTATCAATTTCACGAGAGAACGTTTAGATAGTTTAGAACTATATCCGTTCAGAAGGTTAATAGATGCTGGGTTGAGCAGCGTTATGGTAGCGCATCTAGAAGTACCGGCTTTAGAGTTGAAAAAAGAACTTCCATCTTCATTATCAGAACAAATTATATCTGGATTACTTAAAGAAGAAATGTGTTTTGAAGGATTGGTATTTACCGATGCTCTGAATATGAAGGGCGTAACCAACCATGGTAAGGATGGTGATGCAGAAGTTGCTGCGTTTATGGCGGGTAATGACATTCTATTGATGCCAACAGAAGTAGAAAAAGCGAAAGAAAAACTCACTAAAGCCTACAACAAAGGCAAGATTTCAGAAGAGCGTTTGGCTAGTTCGGTCAAGAAGATTTTGATGGCAAAATATAAAGTGGGATTAAATAGGTACAAACCCGTGGAGTTAGACAATTTATATGAAGACTTAAATTCACGTACTGATGATCTTATATACGAAGAGGCTATTGAGAATGCATTGACGGTAGTAAAAAACGATTTTTATTTAATGGGTATTAAACGCCTTGAAAATAAGAAGATTGCTTATGTTAAGTTTGGTGATGCAAATAGTGACCCGTTTGTTGAAGAATTGAATAAATATGCATCGGTAACACAGGTTAATGCTAGTGATATTAGTACTTTAAAAAATAAATTAGAGAATTATAATCTAGTAATTATCGGTCATCATAAAAGCAATGAAAGCCCTTGGAAAGCCTATAAATTTTCTAAAAAGGAATTACAATGGTTAAAAGAAATTGCAGAGGAGCGAACGTCTAATCTAATACTTTCTGTTTTTGCTAAACCATATGCACTTTTGGACATTCCATCTTTTAAAAGTATTGATGGTGTATTGATGGCATATCAAAATAGCGAGTTGGCGCAACGCAAAGCGGCTCAGTTGATCTTTGGAGCTATCCCTGCGAAAGGGAAATTGCCTGTTACGGCAAATAAAGAGTTTCCTGTTAATACTCAAGTAAAGTTAAAATCTCTTTTAAGGTTGGGGTACAGCTATCCAGAACGAGTTGGGTTTGATGCCGCTAAATTGGCGGAAGTAGATACTATGGTTCAGCATGGAATAGACTCTCTAATGTTTCCAGGTGCTCAGATTTTGATAGCTAGAAAAGGAAAAGTAGTTTATAACAAGGGTTTTGGAAAACCTACGTATGATTCCGAAGACAGTATAACAACTAAAAGTATTTATGATTTAGCTTCTATTTCCAAAATATTGGGTACGCTTCCCATGATAATGAAAATGGAAGAAGAAGGTAATATTAAGTTGAATAATACCTTTCAAGAACTGATTCCTGCCTATGCAGATTCTGAACTTAAAAATGTTACCGTACTGAAAGCATTATCACATTATGGCAGACTGCCAGCGTGGATTGCTTTTTATGTAGATACGTTGGATAAGAACAGAAAACCATCAGAAGAGTTTTATAGAACGGAACCCACCGATGGATTTTCATATAAAGTAACGGACAAGCTTTATTTAACGGATGCGTATAACGATTCCATTTATAATAGAATTGGACGTCAAGATTTAAAATCTAACCGCTATCGGTATAGTGATGTAGCTTACTATGTCATGAAAAACTACGTTGAAAAAGTGGGTAAAGAAAGGTTGGATAAGCAAGTGGATGAGTTTTTGTACCAACCTATTGGTGCAATGAGTACAAGTTATAATCCACTTGAAAAATTTCCAAAAAATAGGATTGTGCCAACGGAAGAGGATAAATATTACCGCTACGATAGAGTTCAAGGATACGTACATGATATGGGGGCTGCCATGCAAGGAGGAGTAGGTGGTCATGCCGGATTATTCAGTAATGCGGAAGATGTGGCTAAAATCATGCAGATGTACTTGCAAAACGGCATTTATGGAGGAACTCGATTTTTAGATGCGCGAACAGTAAAGAAATTCAATACCTGCTATTTTTGTGATGAAAATGTAAGAAGAGGAGTTGGTTTTGATAAACCACAATTGAAAGATAGTGGCCCTACTTGTGGTTGTGTGTCCCGAAAAAGCTTTGGACATAGTGGTTTTACAGGCACCTATACTTGGGCCGATCCAGAAGAAGAGATTGTTTATGTATTTCTTTCCAATAGAACTTACCCATCCTCTTCAAATACACTTTTGATTAAATCAGGTTTACGAACACGAATTCAGCAAGTCATCTACGATGCTATTTTAAATTAGTCCAACTAATTTCATGGTGCTACCTGTCTGGAAATTAATCTCTAAAATGCTTAATTCCCTACTTATTGAATTATCTATAATCTGTCTTGAAATTTAAAAGAAGTTATACCGACTTACTTTATAGATTTAGCTAAATTTGACTAATGAAAATAGCAATAGTTTGTTACCCCACCTTTGGGGGCAGCGGTGTAGTAGCCACAGAACTGGGTATAGCTTTGGCCAATAGAGGTCATGAAGTTCATTTTGTAACCTATAAGCAACCGGTTCGTTTGGGACTTTTGGGTAATAAAATTTACTTTCATGAAGTTCATGTACCGGAATATCCATTGTTTAAATATCAGCCGTATGAATTGGCTTTATCCAGCAAGTTGGTCGATACCGTCAAACTACATAATATAGACCTACTTCATGTTCATTATGCCATTCCGCATGCTTACGCAGGATATATGGCGAAAAAAATGTTGGAGGAAGAAGGAATATTTGTGCCTATGATTACTACTCTGCACGGTACGGATATCACGTTGGTAGGAAAACATCCGTTCTATAAGCCTGCAGTTACATTTAGCATCAACCAATCTGATGTAGTTACTTCTGTTTCGGAAAACTTGAAACAGCGTACAATGGAATTTTTTGATATTAAAAAGGAAATAGAAGTTGTACCTAATTTTATAGATGAATCTAATTACAGCACGTCCTTTACAGACTGCCAACGCTCTTTGATGGCAGAAGATGATGAAAAGATAGTTACCCATATCAGTAATTTTAGAAAAGTAAAACGTATTCCAGATGTTATTGAAATTTTCAATCGCATACAAAAAGAAATTCCTGCTAAATTAGTAATGGTAGGCGAGGGGCCTGAAAAAGAAAATGCGGAGCGGTTATGTGAAGAAAAAGGGATAGCCGACCGTGTGATATTTTTAGGGAACAGTAATGAAATAGATAGAATTCTTTGTTTTTCAGATTTATTCTTGTTGCCATCTGAGTCGGAAAGTTTTGGTTTAGCAGCTCTAGAAGCAATGATAAACAAAGTACCTGTAATTTCAAGTAACGCTGGTGGAATACCTGAAGTTAACCAGCACGGCATCACAGGTTTTTTAAGCGATGTTGGAGATGTCGAGGATATGGCTCAAAATGCTATTCGTATTTTAGGCAATGATGCTACTTTGGAAGAATTCAAGAAAAATGCGGTTATATCTGCTGGACGTTTTGATATAAAGAAAGTAGTACCTCTTTACGAGGCACTTTACGACAGAGCGCACAAAGCTAGATTTGATAAATCTTATAGTTAATATGAAATATTTTTTCTTCAGCTTAATATTGCTTTTTTCATCTTGTAAAGGACAAGAGAAAAGTGTAGGAAAAGATGAAGAATCAAAGGTGGGAGACCAGTTGCAATTGGTTGAAAGTGATAATTATAGTGGTTCGGATGCTGAGGAGTTTTTAGTTATTTCCGAGATAAAGACTTTACAGAAGTTTTATTCAAATGTTAATAGAACCAGAAAACCCGGCCTTCCTATTCCACAAATAGACTTTACCAAAGAAATACTTATTATTTATTGCGCGGGGAAACAACAGAATTCTTTTGAACCTATCCTTTCTATTAAAAGTGAGACAAAGAATACGCTAGTTTTAGCAATTGAAAATAGTAATGTAATACATACTTCAACTTCGACTACTACCCCATTTTCGATTTATAAATTACCACTTACCAAAAAGGAAATTATTCTTGAATAGCAGTATTACTAGCTGTTAATGAAAATATAAAACTAGCGGACTACCGATTATTGTTACCGTTCAAAGCATACTTTAGGCATATTGTTTTGATAGCCATTACTTTGTGGTAAGGACACCCAAATCTAACTGCTATGAAAACTTATGCCCATTATATGGTACTTTTGCTATGCGCTTCATTCAATCTATTGCAGGCGCAAGAAGAGTTACAACTTACAAAAAAAGATAGTATTGTAAAAAGCTCATGGATGTTTGGGCTTGGTTATAATGTTGTTGATGATTCTGGAGACGTATTTGATGACTTATTTTCATATGGAGAACAATGGAATACACTGTCTTATCCATCTAGAATAAGTATTGGACGCTATTTTAAAAGTGGAATTGGAGTTGAGGCTGTTGGTAGTTATAATAAATACAAGGTTGGGAAACTAATAGATGGTCGTATCAATCTTGAAGAATCCCATTATTATGGTTTAGATGCTCGTTTGACTTATGACTTGAATAAGTTAATAGGTGAGACAGGCTGGTTTGACCCCTATTTAGGTGTTGGAGCGGGATACACCGAAGCAGATAATGAGCCGAGAGCCACATATAATGCAGTAGTTGGTTTTAGAGCCTGGTTCTCAGATAGAATAGGGTTAGATTTAAGTTCTTCTGGAAAATGGGCAGCCAATAATGATGATGCAACTAATCATCTACAGCACGCTGTAGGGGTTGTTTACCAATTTGGCATTGAAAGAGGACTGTCTAAAAAAGGAGAAGAGAAACTGGCCTTAATAGAAGCGTTTGCTGAGAAACGTCAAAAAGAACAGGATTCAATTGCAGCTGTTCAGAGAGAGAAGGAACAAGCTAACATTGCAGCTCGTCTTGTAAAGGAAAGGGAACAAGCTCGTTTGGCTGCAGTTGAGAAAGCTAAATTAGATGCTAAGAAACAAAAAGAGTCGAAAATAAAAAGTGAAATAGATAATTTAGGTTTTGCTTATTTTGATTTGAATTCATCTTATCTGAATTCGAAGTCGAAATCTGTACTTGATGGTTTGGCGCAAGTATTACTTAAGTACCCTGATTTGGAATTAAAGATAACTTCCCATACAGATTCAAGGGGAGCTTCTACGTACAACGATTGGTTGTCAGAAAGGAGGGTTGCGCGGACTAGGGATTATTTAATAAAAAAAGGCGTAGATACTCATAGACTTAAGATTGAGGCTTACGGTGAATCTCGCTTATTAAATGAATGTGATGATTCTACTTATTGTAAAGAAGAAAAACACCAAATAAATAGGCGTTCAGAATTTATTATCACCAAATTTTAGGATTACTATGAGATAAGGCCTTTTTTAAGCCATTTTCGTTTGGCCCAAAAATTAAGTTTAATGTAGTAATATGACAGGTTCACGGGCCACGATAGCCAATAGTATCCCCTGTAATATAAGAACGGCTTAACTTTAACTAAGTAACGGAAAACCTTTTCGGGTGATTTAATAAAGGTTTTTAATAGTCCAATTTTAGATATACTTATGTGATTAGGGTTGTACTCAAGTCCAACCTTATTCTCACCAACATTTTGGTAGAAGCCTTTTGTAATTTGTTGAATGAACTTAAGTTTCTTTCTGGTAGTAAATATTCCCGTTCTCATAGCCATATCGGTTAGATATTCCTGAGTAACGGTTTGGGAATAATCTATGGGGCGTAGCTGGGCGAACAAGTTTTTAAATTCTGAAAACATGTATTCTTGGATAGAACCAATATATTCGTCATAAACCTTTTTTTCGCTAGGTTCATGGTACTCAACGGTAGGAGATTTTCCCTCCTCAGCAAATTGATATGATAAGGTACTACCATGAGGCGCTGCTAGTAATTGTTCGTAAAGTTGCCCGTTGGCCATAAGAATATCATCCGAAAAATCATGATTCGGGTATATTGAAAAATTTAGTCCGTATCTCTTGGTATCTTCTTCAATAGTATATATTTCTTTCAGTCCTAAATAGTAACCTGTAACAGGAATTTCTCTTTTAAAAAATTTATAGATGCTTTCCTGCATAGTACCGCCCCAACCCACATCTACAAGCGCTAAACCATCTTCTCTATAGTTAGCTCCAAAGGATTCTAGATATTTTAAGAATGCAGTTTTCTGTAATATCCTGTTCTTTTCATAGGCTTCTTGAAAAATTATGTTTTTTCTAAGGTGATCCATGGTATGCGAACTAAAAAAGTTGGCGGTAGTCTCATCTTTGTCAACAGGAATATTTTTTATAATACTGTTTTTTGTATCATCCGAAAAAGGAAACCAATCAAGAAAATGTTCTAAGGACATATCCCCGAACTTTTTCATCAATTTCTCAAAATCTTCTTCTGCTAATGGGCGTAAAGCGAGTTGAGTAGCGGATTGCCTTGAGGCTTTAAGATAATGCGTGTGTATCTTCTCTTCACTCTGAAAAAGATTCATCTCTTGGTAACTATCGAATAATTGTTTCAAAAAATTACCTTCTCTAGCAAGAAAATAAAGGTCTTTAATGCCATTCTTTTTGGCATTGATATAAAGCCTTTCGGTAAAGAAATAAAAATGGATAATATACTCACTGAAGAGGTAATCACTTTCTAAACACTTAGATTCAATGGTATGGCACACTTTTCTGAAATCTCCTTTGTCCGAGCCAAAAAGGTTCTTTTTATTTCGGAATTTATGTGAAAAATGTTTTAAGTGTAACGAATCTATATTATGCTTGGCAGCATTGGTTACATCGCTTTTTTTATTATCACCAATCATTAATACAGATGTAGCCTCTGTGTTGGTTTTGTTTAAAACATATGGGTATAAACCTCCTCTTTCCTTACTTTCTCCAGCGGTAGCCGAAGTAAAAACATCATCAAAAAGATGTTCTATTTTATGGAATTCTAAAATTTTTGAAATTATCTTTTTAGAAAGATAAAAGTCTGAAATTAAGTAAATACGATATCCTTTTTGTTTGAAATGAGATAGAATTTTAACTAGTTCCTCATTTTTAAATTGAACTGAGGTTTCCGCAATGAAGTCGGCCTTTTCAAAAAGCAATTTAAACTTAGAAAAGGGAGTGTCACGTAGGTTATTGGAGTTTACTAGTCTTTGGTAAACCTCCTTAATAACATCTTCGTACGTGGTTTCTAAAGTAGAACGACCTTGTTTCTTGGCAACGTATGATAAGGACTCGTTACGTATCGTAAAGAGAACCTCAGATGAGAGGCTCATGCCAAGTTCTCTAACCATAAATTTGCCCCATAAGCGTAAGGCATAATTAGGGTGTACAGTACGGTGAACTAATGTATCAAAGAAATCCGTGAAAAGAACTTCTTTATTAGAAAACCGCGCAATTCTACGCTTCAGGTCAACCAAGGGGAGTTTATTTTAAGTAAGTTAAATTCTCTATTAGAAAAAATTTAACGGATAAACAGGAGAAAAATTATCGGTGACTTATGATAGATTGAAAGAATAATATCTTCTTTTAGCTCTGCGAACCATACTTTTAGGCTCGACTTTGGGGACTTATTTTTTATTTCAGCCACGGTGCTCTCGTTTACGGGGTTTAACTGCGAATATATACGACGAAGTACAGTGTTCGGACGTTTTTTAAGGAAATATTAAGAAAATACTCGACGAACAGCAAAATGAGACAAAAACAGGTGGTTTTTTTACATAGTTATATCAAAAGGATGAACTATTAGAAGTATAAGATAGCATAGCTTTACTCTTTTTTCCTATAACTAAGTAAGATTTTGAAGTGTCTAAAATGGCGTAAACTGTAATTTCTGATTCATTTTCGTCACTTTCGTAAAGGAAATCGTAAATAGTTCGTCTTAGGAAATTGAATTTCATAGATTTATAATCTATGGATTCAGTATTTTTAATTTCTGTATTAAAAGGGATTTTATTGTATTTAATTCTATGAGAATCTTCGGCTGTATTTTTTGAATTATTTTGTTTAGTTCGGTAGGCGTGATATTTTTCAATAAGACCTTTTTCTCGGACGTATTGTTTTAAGGCCTTCAATAAGTAGTATGATGTAGCCTTTAATCTTCCGGCAAACGATTTTTTTAAGAAAAAGATTTCATGATGGTAATCGTAAACCGTATTACACCAACGTCTTTTCCAATAAAAATCACCTTTTGAAAAAGTGATGAATTTTATTTTGTTGGTAATACACCATTCTATTTGTTTCATCAAATCTGTATAGCCTGTGTTGAACTTAGAATAGTCAATATTATAGGTGCGTATATATTGAAAAATCACATTTTTCATGTGAAAATTAAGGCAAATGTCAATGGGTGTTTTACCGTTATATATAACATAGAACGAAGCCTTCCTGTCTAAAATCATTTGGTAAACATTAGCTCTGTAAAAGTTTTGTGTAGCTAGGTTAATGTTGTGCTTGATTCCTTTTTCCAGTGAGCGCAATTCCAAAAGACGATAGAATTCATTCATGATAAAATCATACTCGGACTTATCTATTGCGCCAAAATACATTTCATAGCGAATATTAAAACATTGCTCTAGCTTTTTTTGCTCGCGACGGAGTTTATAGCGACTGGTTTTTCCAAATCTCTCATTAAGGTAATCTGGGAGTGACTTTACATTTTCAAAATTAATGAGAAAGCCTGGATATTGCTTTATGCTGTAACAACCCATTGTTTTGGGTAGTTCATCTTTGGTTACCGTAAAATAACTTGGAATATCCTCAACCACAAAAGATGAGGCCGGTAGTTGAAACCTTTCCCCTTTTCGATTTTCAAAGACTTGCTCCTGTGTGTAACTGTTCAGCAACCCCTTATAATAAGATGGTAAGCTTTCCTTTGTATATGCGCTAAAAAAAAAGTTTAATGAATTCATGTATAGGGTTAGGAGGCACTCACTCAGATGTAATAGGTAAAGGCTTAGGCGTCTTGTTTTCTTTTAAATAGTAGGCTAATTCTTTAGCTATCAATGCTCTCCCATGCGAGTTCCAGTGATGGTCATATATAAGCGTGGTTGGTTTTTTAGAGTTTTCAAAACTAATAGAAAAATCTATATACCTAATATTATTCTTTCTGCAAAACTCTAGGAAACGTTCACTGGTTTTTCTGGTGTCCAGAAGTAAGCTTGTTTTACTTTTATTAAACCCATAGAGTTTAATTAGGTTTTGGAAATTTGCGATTCGCTTTTCATCAATTTTTAATTGTTCTTCTTCATTATCTTTTAATTCGTTGGTTTTGTATGCGTTATGTGTATCATTAAAGGCTACACCACCCTGAGCTAGTTTTTTTAAGGGCTCTACAATTCCTATTTTACTTCCGTAGGCCAATAATTTAATATTGTCCCGTATTTTGAATACGGTAGAGGAGAGCATCTTAATGCGGCCTTTATTGGGTTCATAAACCCCACGACCTAAATCATTCTCATAATTTAGGTATAGAACAATTTTATTTATCAGCTGAAAATCTTTTTCGTAGGCATAAACTAAATGCATTTGGTTGGCTAAATCATAACCTGCGTAACCGTACTCGTAAACCTCTATATTATCTGTTTGGTTTTCAATTTGCTTGCCAATAGAGTTGGAAAAGTCTTGGTGAAATCCTTCAATGAAAGAATCGCCAATGAGCGCCATTTCAAATTTATTTGCAGAGGGCGTAAACTCTCGGAAAGAATTAAAACCAGCTTTATTGATATGGAATTTTGAAAAGTTCTGATTTCTGTTACCTGTAACCGCGTATCCGTCATGGTTGGGCACCCGTTTTTCTACGCCATATTCATCAATAAAACGAGGAGGGTCTTCTGTATATAGGTGAAACACTCTAACAATCCCTTCAAGTAAAAGAAGGATTAAAAGAATATAAATAATCGTTTTTAGAATAAATTTTTTCATCTCAATTAAAATTGAAAATAAATAAATGAACGATTTACACCATCGTCATAAAATAATAGAATACTCATGACTACTAGTGCATACAATAGGAACCGGACTATAGGTGAGCTAAATTTAAAAGGATCGCGCTCATCTCTTCGTATTAGGTATTCATAAATAGTGAACAACGCTATCAGTAAATAAAAGTCGAACATTCTATACCCCGTTGGGTGCATATAGGGTTCATAGCTAAAGTTATTTTTAATTTGCCCGATAAATTCAAATGATGAAGATAGGGTAGGCGACCTAAAAAATATTCTTGAAAATGTTACTAGAAAGAAGGTTAGAAGTACTTGAAATACCTCGGTAATACTAGGAAGCCATGTTTTTTCTGCAATAACATTATCGGCATAAACTCTATTTCTTCCCATTAAAAATACAGGGATATAGAGCAGTGCGTGAATACCGCCCCAGAAAACAAACGTCCAGTTTGCTCCGTGCCAAAGGCCACTTACCAAGAAAATCACCGAAATATTTCTCAGGGATTTTAACTTACTTACCCTTGAACCACCCATTGGAATATAAAGGTAGTGCCGAAACCAGGTACTGAGCGATACATGCCATCGTTGCCAATACTCTGCAATATTTCGTGAGAAGTTGGGGAATTTAAAGTTGGACATAAGCTCTACACCAAAGAGTTTAGCGGTACCTATTGCAATGTCCGTATACCCACTGAAATCTCCATACACCTGAAAGCTAAAAAGAGACACGCCTAAAATTAGAGTAGAGGCAGGGTAATCTGTGTAATTAGTGAAAATATCGTCTACTATTGGTGCTAAAGAATCGGCGATAACAAGTTTTTTGAAAAAGCCCCACAGAATTAGTTTTAAACCACTTGTGGCTTGTTCATATTTGAATACACGACGTGTATTGATCTGACTTAATAAGTTTGAAGCTCTCTCAATTGGCCCTGCAACAAGTTGGGGAAAGAAAGCTACGAAAGCCGCAAATGAAACAAAATTGGTTGTAGGCTTTAATTTCTTATAGTATATGTCGAATGAATAGGACATGGTTTGAAATGTATAGAACGAAATACCTACAGGCAGTATAATACGAAGCGTCCAGACACTTTTCATATTGTAGCCTAGTGCATTTACAGATTCTATAAAGGAATCGATAAAGAAATTGAAATATTTAAAGAAACCTAAAAGCCCTAAGTTAAAGGCAACACTGACCCATAACCAGTATTTGGCTTTCTGGTTGTTATCTTGATTTTTGAATACTTGCTGACCAACCAAAAAATCAAGAACGGTACTTAGAAAAATTAAAATAAGAAAACGCCAATCCCACCAGCCATAAAAGACATAACTGGCAACGATGACCAATAGATTTTGAATCTTCAGGCTCTTCTTGAAAACGAACCAGTACAACACAAATACCACTGGAAGAAAAATCAAAAAATCAAGCGAATTGAAAAGCACTTTTGTTTAATTTTAGTTAAAATTATTCTTTGCTACATATTAATCTAAATGAACTGAAATGAAACTAGTTGGTGGAGACCCTTACTTTTTTAGCCTTTCCAATAAAATAGTATTGGTCTGTAGTATCAGTTAAAGTCTTAAGGTTAATAGAACATTCATCGTTTAGATATAAAAACTCAAATGCTAAGGTCTTTATTTTATGATTTTCGGATAAGTTTAAATCGATTTCAGTAAGTCCTTTTGGAATAGACTCTGAAGAGATATCCTCAAATTTAAATTGGGTTTCTAAAGTGGGAGTTTCAGTTTTACGATTCTTAAGTTTATAAGTAAGACGATGCAATCTTTCATTTACATTTTTATCGCGTAGTTTTTGTTTAAAATCAAAAAAGGATTTCAAACCTATAGCCAATGTTTTAGCTTTAAACGAAGCGGAATCATATAAAATGTGATATTCAAAGTCATAGGTTTTATTAGACCACCTTGTTTTATAATCAAAGTATCCTTTTGAAAAATCAAAAAAATCTATTTTTTCGGATATGCAATACTCAATGAGTTTCATAATGGTAACAGAGCCCAAATGAAATTTGGCATAATCTATATCAAAAACGGTAATAGCATCAAAAAGAATGTTTTCTGAATGATAATTTAGTGTAACCCCAATTGGTGTACTACCATCATAAATTACGAATAAAGAAGCTTTGTTCTCGAGTATCAAAGGATAGGCAACATCATAATAAAATTGCCATTCCTTAGGGTCTAGATTGTTGTTGGTTATTTGCTTGTCATCAAAACGTTTAGTGAGCAGTTTTTTGAAAGAATCAAAAACTGCGTCGTATTCATCTTTTGAGATTTCACCACTATACATCTTGTACGATACTTCAAAACAAGCTTCAAATCGTTTTTTATACTTATTTAATTTGTACCTACTACTTTTGCTAAATGTAGAGAGCATGTACTCATTAAAGTTATTGTATTGGCCTAGTTCTATTCCAAAGCCTGGATACTGCTTTGATTTGTGTATTTTTAATGTTGAACCAGAAGGTGTGAACGAATTTATATTGAAATACCTGGGTACATCATAAATTAGAAACACCTTTTTTTTATAGTCTTCTGAATTTTTAGGGGCTAGACTATAGTTCATACCCTTGGTAAGGGTTTTTCCTAAATTAACATGAAGCGGTAAACTTGTATGTTTGTAAAAGCCAATATTTTTAAGGAAGTCTAACTTCAGGGCCTTTCTTCCTTGGTCAAAATGCTTTGACCAAATAGAGGTGTAAGTATCGGATAGAAATGGATTATTCTTTACCAAAAGAAATTAAAATTAATGAGGTTTGGGTATTTGGCGGTAAGCCGGGAAAAAGTTGCTTTCGCCATCATTCGTAATGTCAGATAAATGTTCCTTTTGTTTTTTAGTAAGCTCTTTATATACTTTTGGATTGACAATATACTTCCAAAATTTGGCAGGTCTATGATTTTTTGAGAAAGTAGATTTAAATGCAAATAGGGAATCGCTTTTAACGCCTTTTCCTCCACCTAAATTAAAGTATTTGTAACCTTCTTCGCTTGCGTCAATTCGCATTGTATCAATGATTAGTTTAATAGCATTGAGATCTAAATACTCTTCTTTATAACCGGACAAATGGTATTGTACAATGTCATCCATTTTAATAAACATGGCGCCACCTATTACCTCCTTAGTTTCATCTATAACACACAGTAAAAGTTCGGTCTTAAAGAATGAGCTGAGCATGAACTGGTAGAAATAACGATCATCAAAAAAATAACTTTCATCTGCACTTACCCTACGCATATTCTCGTAATAGATTTCTATAAAAGTGCGAATATCTTCTTCTGAAGTGCCTTTTCTAACGGAGCAAACCTTCCGTGATTTGTTAATATAGGTTTTTAAACGGCTGCTGTACTGTTGGCGCTGTATATCTAGAGGTAAAGTAAGATCTATATAGACCACTTCGCCAGGACTGGAAATATCACCAATCTTGGCAAGAATTTCTTCTTGATGATCTATATAAGGGTGAAGTCTAGAAAAAACGGATACTACCTTTTGCTCTAAAAAAAGCTTTTTCAGTTCATTTTTAAAATTTGTATTTTCAAAATTAAGACTCTTAGTACTACATAAAGGGCCCGCATAGCCATAAACCGAGGTGACGTCTTTATAACTGGTACCCTCAATTTCGCGTAGCATTAAAGGTAGTATAATACTTGCGCCTTCTTCCTCGTAATGTATAAGTATAGGGGTCTCTTCTTCCCTTTTTGAAAGATAGTGATAGTGGTAAGTATGGTAGAAGTCACAGTGGTCAACGGTTTTTATGATGTTGTTCCACTCACTTCTTTCCGTTATGATTTCAATCATTTAAATTGACTAAATGGTTGAGGAGACAATGAAGCCTGCCTCATAGGTTTTGGTTCGGGTTTGACTTAAATGTGATTTAAAAAACGAACCTTATCCGTAATGGACATTCCTAATTTCAATAGTCAGCAAATAACTTGTCTTAAAAGCCATTTGATTAAGAATTAATTAAAAATCAGTTAAATTAAATACTTATTAAAGTATTTGTGTACAATGAATTAGAATAACTATTTGAAATAGCAAATTTACTGCTTTAGCAAAGATTAACAAAAGAAAGGTTGTCAACTTTTTGCTACTATCAATAAAAAAATAACCGCTATTCTAACGGACATTAATGTCTTTAATATTTTTTACAAAAACCTTAGGAAGGTTCGTTTCAGTAAAATAAAGAAACGAATCATTATGAATGTTTAGTCCGTTGTCAATCAACCCTATACTGTTCCAGCCGAGAATATTTGGAGTAATAAAATCCTTCCTTACATTATCTGCAACATAGCAGTAATTATGGTTCTTGAAAATTTGTTCTATCGCTAGGTAATTTTTCCTATTCGGTTTTTCTGTACCTAACTCTTCGGAAATTATAATTTTATCAAAGAACTCTTCAATACCTAACGCTTTTAGTTTTGCTCTTTGAGTTTTACTTCTACCATCTGTAATAATAGCAAGCTTGCCTTTCTTCTCTTTTATTGATTTTAGGAGAGGAAGAACACCTTTAAATGTGTTTATAATTGGATTATGATTCCTATAAAGACTTAATAAAACTTTTTTGTCTATCTTAAAGGTGGTGGTTAAATACTCAAATACATTTTCTTTGTTTCGGTACATAGAAAACATTTGAGCAAAAAGATTCTCCCATTGCTCTGGATTTAGCTCCTTGGCTATAGCCGAATAAGCAGACCTGAGGTAGTCAATTTCATTATAGAGTGTGTCGTCTAAATCAAAAACGATGACTGATTTTTCATCAACCTTTATATCCATGCACCAAAATTTCATCGTCATACCTGATCATAAGTAAGTCTTTTTCCCAGCAATCAAAATTTTCTTCAATCTGTTTACCTTGTGTGAACTCTTCTATAATCCATTTTGGATAATTGGCTCCGGACAAGTAGGATAGGGGGTAACCTCCACCAAACCTAGGGTTAATTTCAATAGCTCTTACTTTATCTTCTGTGCTGTGTACAAAAAATTGAGCGGTCAGACATCCTACTGCGCCACTAACGCTAGCTAGGTTTTCTTTGATATAATCAACCAAAAGATTCTTTACGGTCAGAGCTTTATAAACCTCACCATCTCTAACTTCAATTCTCATACGAGGAACAACACATTTAAGTTTGTTGTCTTTCCCATAATACAAATCGCATGTGAATTCCTCATAAACATCATGGTCAAGATACTCCAAGAACATGAGCTTGTCATTTTCAAAGTGATAATCTGTTAGGTCTTTTTGCTCTTTTATTAGATACGTGTCAACACTTCTGCTACCATCAATAGGTTTAATGAATAGGGGTAAAGTGTAGTCGTCTTTCGTAAATTCTTTTGCGACGGCAACATTATGCTCTTCAAAAAAATTATGAATTTGTCTTTTATCTCTGCATTTACCAACAAAATCAGTAGAAGCTACAACGGGGGTAATTCCGTTCTTTTCTAAAAGCAATCTATTTTGCGCTAAAGGCAATAGTTCCGTATCAATCGTCGGAATGAGTAATCCTATATTACGATTTTTACACTCTTCGATTAACACATCAAAGTAATCAGGATGAGTAACAAAGGGTACTTTAAAATAACCATCGGCTATTTGGCATGCGCCAGAAAGTGTTGGATCTGCATCTGAGGCATAAACTTTTGCATTAGGATATATTTTTTTAAGTTCCTTTTGAAATGCCCTAACAAGAGAGACACGTCTACCGGCAGAAGATATGAGGATATTCATTGTGTTAAAGTATAAAAAGATCGGAACATCTTTATGAATGGATTGATCAAAGGTTTTCTGTTAAATACGAAAACCAGGCAGGAATAGCCTATTCCATGATAATCTTCTCCAATAAATTTCTTTAATGGATAAGCGTCTATTTTTTCAAAGTCTGATAACATGGCCGGAATTTCGGAAACTGAGATATCTGACTTCATTAAACGTACCATAAGAAAAAAGACAAAAGATTGTTGTCTTGTTTTTAAACGTTTGATGCAAGCCGCTGCGTTAGGGTGATTACTTGGAATCGTTGCTATTAGCTTAGCAAATACATGTGCTGCATTAGCATTGTCATAAATCACTTTATTATAATGCTCGGGACTTTTATTCCGCATTGCCGAGGTGGGCAAAATACGGTACCTATGTACGTCTAAAGTAGTATGTGCTATTCTTTTAGCTTGGCAGAACAACTCTGAAGTAAGTATAGCATCTTCCATCCACTTGCCTTCTATAAACCGAATACCAGTGTTTTTGATAAAATCGCGTTTAATCAAATACCACCAAATTTCATTTTTATGTTTTTTGTCAGCAATATATGTGATACCATCTTTAATCTCTATTTCATTATTGATATCTAAAGAATCTATGTTGTTAGAATAGGGATAAGGTTTGCTTACTACTGATTTGCTGACGAAAGTCAAAATATCCAAATCATTACCTGAACAAACATCCAGTAATTTGGGAAGGGTGTTTTGAGCAACGTAATCATCTGGATCCAAAAAATAGACATATTTACCTGTGGCAAGGTCATATCCTGAATTTCTTGCAGCTCCTACACCTCCATTTTTTTTGTCTACTACTTTAATTTGCGGATATTTTGTTTCGTAATCCTGAGCGATTTGTAATGTTCCGTCTTTAGATTCATCATTCACAATAATCACCTCATATTCTGAGCTGTCCAGGTTTTGAAGTAAAAGACTATCAACACATTCCTGTAGGTACAACTCCATGTTATAACATGGTATAATGATACTTAATCGCATAATTTGCTATTTCCTGTTCCTGTAAATAATTCCATGGTAGCGCTTGTATCGGAGGAAATACCATCACTTTTAATCACTTTCAATACGGTCAATACGAGTATTTTTATGTCCAGTAAAAAGGTTAGATGATCCACGTACCAGACGTCATAGTCAAATTTTTTACCCCAAGAAATAGCATTTCTGCCATTTACTTGTGCCCATCCCGTTATGCCAGGTTTGACTTCATGCCGCCTTTTTTGATATTCATTGTATAGAGGTAGATAAGAAACTAATAAAGGACGAGGTCCAATTAAGCTCATATCTCCTTTCAATACATTTATCAATTGAGGTAATTCATCAAGCGACGTTTTTCTAACAAATTTTCCTGCAGGAGTAAGCCTAACTTCATCGGGTAGAAGATTGCCGGAAGCATCTTTTTTATCGTTCATGGTTTTGAACTTTAGTATTTTAAATATTCGGCCTCTTTTTCCTGGGCGTTTTTGAATAAAAAATATACTACCATGATTTGCAACTCCTAAAAAGACAATGACAAGCAATATAATGGGCGAGGTCAATGCTAAAATTGACAATGCCATTATAAAATCAATCAATCTTTTAAAAAAGTATCGGTAAATCATAAAACAAATCTAATTGCTGTCGCAAAATAACTATAAAAATACCGACTAATTTTGGATATAGACCAAGTACTTGGTTTTTTGTTAAAATACAACTAGTGATAGGTCTAGATGTTGGTTTTAAGTAGAAACCTATATTACTTTTAGTATCTAGCTAACTAGCTGTCATTTTTTAGTATAATTGGATGAATGTTAATTAGTCAAGGAGTTGATATTCTTTTAATTGTTCGGACCAAACATACTCTTGATTATATTTTTTAGCAATTAGCTGCCTGTATTCTTTATTGTGATTTTCATGTTTTGACGTATTCTCCAAACAGTTTAACATGGCTTCTGTTAATGCATTACTATCCCTTACAGGGATTATGGTGCCGTTTACTCCATTTTCAATTATTTCATTGGAGCCATTTATATTGGTAACAATGCTGTAAATACCCATGGCACCTGCTTGTAACAGAACGTTGGGAAAGCCTTCTCGATAGCTAGGGAAAACAAAAATATTCGAGATAGCAAAATAGGGTCTAACATCTTGCTGCCAACCGGCGGATATTATGGAATCATTTTCTTCAATTTCTTTTTCTATCGAAAAAGGCAATGGGTCCATATCTTTTTCATAGGGCCCTACAAGTAACAGTTTAGAATTTTTAGAATGCTTTTGTATTTTAGTAAATGAGTTAATCATTTCTTCTATACCTTTATCGAAACCAATACGGCCTACAAAAGTCCAAACAAAATCTGGCTGTTGAATATTCAAGCTTTCCCGTATTTCGTTTTGCTTATTTTTGGGGTAGATTTCGGGGTCAAAATGAGAAAGGTCAATTCCATTTACATTGCCATGTCCTATAATTTGTAAAGGTTTTTTGGTGATTTTATATTTTATAAGATCATTCTTCACACCTTGGCCTTCGGGATAAATATTGGTAGCACAATAACAGATTATTCTATCGAAAAAAATCAACATCTTTTTCATCATTCCAGTTTGAGTGGGAAACACTAGTCCTGTAAAAGTGTGTAATCTATTGGGTACTCCTGCCAAATATCCAGCAACCGTACTTAAAAGTCCAGCCTTGGGAGTGATGGAATGAATAATAAACGGTTTTTCTTTTCTAAAAAGGGTGTATAATTTGTAAAGTGATTTGAAGTCGGCTAGAATATTAATCCTCCTGTCAATATTTACCACTATAGTGTTAATACCTTCAGTTTCCCTAATAGTTTGGTGTTGCTCACCTTCGGAAGCTATTGCGCTCACCTCATAATGCTCGTTCATGAAACGCAACTGGCCCTTTAAAAGCACGGCAAGAGAGCCAGGGGCCGCGGCAATTCTAAAAAGTTTTCTTTTCATTATCTATTAAGGTGTTTGCACCAAATAACTTTGGATAAAGCTAGTTCATAAGATTTTAGGATTCCTTCCTTACTAAAGTCCTTTATGCGCTCAAGAACATGTGTTTTACAACTTTTTAAATACTCAGGATTTTCTAAAAAATAAGTCATTCCTTTGGCCATTAAGTCTACATTGCCCACAGGCGTTAAAATTCCGTAAGATGTTTGCATAATTTCAGTTTCATGAGGCTCATCCAGTTTCATTATTTCGCTAGGGCCTGACTTGCAATTTGTGGTCAAGATAGGTAACCCACAGCACATGGCCTCTAACAATACATTGGGAAATCCTTCATGATTGGAGCCGAAAACGAATAAATCGGCTGCTTTTAAGTATTGATAAGGGTTATTGTCAAAACCAAGGAAGAATACGCGGTCTTCGAGGTTTAAATCGACAACAAGTTGTTTTAATTCTGTTTGAAGATGACCACGCCCCAATAGATACAATCTTACCTTAGGAACTTTTTCAATAGCTTCTAGCAAAAGCTTATGATTTTTAACAACTTCCATTCTTCCCACCGTAATCATATTAAAATAGGCAGGGTCAAAAAAGTTTTCTTTTTGTTCTATGTTGTCAATTTTGTCAATATCTATGGGGTTTTGTATGACCCCAGTTAATTCTGGTTTAATATTGTAATTATCAATCAAATCCTTGACGTTAGCCTCTGAGTTTCCAATAACAAAATCGGCTTTTGGATAGAGCTTTTTAACCAATATGTTATTAATTTTTGATTGCGCATCACCATAGCCATACTGCATACTTGCATAATTACGCTCGCTAACAATAATTTTCGGCGGTCTTTTGTTCATATACCGCATTAAAACATTTACGTAATTGGGTCTAGACAATAAGCTGAAGGAGTGCGTGAGTTTTAGTTTTTTAGAGAGTCGAGCATACTTGTATGCCAAATATGGAAGTTTAACTAGTTTGAAAATACCGTTTTCATTGGCCTGTGATTTTTCTATATAATGAACGGGAATGTCTTCAGGAACATCATAACTGATCGTGTTGTTCATTAACACTAAATGTACGGTGTGTCCATTACTTTTTAAATAAGGCAAAAGGTATGAGACTACACGTTCAGCGCCACCGCCAGCTAAAGAGTATATAAAGAGGGCTATTGTCATTTGTAATGTTTTTTCAATTATAGGCCGATAGATTTCAAAAGGATGAGATCTAAAGTGCTAGAGATATAGTGATGGAGGATGGATTAAAACTTTCAATTTATTTTGATTTGGTGATACTTAGAAAAAAGGACTTGTAATCTTCCAAGATTATACTTTTATCGAACTTAGAGTAAACGGAATTGGAAACGGTTTTAGGATTAAAATGCTCTAGATTGTTGAGGTGTTGAAAATATTCCTTCTCATTCTTTGCAATAAAGCCGTTTACGCCGTCTTCGACTATTTCTCGAGTACCCCCAGGAGCGTCAAATACAATAACGGGAGTACCTACGGCACAACTTTCAAGTAAAGCATTCGGAAAACCTTCTGCAAAAGAACCCTGAAGATAAAAATCACTTTCCCGAAGATATCGTTCGACATCATTTGTGAAATCCACAAATTTCACCTTACTGGTTAAGTTCAGTGCATCAACAGAATTTTTAATCGAATCTTTTTCGGGGCCGCTTCCAATAATGGTGTAAACGAATGGATATTTAATATTTGAGAGTACGTTAAGTATTCTCAAATGACCTTTAATAATAGCGAGTCTTCCTACTGTGATGAACTGAGTGACTCGATTCTTGTCTATAGGCTCATTATGTTTTACACTAAAATTTTCTGTGATGGGGTTGTGAATTATTTTGAGTTTATTTTCTGGTATTTGGTATTCTTGTTTACAATCCAAATACATATCATAAGATTGGCAAACGATATAATTCAATTTTCGTAAAGCCCACTTTCTTAAGATACTGAAAAACGTATTGGTACTTTTTGCTTGATAATCTGAACTGGCCTTGCTAACACTGGCTTGACGACCGATAAAGACGATTTTAGGAAAGATAGGGGAAATCATGCCCATTGATACGTTAAGATGATCAATAGAACTCATAATGATTTGCGGTTTTTCTTTTAACAGATGTAAAATTAAGTTTGGAATAGCAGTAAGAACCCTTGTCTTATTTAAAAAGACAACATTAGCACCCTTTATGTCATAAGCGGTATTTGCCTCATGACCTAAAACAAGAAGTGTAGTTTCGAAACTTGAGGAATTTAGATTTTTTGCTAAAAAAGACATGACCCTTTCAGCTCCGCCCGGCATTAAATTAGGGATAATAAAAATAGTTTTGATTTTATTTTTTTTCAACGGTTTCTATATTTAATAATTGACCTAACTTTTTATCCCAAATTTCTGGTTTTATAGGGAGGTAACCTCCGTCATGGTGAAAAGTGATTTCTCCAAAAAAAAGCTGTCCGTCAACATCGTACCAGTCAACCCTTGCGTAGCAAAAGGGCTGTGCTAGCTTTTCCGATAGTTTTTTCATCAAATCAAAGGTTTTGGGCTTTTCGATATCTGTATCGCTTGGGTCGGTATATTTCGTCCCTTTGTGAGAGGACCATTTGTAGGGTTCTCTAGTCCAATTTTGGGAATACCAATTTCTGTGATGTTCATCAGTATCTCGTCCAGCATCAACCGATACCATTCTAACTTTACCATTGAAGCAATGCACCTTGTAGTCGAATGGAATGTTGCCATTTTTATCTTGAAGTAGTTTTTCTACAATAATTCTGGGTTCAATATTTTTATATTGCCATTCCCTAGAGCTCCAGTAGTAGCTTTGTTTTAAGCGCTTTTTTAGGTTTTTTCTGGCTTCAATCCAGTTTACTTTACTTTTGTTGTATACAAATATCCCTCCACTACTGTCGTGGTTAGCCTTAATTATACAGGGTGTTTCGGGGATGTTTTCTGGTTTAATTTCGTATGGATCAAATGTTTCGAGAAAAAGGGGTACAAGATATTCATTTCCGATTTTTCCAATGACATATTCCCTTACTTTGTACTTATCTGAACACATGGTGTGAAGAGGTGTCCTATCATGTAATTTCAACCAGTTTATTTTTTCATTTAGTGTTTCCGGGTTTTTAAGGTTTAGGGGGTATCCCATATGCCATTTGAATTTCAATTTTATGTAATTCTTATCAGGCATGAATTTGGTTAAAAGACCAAACAGGAAATATATGGGTTGAATTAAATAATACCCCAAAATTGTATGACGGTGTAGGTAGTCAATCTTTTTTCTCATAATAACGATTGGTTAGGGCTTGCTGATTCATTCTAATATAGGAAATTTACAGGAATATAGATTTCTCCCATCATACTGGATACGCTATTAAATTACACAATGATATTAACTTTTATAGTTAGTCAGTTGCTATTGTATTGATAGGCCAGAGGCATTTTTTGACAACCATTGTCTTAATATTAAAAGTTTCCATATCATAGTATGATGACTATAATCATTGTTCATATGTTGCTTTATTAATTTTTGGACTTCGAGCGGTTTTATACCAGGTATAGATTTTAGGTTATCTAGGCTTAATTCAGATTGTACATAATCTTTTAATTCGTTTCTAAACCAAATGCCCAGAGGCATACTGAATCCAGATTTTGGTCGATCAAAATATTGTTTAGGAACATGTGAATAAAGTATATCTTTTAAAATTCTTTTTTGATTGTGGCCATTAAATTTAAAATCAGAAGGTAACGATTCAGCGAACTCAACAACTCTATAATCTAGCAAGGGTGATCTAGCTTCCAGTGAATAGGCCATGCTTGCTCTGTCTACTTTTGTGTTGATATCCCAAGATAGGTAAGTTTTAATATCAAAATCTGAAATTCTCTCATAGATGTTCTTTTTATTATGGAAAAGATATTTCAATTCTGCAACCTTATCTGTTTCATAAGTCCGTTCCAACCATGAGACATCTGGACTCGTTATAGATTTTAAATAAGCTTCCTCTATATTTTTCAATTTCAGAAAGCCTGACAAATTTTTAAAACGATTATTTTTATAAGGAATATTTTGAAGCAGTGAGCTCAAAACGTTCCTTATAAAATAAGGTATTTGATAGGTTGTTTGTTTTGATTTGACCCAATTATATCGCCGATATCCTAAAAAGCTCTCATCTCCTCCATCTCCCGAAAGGGCAACAGTTACCTTCTTTTTGGTATGTTTTGCAAGAAGCATGGATGGAATAGCAGAAGAATCGGCAAATGGTTCATCGTAATAACTACAAAAATTTTGAATAAGATCAATACCTTCATTATAGTCACATTCAATAATATAATGGTCGGTATTTAAATGGTTTGCAACCTTTTTAGCATAAGAACTTTCGTCAAACCCTTCCTCATTAAATTTGACCGAAAAAGTCTTAATCTTTTCGGAATTATTTTTTGCAGCCAAAGCGGCAATTAGTGATGAGTCAACTCCTCCTGACAAAAAAATACCTACAGGTACGTCTGCGACCAAACGAGTTTTTACAGCATCAGTTAGCAGTTCTTCTAATTCTTCAGTGGCTTCTTTATAACTTTTTTTGTAAATAGTGTTATTGGAACAATCAATATCCCAGTATTGGTGAGTTTTAAAGTCGGAATTAGCCAGGTTATAAATAAACCAATGGCCATCTTCTAACTTTTTAACTTCATTAAAAATTGAGTTAGGAGAAGGAATAGAATTCCATGTCAAATATTCTTGTATTGATTTTTCTGAAATTGAAAGATTGTTATTAAACAATTTAATCGAAGATATTTGACTAGCAAATTCAAATTGATTGCCATTTAAGTAATAATAAAAAGGTTTTTGTCCTAATCTATCTTTAGCTCCGTAAAGAATGTTTTTATTAGCGTCATAAATTACAAAAGCAAACATACCATTAAAGTGATTGGCACAATCCATTCCATATTCGAGATATGATGCACAAATGACTTCTGTATCACTTTCTGTTTTGAAAGAATATCCTTTGTTCTTTAGTTGATTTTTTAAAGCTTTGAAATTATAGATTTCACCATTAAAAACAATATGAATATCACTATTGTAGTTCATTGGTTGGTTAGACCTCGGGTCTAAATCAATTATAGATAATCGATTGTGCCCAAAAGTGATTTTGGACCCTTCATTTTTATAAATTTCCCAACCTGTTTCATCAGGACCTCTAAAAGAAGTAATTTCTAATTTTTGTTTAACTTGATCTTCGCTATAAGCTATTGTAGTTCCGTAGATTCCGCACATTATAATTTTGTTGAATAGGTTGTCTAAGAGTTTGGATAATGGTTTTAAATATAGATTTCAATATGCCTACTATATTTGGAGTTAGATTTTTATTTGTTTATTCTGATTAGGTATTTTGAAACTAGTTCTAAACTTAGATAACCATCATTAGATGTTTCTATTGTATTGAAGTGTTAGTTAATATAAATTAACACCAACTTAGTTAATGCTAAAATATACAAAACGGTTTAAGGTGTTACAATTTTATTTTTCTCTAGTTTTAAGTCTTTTCGGAATATTGACTGCCTAATAATTTTTCGTCAGCTTTGCTTAAGGCAGAAAAAATCCACAATGCTATAAATAGTAAATACGAACTAGTAAAAAAACCGTGGTTAGTCATTAATACGCTTGCCAACGCAATAGACATAAAAAGTAAGCTAGGATTTACAAAAAAATGCTTAAGGCTTTTTTTTGTTATTACTATAAAAAATAATATCAACAAAAAAAATGGTATGATACCTGCTTCTCCTAATATCTTCAAATATGAATTATGTACTCCTAAAAAACCTCCAACACCACCTCCTCCAAAAGATTCAAAACCATTACCGAAGATAGGTTTATCAAGAATGAAACTGTAGAAGGTTTCCCACGTTTCAAAACGTGATCCTTCATTCAGATCGTTAGCCGCATTCGAATCACCACTCAAAGTACCCGCTAGTTGAGTTAGTCTCTTATTTTGGACTGGTAAAAATGAGTTGTATGTAACCAAAACAAGAACTAATCCAAAGCCTAAAGCCAGTTTGTTTGCATTCTTAATAGAGATTCTAATTGATATTAAATTTATCATAATCCACAATAGAATGAACGTTCTTGAAAAGGTCAATAGCCCCATTAATGTAATTATCCATTGTGCTATTAATTTAAATTTAGGATTTTTTAATGTATAACTTAATCCGTATCCTAATATACATATAAAGCCTCCTGAATTTGGGTTTAAAAAGAAACCACTATATCTACCATAATCTTTTAACGGATTGTTAAACAGAAAGATTTGAAAAATAATGCTTAGTGCTCCAATTAACAGAAAAATAAAAAGTTCTTTAGAAGATGTTCTTTGCGCCACTTCATGTCCGCATATAATAATAATGAAATATTTTATCCAAATTATTAAATGAACTTGTAGTGGGGGCATATAAGATTGTCCGGATAAACTAGAAATTACAAAGTATAATAATCCAATAACAATAAACCAGGGGTTAAATCCTGTACGTTTATTCATAAAATAAAAAACGATAAGAAGCCCGAATGATAAATAGCTAAGTACTGATGACAAAACTGGATTCATATAAGTAAGAACAAACCCAGGAATATTAAGTACGATAAGTGCTAAAATGGTATGTTTTAGTAATTCATTTGGGTTAATCAACTCTCTTGTCATAAGATTTTAGACTAGTTTAGTAATATAATTTTCCCATAATTTAACAATGGATGTAATTTTATATTTCTCTGTCGACTTCATGGCATTTTCAGAGAACTTATTTTGCAAAACTATATCATTCATCAATTGAGACATTTTTTTTTGTAATACATTTTGATTTCCAACAGGAATTAAAAACCCATTTTCTTTATCTTTAATTAAATCAGTGGGACCATGTTTACAGTTTGTAGAAATGGTAGGAATTCCAAAATATAAAGCTTCCAGTAAGGCATTTGGGAAGCCTTCATGCTCAGATGTAAATACAAATAATTTTGCTTGGTTATAATATTTATATATCACTTGCTGTTTTCCAACAAAGTTTATTTTTTTCTCAAGCCCCAGTTTTTTTGTGAGATCAATGTTTTTCTTTTTAGTAGGGCCATCACCTACAAAAACAACTTGCCAATCTTCGTTTTTAATCTTAGAAAAAGCCTGTATTAAGAGTTCTTGTGCTTTTCCTTTCTTGAAGCTGCCTACATTTAAAATTATGTTTTTTAAACGGTCTGGTTCTTTATTCCTTTTGAAGGAAAGAGCTTCAGCTATAGGATTAGGAATTACAATTATTTTAGAGGGACTTAGTTTTTTCGAGTAAAAAATTTTGTTAGCTTCAGTTTGAACCACTAGATATTTGCAAAATCTGTAACTAATATCTCTGGTTACTTCAAGTAGTTTAGGTAATTTGTATATGTCATGATTTGCTCTTTCACTTACTATACAAGGAATTCGAGATAATTTAGAGGCCCAGATGGAGTAAATGTTAGAAGATGTCATAAAACTAATAACCAGTTGAATTTTATTTTCCTTTAGAATTTTGGATAATGTTCTAACCCTATTCAACCCATCATAAATAGATTTAATAGGTGTAGTATCATTCTTAATAACGTCAGAGCAATACCGCAATGTTATTCTAGGGTTTAATTCATAAAATGGATTGGTTTTAACCAAAGTTATTATATAAACATCATAATCCAGTATTAGATTATTTGCTAATTCGGTAATAACTCTTTCGGCACCACCAGACTCTAAACTGTAAATTACAAAAGCAATTTTTTTTCGTTCCATTGAACTAAATTTATATTGCAAATTTATCCTTTATTATGATTTTATGGCTGAAATGAACTTTTTCGGTAATTCTATACAGAAAGCAATCATACAAGCAAGAAGCTTACTCGTGCTTAAACGTGTTTGATTATCTCTGTAAAAATAAAATGCTTTGATATAAGTAAAGCCAACTTTACGATAGTATTTTTTATTTAGTATTTTGAAAAAAGGCACTTTTTCCAACTCATAAAAAGAAGAATAATAATGTCTTTTTTCTACTTTTAAGCGTGTTTTTTTTTGAAGTATATAACCGTCTTCAGATAAACAATAAGTGCGATGTACCATATTTACACATAGGAAATCAAAATCCTTATTAATTCTATTCCATGAAACACTAGGGTTCACTCTAGAATTGGGATTTGTAAATTTTTTATACTCTTGAAGGACGGAGGTACGCCAACTATGCCATTTTTCACCCAATGGCGGCCCATTTCTATCTAAAACTCTTTCCTTAAAGTTTACTTGCCAAAAGTTAGATGGAAATTTTTCACCAATTATATTTCCCTTTTCATCTTGGACCAGAGTCCATACAGCTCCAATTTGTTGTCCGTTTTCTGTTTTGTCTATGGTATCCCATATAGATTTTAAATCTTCCAACATAGTTGTTGTAAATGTATCATCATCATCAGCAATAATAGTAATTGGATGAGTGCATTTATCTATGCCAAAATTCACTACCGGAGCCTTGCCCACATTATTAGGGAGCTTATGATATACGATTCTAAAATCATTCTCATCTTCTTGCCATTGTCTAACAACTTCTGAAGTATTGTCCGTTCCTGCATCATCAATTATTATCCATTCAAAATCTTGGCACGTTTGGTTTTTTAATGATGTGTATACTCTATCTATTACGTCTGCTCTGTTATGAGTAGGAGTAAGTATGCTGAACATAGTTTGCGAGTTTATATAACGAAGTTTTTAAAAAATTACTCAACTTGTCATGAAGAGTTTGAAAACCACGAAAATACATTATTTAATACAGCTAACGCTAGATATCGGTTCAATTTCCAATTCGTAGGTTGAAATTTAAAAAGGAGGATTCATTGGTGAACCGGATTTAAAAAAACTTATCTTTTTTTGACACCATTTATTAAACGTTTAATTAAATCACGAAAATATCGATCTGTTAGATATAATAAGCCACCATAAAAACCAATCGTAATTATAGAGACAAATATCGCAAAGGTGATAAAGTCATAATAATTGTTTATGTCTGATTTCAAAAAATTATTTATGATAAAGCTCGTGCCAATATATACAGGAATAAAGGTTAGACTTAATTTTAGGAAACCAATAATGTAATGGTAAAAGGGAAGGTGAAAAGCTTTGGTAAAAAGGAAAAAAGGGCGCCACAGCATAATAATTAACACAAGACTACAAGTTGTGCCAAGAAGAATTCCCGTTAGACCGAATTTAGTTACTAAAAGGACGGAAACGGAAAGGTTTATCACACTTTGGGCAATAGGAGCCCAAGTATCCGAATAAAGACCATATGCTTGTTTAAAAACGTCTACTGGTTGTCGGATCTGTAACATAAAAAAATTAATAGCGAAAAGAGCTACGGTTGAATCAGAGAGAATATATTTTTCACCCAACCAAAGTACGATGAAAGGGTCTACTAACGTAATGATACCAATTCCGACAATTCCAGCAATGAAAAATCGGAAAGACATCAGTTCCCAAAAGACTTGTTTAATGGAAGCTTGATTATGCTCGGCAACAAGGTTACCTACACTGGCATTGGTTCCTGAAAACATTTTATTGAGCAGAGTAGCGAAGTTTAATATTATCAATTGATAATTACCAAAAAAAGCTACTGTTTCTACATTAATAAATGAAAATATTAGAATGTTATCTGTACCATTAGATACAAATGTCCCTATTTTATGGAGACTGATTTGTTTTATCTTTTTTATTAGTTGGGGATAAGATTTGAATTCGTTTTTTGTTTCTTCTTTACTAAAAGATAGTTTTAACCAAGGGTATTGTGAATTGGTCTTTTTACGAAGTGATATTGTAAATAGAACTGAGCTGATAAGTTCAAGTGTAATCCAGGCGATAAAACTTTGAAAATAGAAAACAAAAATAATTTGAAGTACTATTTTCAAAATGTTATACGTTTGAAGGTATTTGGCTACCATATATTCTTTTTGGTCAGCCTGAAACAATAACATATGATAGTTAAAAAAATAGCCTAATAGAGAACTTGTTAAAAAAGTAAAGAAAGCATAATAAATAAGTGGCAGCGAAATGTTAGTGTTTTCAAAAATTAAGGGAAAAAAGCCCGAAAGTATTAGAGAAAGCCCAATGATAGCAAGTCCTATTTTTTTATAAACATTGCCGAAAAACCTAATTATATGGTTTATTTCAACATAATTTTTATCGAATATAGGCTTGTACAGGGTGAATCCTATAGCCGTACCTATACCTAACTCAGCTAAGTTTAAGAAACTTAGAAAACTCTGCAGAGTAGAGGTTAGGCCTATAAAATCGTCGCCTAGATTATCAAGAAAAATTTTGCGAGCGAAAAACTGGGTGAAAATAAAAATTACGTGAAAAAAGACGCTGACTTTAGCGTTTTGAATTGTGTTCTTGAGTCTTGACATTACAGTTTTAACAACATTAATCTTATTTTTATTCGGAATTCATTTAAGTTTAAAATAATCTTATATAGCCAAAACGGAGAAAGTTTAGCTAAGGTAGCGAAGAGAGAATTGTTGTTGTAGTCAAAGTCTAATTGTTTAACAATTTCTTTTTTTATTTCCTTTCTATAAGTATAGCTTTGATCTAAATGACTGTTAAAAAATAGACGGTCATAATGACTTAAAAGTGTTCTTATTAGATACGTACTGGCTAAAGTACGTATTGTTAGATTGTATTGTTGAGTATTGTTGAAAACATAATAAGGAGCGTCTTTTGCATCTAATTTTTTCATATTATAGGCGCTTCTTGTTATACTTTCATTTTCAGTGTTATAAATGTATAGTTGTTCTGCGACGTAACCTTGCTTTTCTATTTTATTCAAAACATCTAAAGTAAAAAAAACATCTTGATGGATTTTTCCGGGAATGAATTTTAATTCGGAAATTACATTATATTTATATATTCTTCTCCAAACGGACCAATTTTTTTCCCTAAGTAATCGTTCAACTGCATTTTCTTGCGTTTCTATAAATGAATATTTGTGCTTAACAGATGAGTTTTTTATACTATTTGATTTTACCAAATCACATTCTACAACCTCTAAATTATTTTCAAGAGCAAATGATATCATATTATGAAACATTTCATAATTTATATAATCATCACTATCAACAAAAGCTATAAAGTCACCAGTAGCTATTCTTAACCCCGTATTTCTAGCCACACTTGATCCAGCATTCGATTGCTGTTTAATTAGAATTCTATTATCTTTTTTTTTATAAACATTACAGATATTCCAACTATCATCTGTTGACCCGTCATCAATAAGAATGATTTCTAAGTTAGCATAGCTTTGTTTGATTACGCTTTCTATGCAGCGATTTAAATACCCGGCAGCATTATATACAGGAATAATTACAGAGAGTAGGGGGGTAGTCTGCAGTGATAAAATGGTTGAATTTGATGTTGGATGTTTTTCCAATTTATTGTTTTCTTTAAAAAATGTAATTCAGTACATTTTTTGTTTAAATCAAACCGCTATTATTTTTTTTAAATTCTTTGGTTGACAAAGATGTTTAAAAAAAATGAGTTACGCGAGAAAAGCTAAATTTTCTAATGATATCGGAAAATAAATTTAAGGGTATCATAAATAGTTTGGCTTTTTTGACTTTAGTTTTGTGCAAGGAAATGAAGAAACTCTTCTAAGTTTGTGTATCCGTCACCGTCATGGTCACCGTTATTGTCTTTAATACCGACTGTCCCATCAATATTGGTTTCCCAACTATCCGCAATACCGTCATTATCGGTGTCATAGGATGCGCCTCTTGATGTGCTTGTTTTGGATGGTACGGACGGAATAGTAAAACTTCCGTCATTTTGAAAATAGTTGTCTATATGCGACTGGTCTAAACTCTCTCTATGAATACTATTTCCTACTCCCCCAGAATCAACAAAAACCCTATCTTCTATATTTGACTGCGTAATTTCCCATGATGTTTTTAGGCTATTGACAATAACTCTGGACGGCTTTGCGTAAGTTGTTACATTAGAAGCGTAAGAACCGTTGCTGGGCGGGTTTATGAATACATTGTCGCCTACGAACAAAGCACCGTCACTTTCTTCTCCATCAGGGTTATTTATTGCATTTGCACCGTATGTTATTGTAGGGTATGCGAATGCATTTGAAGATGAAAACCCCTTATAAATGTTCCCAATTAAATCAAAGATATTCCCGTACACTATTAACCCTCCCATATCACCATATACAATGTTGTTTATAAACTCTCCTGTTTCCTTAGATACCCCGTAACCTATATATGGATTACGACCTTTTGACTCGTGCAAATAATTTCCTATAAAAGAGTATTCGTGAACATAACTTCCAATAAGTATATTATAATCGTTGTCTGACAACCCAAGCATACTGTTCTGAAACGTAACACGCTCAACATTTGAGGTTAGGTTTTTACCGTCTATATTAAAATTTTCATCACTAGCATGAGTTAGGGTTACATGGTCAATAATTACATCTTTCAAAGCGTATCCACTAACGCCCCAATTTTTAACTCTTAAACAATCTTCAGCTCCAGCCGTATCTTTTTCTCCATCAGCGACCCTTATGGTTATATATCTAAATATGACATTTGAAGTGTAAATATTAATACCTGCTCCCGTTATTGTAATGCCTGGACTAGGAGCTGTTTCTCCTGCTATGGTAACATTTTCTAAAGCAACATTATCAGCATAATTAACACTACCTATACTTAATGGACTGGTTATATTAATAGTTCCTGCAACATCAAATACTACAGTTCTAATGCCGTGACTTTTAATTGCCTCCCTTAAACTACCAGCTCCGCTATTGTTCAAATTTGTCACATGAATTACTGAACCACCACGACCACCAGTAGCATTTTTTCCAAAACCTTCTGCGGTTGGAAAGGCCTTAAGTTCTTCAAAGTTTTGAGAAATAATAACTGAAGTTTCGTTAGTTTCTTTGCTGCCATCTTCCAATTCTGTTTCCGTGGTATAGGTGAAAGAATCCGAAGATTTTTCGACCACTTCTTCTTCTTCTTCTTCTTCTTCTTCTTCTATGGTTTGTTCTGGCTCTTGTGGTTTTTCTTGATCTATTTCTACGTTACCTTCATTATTAGATTCAGGTTTTTCATTTACACTATCGGGTATATATGTAAGGGTTTTGTCTTCATTGATAGTGACGGAGCCATTCTCTGGTTGAGAGGTATCAACAATTTTTACTTTATCTGGATTAGTGATTACATCATTGGCCAATACATCTAAAACCAATATATCTTTACCTGCCAATACATAGGAGTCATTTATAAATAGGTTTCCGGTCAACCTGGCTTCTTGGGAGTCGGCAACGACATACTCGGCAAGTAAGTCCGTATCCTTGCTGCAAGAAATACTTAAAATTAGGATAAATAATAGCATGGCCAAATTAATGGCTTTTATATTTAGAATTTTCATAAGTAGGTGTTAAGATTTGGGATTTGGGATCCTTTTCTTAGTAAGTTTGGATTACATAATTTTGATTTTTGTTTTAGGTAATACTATAGTAGTATCCTGTTTACAAAAGTACTAACCCACAAAGGCAAATATTGTTGTTGAAATAGCATTTTAATAGATGAAGTGCACATCTCTTTTTGATAAATTCGATGAACGGTAAGTTTTATTAAGAAATAGCAGACTTAATAGATGAAAATGGAAATTTTTGCAAAATACTTTAAAGAGTAGGTGCAACAGTATTTATTGCTAGAGGGGGAGAAAACAAAAGAGCAGGACCTATGTCCTGCTCTTTTCATTATTTGGTTGATCAAAATCAACCTGTAAGAATCTGATTTTAAAGTCTTCCTTCAACTTCACATTCTAAGATGCCTTTTACGTCATATAAAACTCCATTGGGGTTTAACATACCTCTTAGGTCAATCTCTAAAAATTCTTTATGAGCTACAGCAAGCACAATAGTGTCGTACTTTTCTTTTGGTAATTGGTTTGTTATTTGCATGTCATACTCTTCTTCGACTTCATTTTTTGAAGCCCATGGATCGTAGATGCTAATATCGGCTCCGTAACTTTTTAAATTGCTGATGACATCCACGGCCTTTGTATTTCGTACATCGGGACAGTTTTCCTTAAAGGTGATACCTAAAACGAGCATTTTGGAGGCTTTAATTTTTATTTCTCGTTGTACCATCAATTTAATGACTTCCGATGCGACATATTTTCCCATACCATCATTCATACGTCTACCGGCCAAGATAATTTCTGGATGATAACCGAACTCCTGTGCTTTTTGCGCCAAATAGTAAGGATCAACACCTATACAATGACCTCCAACAAGACCGGGCTTGAATGGTAGAAAATTCCATTTCGTACCAGCAGCCTCAAGAACGGCACCCGTATCGATATCCATTAGGTTGAAAATTTTCGCTAACTCATTCACAAAAGCAATATTTATATCACGCTGAGAATTTTCAATAACCTTAGCGGCTTCGGCTACTTTGATTGTTGGAGCCAAATGAGTCCCAGCTGTAATGACCGAGGCATACAAATCATCCACTTTCCTTCCAACTTCTGGTGTAGAACCTGAGGTAACTTTTAGTATTTTTTCAACGGTATGTTCTTTATCTCCCGGATTTATTCTTTCTGGGGAATAGCCCACAAAAAAGTCTTTGTTAAACTTTAGTCCGCTTACTTTTTCAAGAACAGGGACACATTCTTCTTCTGTGACACCTGGGTATACCGTGGATTCATATATTACCGTATCTCCTTTTTTAAGAACTTTCCCAACGGTTTCACTGGATTTGTACAAAGGAGTCAATATGGGTCTATTGGTACTGTCAACAGGAGTGGGAACGGTAACGATGTAATAATTACAGTCTGTAATCGTTTCAATGTCATAGGAGCAATGTAAGCCCTTATTCATACTTGGGGTGTCGCTCAGGACTTCTTTTAACACATCGTCAGCAACTTCTAATGTGCTATCGGTTCCAGATTGAAGTTGTTTAACCCTACCTTGGTTGATGTCAAACCCAATAACAGGGTATTTTGTGGCGAAAAGTCTTGCTAAGGGAAGACCAACATAACCTAAACCAATAATAGCTATTTTAATATTCTTCATTATTTTTATTTTTTAAGGTTGTTCCAATACCAATCAACGGCATTTTTTAACCCTTCTTTTATATCAAATTGAGGTGCGTATCCTAATAATTCTTTAGATTTTTCTATGGAAGCTAAAGAGTGTGGTACATCTCCTTTTCTTTCAGGCCCGTAGGTAATATCAACATTGGCTATTTCCGGATCGTATTTACTTAAATATGATTTTAGTAATGTTATCAATTCATTTAAATCTGTTCTTTCACCAAAGGCTACATTGTAAACCGTATTAATTGCAGCTTCTCCTTGTGCAAGAATAGCTCTTATATTCATCTGCACCACATTGTCAATGTATGTAAAATCTCGAGAAAAACTTCCATCACCATTGATAACAGGGGATTCGTGATCCATAAGCTGCATTGTAAATTTTGGAATTACTGCGGCATAGGCGCCATTTGGGTCCTGTCTTTGGCCGAAAACATTAAAATACCTGAGACCAATGGTTTCTAATCGATATGTAGAGCTAAAGATTGAAGCGTAAAGTTCATTTACATACTTCGTAATTGCATATGGGGAAAGAGGTTTTCCGATGATATCTTCAACTTTTGGCATAGACTTGGAATCACCATATGTTGATGAGCTAGCTGCATATATAAAACGTTTGACTTTTGAATTACGAGCTGCGACCAGCATATTTAAAAATCCTGAAACATTGACGTCATTACTTGTAATTGGGTCATTAATTGATCGAGGAACAGAACCGAGAGCTGCTTCATGTAGGACAAAATCTACGTTTTCACATGCTTCATGACATATTTGTAGATTTCTAATATCCCCTTCGATTAATTTAAAATTTGAATTGGATAGAAAAGGGGCGATATTCTCTCGTTTACCAGTTGCGAAATTATCAAGGCAAACAACAGTATTTCCATTATCCAACAATGCTTCACACAGGTTTGACCCAATAAAACCAGCACCTCCTGTCACTAAAATTTTATAATCGGGCGATAATTGTAAATTTTCAAAAGACATTTAGATTGTGTTACGATTATTAAATATTCTCGATTGTTTAAATCGGATGCAAATTAAGTTAAAAATAAACTAAATATTAATTTTAATAGGTGCGGTGTGGGAATTATCGGTTGTGAAACATACGAATTTAAATTGCATACTTAAATCTATATCCAATTATGTTTTAATAAAAAATTAAAGTAACCTGTTTGTTTGAAGTACATGAAACTCAATCTAAAAAAAGTACGAAATACCGCTATATTTGTTTAAACTAATTGCGACTTCCATCATGCAAGGCTTCATTTATTTGTTCTAACGCTACATCGGATATTTTGTGCTCTTTATGACTGGTATCAGAATAAAAAAGAAACTTACCGTTGTCAAATTCACTAACTTTTTCTGAAATAAAATCCACGTATTTTTTATAATCATCACCTTCAAAGCAACATGAGTCATATCTGTTGAGTATTTGAAACTGGTAACGATTTTTCCCTGTGGCCCCCATAATGTACATGTCTAGATAATTTACCTTTTGATAAAGGTCAACATTAGTTTGCTCAAAATCCCCATAATTTTTAGACGGTTTTTGATATCTAATAAACATCGGGTAGGTTCCAGCTACCGGAAAGCTATAATTTATTCGTGTATCCATTGCGGCAGTTAAAGTAGTCGTCCATCCCCCCCCGCTCAGGCCTATCATAGAGATATCTTGAAAATTAAAGTTTTCAGCATAATTGAGCATTGTAATTACTGGGGCTATAAAAAATTGTAATGGCTTCTTTAAATACTTAAGCTCCTCGTGATTTTCTACATGAATTTTCCCTAATTTCTTCACCTCAATAACAGGTTGATTATTTTTGCCCTTAAGCGGCATTGCTAGAGCATAAATGGTAAACCCTTTTTCTAGAAAATATTGAATTGTACTTTTCCCAAGGTTAAAACCTCCACTATGGCCTTGATGATAAATTATAAGTCTATTGTTAGATGTCGAAGGGTGAAATATATAACCAATAGATTCCACCCCATAACTTTGCTCTATTTCGAACTGTTCAATTTCAAGTAGATTTTCTATACTTGTAAAGTACTCGTCTTTTGTATTGAAAATTGTATCTGGAACAGATGTGGGTAATATTTCTGACCCAAATATTTCATTAGTTAAAACATTTCTCAAAGAATCTATGGTATTGGTTTTTGCAGATATGAGTTCTTCCAGGTCATTTTTTGAATATACAATATCTTGCAAAGGATTTATGGTTTCCTTTTCCGATAAATCTTGAAAACTCTTGATTTGTTCATATGGAAAAACTCTATATTTCCCTATCATAACGCCATAAAACAAAGAGGCCGCAACAATCGCAATAAAAAATAATCTTTTCAGCATAGTTTGTATATGAGTAATTATTATACGTTATTTTTCTCAATACTCTTTAGATTGGAATTTAACAAGATTTTTTAAAGATGAATTTGTAACCATTTTTACATTTAAATCACGCATACAATCTATACTAACTGAGTTTTATTTAAAATATTACCTTTTGAGAAAAAAAATAAAGTTAGTTATTTGAAAATTAACTTATTATATCAACATAAAATAGCGGGAGTACATTCCCGCTATTTTTTCCTATTTAACTATACTTTGTAATTGTCAAATAATTTAATTGGCTAAGTAATACAGAAAATCCTCAAGATTAGTGTAGCCATCATTGTTTTTATCTTTATTTCCGTCCTTAATATCATTAGGGTTAAGTCCATGGCTTTTTTCCCAATCATCAGCTATTCCGTCTTTGTCACTATCTTTATAGGCTGTACCACCACTTATATTTGGAAATGAACTACTGCTATTTGTAGTTCCACTTCCGTTTTTATAGTGATTTATTAGGCGTTCATCAACAGCATCTCTTTTGGGTAAACTAGCTCCTACATAAGACAATAATTTATTATCCAGCTTTGAAGCACTAGTAGGCCTATAAGAAGATTTTGACTTTGGCGAAGAAAATAAATACGGACCCAGTTCTTGTCTATATATTCCAGTTAATTCAGAATCGATAATATTATCCGCTAAGTATGCATGTGTCTGCTTGATATCTCCGCTATCCTCATTCTCTGGATCAGGAGGAGTTAGTGTAATTGGATACTTTGTTGAAGTTTGAAAATCATTTGACAGTTTATATCTATTTCCAATAACACTAAAAGCCATTCCATCTGTTCCTGAAGTTGCCCATTTGAAGCCGTAGACTATGTTGTTAACTTGCTCAAAAGTAAAATCGCTATGGGAAATTAAATTGGCCAAAACGTTTCGACTACTATTTAAACTAAACAAGTTATTCAGTATTGATACGTTTTTTACTCGAGAAAGAAGAGTAGCTCTAGTACTTTCACCAATTAACGTATTTTGAATTGTAACATTTTCTGCATTTTTAACAGAAATATTTTCATCCAGCGCCCATGAAACTGAGCAATGGTCAATGATAATATTTTTTATTTTTACTGATTTATTGCTGGATCTAACCCTAATGCCATCCATATTATGACCATCTTGAGGGTTTGTACTTGAATTCATTCTAAATCGTAAATGTCGTACAATTACATTATCAGCTTGGATGCTTAAGGATCCGTTTTTTATAAGTATTCCTCCACCAGGAGCTGTTTGCCCCGCTATCGTAACATCACCTCTTCCACTATATATTGGCAAATTGGATTTAGCATTAATAGTACCGCCAACTTTAAAAATAATAGTTCGCGGAACCCTTATTTCTTCTAATGCATATCGCAGACTACCTGGGCCAGAATCATTCAGATTAGTGACTTCTACTATAATTCCACCACGTCCCCCGGTTGCATTTTTTCCAAACCCTTCTGCTGTTGGAAAGGCTTTTAATTCACTAAAGGCTTTTGCCGTAACAGTTACGGTTACCTCTTCTGTTGTTACGTTACCATCTTCATCCGTCGTCTCTGTAGTATAAGTAAAGGAGTCATCCACTTCTTCTTGAGCAGCAGCTTCGGCTTCGGCTTTTCTTCGAGCTTCTTCCTCTGCTTCAGCTTTTTCTTTAGCGTCCTGTTCTGCCTGAGCCTCTGCTTCCGCTTTTTCTTTAGCGTCTTGTTCTGCCTGTGCCTCTGCCTCAGCTTTTTCTTTAGCGTCCTGTTCTGCTAGTGCCTCTGCTTCCGCTTTTTCCTTAGCGTCTTGTTCTGCCTGGGTCTGTGCTTCAGCTTCCGCTTTTTCCTTAGCTTCTTGTTCCGCTTGAGCCTGTGCCTCCGCTTCGGCCTTTTCTTTAGCTTCTTGTTCCGCTTGAGCTTGTGCCTCCGCTTCGGCTTTTTCCTTAGCGTCTTGATCTGCTTGAGCCTGTACTTCCGCATCCTGTTCTGCTGCAGCTTCTGCTTTTTCTCGCGCCCGTATCTCAGCTTCAGCTGCTTCGGCCTCCTCTTGAGCGGTTCCGTCTCCTAAAACGTAAGTAATAGTATTATCTTCGTTAACAATGACATATCCATTGGTGGGGTTGGATGTGCTAATGATTTTAACATTATTAGAGTTTGTGAATCTATCATTTGCTAGAACATCCATAGTTATTCTGCCATTTTCACCGACTTTATAAAAATCATTTACACCTAAAACGTTACCGTTTATAGGTGCTGAACCATCCAAGTAGCTTTCTAGTAATTCTGTATCCTTGGAACAGGAGAAAAGTGTAAGAATGGATATAAGTACAATTGTGCATTTGGTACTAGTGGGGTTAGAAAGATTCATAAGTGTCAGATTGAATGTCAATTTGAAAGCAACCAATTTTTGGGCTTTAGTTAAAAAACGTTATTAAACACCGACAAAAGAATAAAATAAATCGGTGAACTACGTTAATTTAATGTGTTATTTAATTTTCATCGAAGGTGGTACGTATGTATTCAGCTTGTTGGACGTTGAAAAGATGAAAAAATCGTTGAAATGCACATTTTTTTAACGTTATTACTTTTTTATCTGTACGTAGCTGCATTTTTCTAAGGAAAAAAGAGGAATCTAAGATTGTTAAACGATTAAAACAGAAACTTGGATAATATGTGTGTTAAGAGTGTTGGTTTTTTTAGTTTGACCACTATGTTTTAATGGTTTATTATCTGTGCATATTTCATTTAAGAGATAGACGGGTTTTTGCTAAGAGGATTTTTTATAGGTAACAAGCTTTATTAACAATAATTTTAGGAATTTAGTAGTTTGTTAGTGGGAATAGGTAGGGTTCAATTTTGATTATCATTGGTCTCATTGGTAGTACAAAAGTCATCCTTGATTAATAATTATTTAGATAATGCGAAAGAAAAAAAAAAATCTTATACTTTTTTTAGTCATTCTTTTATTAGGTGTATCAGTTTACTATTGGCGATTACAAAGGGTTAAAGTTGATAATTGGGAAAACAATATATCGACTTTTGAAAATGCAGAGTCTTATGATAAAGAAGTTAAAACTATTTTTCTTGATACGCTTTCGTATTCTCCGCGTGAACGGTTTAAAGAGTTATTTAAGTATTTCTTTAAAGGGTATCAGGAGTATAAGTCTAAGAATGGGGCTTTGGTTTATTATCCAGGGGAATTTAGTGGTGGCGGTCAAAGTATTAATGCTTTAGAAGGTTTTGCCCGATTCTTTCCCTTAGGATGCTCATATATTTTGAACACCCAAAATGCTTCGATTTTTATTGATGATCAATTAATTAATGTTTCTGAACAGTTAAGGAATGCGGTGTTAATAGGGACCGATCCAGTATCAAAAGAGTATTGGGGGCAAATAGGGAATCGCGATCAAAAAATGGCTGAGGCTGCAGATATTGCTTTAGGGCTTTGGATTTCAAAAGATTTTATCTGGAATACATTTGATGAAGACGAAAAGAGACAAATTTATAGGTGGTTAATGGAGATTAGAGGAAAAACCCATGGGGATAATAATTGGAACTTATTTCCAGTGATGGTAGTAAAATCTTTAGAGGCCCTCGGTATGATCGAGCAAGAAGACGTAGAATTCGCTAATAAAAAATTTGAACGTTATTTAAAAAAAGATTATATAGGTAATGGGTGGTTCAAGGATGGTGAAGCTCCTCCGGATTATTACAATGCATGGGCTATACAGTATTGTTTATTTTGGATGAACCAAATGCATCCAGATTTCCATTCGGAATTTATTATTAAGACCAATGCAGATTTTTCCGAGTTTTTTAAACATTTTTTCGGGTCAAAGGGTTTTCCTATGATGGGGCGCAGTGTTTGTTATCGAATGGCTGCTCCATCGCCAATTATTGCTGGCTCATTGTTAAATCAAGAAGTAGTATCTTCTGGAGAAGCCTTACGGGCATTGGATTATACTTGGTCTTATTTTATTTCGAATGAAGCTGTTTCCGGAGGAAAGGTGACTCAAGGCTTTTATTCGGACGACTTGAGCATTCTTAATTCGTATTCTGGGGCAGGTAGTTGTCTTTGGTCTTTAAGGTCCCTTATTACTGCCTTTTATGTGGATGCTAAAATAAACCTATTGGATGCGGAACCGCAAAAGTTACCTGTAGAAATAGGGGACTTTGAAGTAAGGAATGAGAAAATCAATTGGATTATAGGCGGAGTTCAGAAAACAGGTGTGATTACCTTGGAGATTTTATCGAATCCCTTGGGTCCTATTAATGAACTTGAATCTTACTCAGATTGGGATGCTTTTTTGGAGACACTTTGGCAGTATCCCCATAGACCTAACAATAAAAAAGCATTGTATAAAAATAGATTTTATACAAATGAAAATACACTTTTTAAAAAGTAATGGATGAAGCTGTTACTGGTATGTATGTGCAGCTGTTCATCATTTAAAGTAAAAGGCTCGATATTTAATATCGAGCCTTTTATTTGTCTATAGGTGGAAAAATAAAATATGCTCTTATGCGTAATAATCGCTATACCATTCCACAAATTTTTGAACTCCATTCTTGACTGATGTATTGGGTTGGTAATCATAGTCTCTAATCAAATCATCTACATCGGCCCAAGTACGTTCAACATCTCCAGGTTGCATCGGCATAAGCTCTTTCTCTGCTTTTTGCCCCATACTAGATTCAATAGCTTCAATAAAGTCGTTGAGTTTTACTGCATCGTTATTGCCAATATTGTATACTTTATACAAATCACGATTTTCTGTAGATTTCGTAAGTATGCGTACAACACCTTCAACTATATCGTCCACGTAGGTAAAGTCTCTTTCCATCTTGCCGTGGTTGAAAACTTTTATGGGATTTCCATTCGCTATAGCATCAGTAAAAAGAAACAAGGCCATATCCGGTCTTCCCCAAGGTCCGTAAACAGTGAAGAAACGAAGTCCCGTTGTTGGAATATTGAACAAATGACTATAGGTATGCGCCATCAATTCATTGCTTTTTTTGCTTGCTGCGTAAAGGCTTATTGGATGGTCCACACTATCTGATGTAGAAAAAGGTATTTTTTCGTTCAAACCATAAACACTAGAACTACTAGCGTAAACTAGATGCTCTATTTTATTATGTCTGCAACATTCCAGCAGATTCAAATAACCAACAATGTTACTATCGATATAAGTTTCGGGGTTTTCTATGCTGTAACGAACACCAGCTTGAGCTGCTAAATTACATACCCTGTTAATTTTTTCATTTTTGAAAAGTAGAGGCAATGCTTCTCTGTCCTCCAAGTTCATGCGAACGAAAGCAAATTTTTCACCATAAATAGAACCGAAACATTTTTCGTTGAAAATCTTGGCATCACTTTGATTGATACCTAATTGTTTTAAGCGAGCATATTTAAGGTTTACATCATAATAGTCGTTCACGTTGTCAAGCCCTATAACTTCGTATCCTTTTTTAAGCAGTTTTTCACAGAGATGATATCCTATAAAGCCAGCTGCGCCGGTGACAAGAATTTTCATGATTGTCCTATTTTATAATATTGAAAGCCTTTTGCTTCCATATCTTCTTTTGATAATAAACGACGACCATCAAATACGAAAGCTGGTTTCAACATTTTTTTGAATATGGTTTCCCAAGAATAGGCTTTAAATTCATCCCATTCTGTTAAAATTGCAATAGCATGGGCATCTTGTACCGCATCCATAGGGTCGGTAACTACAGTCAAAAGTTTTCTGTTTTCCTCTGGAGACCTAGTTTCTAGGTAATCTAAATCTGCGTAGATTCGGTCTGCCGATACTTTTGGGTCGTAAACTACGATTTCCGCTTTTTCCTCTAACAAGGCATCTGCTATGTTAATAGCTGCTGATTCTCTGGTGTCATTAGTGTCTTTCTTAAACGCCCATCCAAAGAAGACTATTTTTTTGCCAGAAACGGTATTATATAAAGTAGATATTATATTTTCGGCAAATCGTCTTTTTTGGTAATCGTTCATTATAATTACCTGCTCCCAATAGTCTGCAACCTCATTTAAACCAAAACTTCTTGAAATATAAACTAGGTTTAAAATGTCTTTTTGAAAGCAAGATCCACCAAAACCTACTGAGGCATTAAGGAATTTTGGTCCAATTCGACTATCAGTTCCGATTGCTCTTGAAACTTCTGCAACATTTGCATCTGTTCGCTCACACAAGGCCGAAATAGCATTAATGGAAGAAACTCTTTGCGCCAAAAATGCATTGGCAACTAATTTGGACAGTTCTGAAGACCAAACATTGGTTTGTAGTATGCGTTCTTTTGGCAGCCAATGGGCATAAATTGAACTCAAGGTGTCTTTGGCCTCTTGACCTGATGGGGTTTCATCGCCACCAATTAATACACGATCCGCCTTTAAAAGGTCTTCAACAGCTGTTCCTTCTGCTAAAAATTCAGGGTTGGATAGTATTTCAAACTTGACCCCGTTACCTGTATTCTCTAAAATACTTTTTATTGCACTAGCAGTTCTAACTGGTAAAGTAGATTTTTCTACCACTATCTTATCACTTTTGGCTACTTTGGCAATATTTCGAGCACAGAGCTCAACAAATTTTAAATCTGCAGCTTGTCCTTTTCCTTTTCCGTATGTTTTTGTTGGCGTATTTACCGATATGAAAATAATTTCGGCTTCGTCTATAGCTTTATCTACTTCAGTGGAGAAAAAAAGGTTTTTACCTCTTGTCCTTTCCACAATTTCTTTAAGTCCTGGTTCGTAAACCGGTAAATTGTCTAGGTCAGAATCATTCCATTGGTCAATTCTAGCTTGGTTAATGTCTACAACCGTTACGGTAATTTCAGGACATTGGCTAGCAATAACGGACATTGTTGGTCCACCTACATATCCTGCTCCAATGCAGCATATTTTATTTACTTTTTTCATGACTGGGTTCATTTTATTAGGTTGCAAAGATTACTAAATAACTCAAAACTACCTTACATTTTTTCGTCTAAAAAGATTTAATTCAAGATTATGTGTTCAAACAGGCGGTTATTTAACGATGTCTTACTATTAATATTAGGAAATATTACAATTTATAAAGACTGTAATTGTTGATAATCACTAATTGTACGAAATTATATACGAAGAAGATGTTGAATAAGACTATGAGCCTTTCATCTTATTATATTTGAAGTTCATAGCTTTTTGATAAAAAATAACCTTTTGTTTAAACCATTGTATTTATATTCGTGGAAATTATTACACCAAACTATTCATAAATTATTCCGGGTTCTCAGTACAGAAGTCTCTGGCGCTGACTAAACGGATGACTAAATGTAAGAAATGAAGAAAATACTGATTACTGGGGCAGCGGGTTTCTTAGGTTCTCACTTGTGTGACCGGTTCATAAAAGAAGGTTACTATGTTATTGCCATGGATAACCTTATAACTGGTGATTTACGCAATATTGAGCATTTGTTCAAGTTAGAGAATTTTGAATTTTACCACCATGACGTCACTAAATTTGTAAGTGTTCCAGGGAAGTTGGATTATATTTTACATTTTGCCTCGCCTGCCAGTCCTATTGATTATTTGAAAATCCCAATTCAGACTTTAAAGGTGGGTGCATTGGGAACTCATAATCTTTTGGGCTTGGCGAAAGTTAAGAATGCCAGAATACTAATCGCGTCTACTTCGGAAATATACGGAGACCCTTTAGTTCACCCTCAGACAGAAGAGTATTATGGTAATGTAAACACTATTGGACCAAGAGGTGTGTATGATGAAGCAAAAAGGTTTCAGGAGTCAATTACAATGGCTTATCATCGTTTTCATGGTTTAGAAACCCGTATTGTGAGAATTTTTAATACGTATGGGCCTAGAATGCGTTTAAATGACGGTAGGGTAATACCTGCATTTATTGGTCAGGCGTTAAGAGGTGAAGATTTGACCGTATTTGGAGACGGAAGCCAAACTCGTTCATTTTGTTATGTAGATGATGAAGTGGAAGGGATTTATCGACTCTTACTTAGCGATTATCCAATGCCAGTAAACATTGGTAATCCCCATGAGATTACGATTAAAGATTTTGCGGAGGAAATCGTAAAGTTGACGGGTACAGATCAAAAAGTAATATACAAAGCATTACCGCAAGATGATCCAATGCAGCGACAACCAGATATTTCAAAAGCTAAAGATATTTTAGGCTGGGAGCCTAAAGTGTCTAGATCAGAAGGAATGAAAAAGACGTATGAATACTTCAAATCATTACCCGAAGAAGAGTTGTACAAAAAAGAACATAAAGATTTTAAAGATTATAATAGAATCTAATCTGTTTAAAGTGATAAATTAAGGAGCAATCGAAAAAAATAGATTTGCTCCTTCTTTTTTTTGGTATAAGTATTTGATTTTTAGTTTTTAGTACAATTTTTACCCGCTTGTAGGAGTGGTTAAGGTTTGAAAATCAAATCTATTTTTTGGTTTATAACGTAGTTATGGTAATCTAAGCTGAATTGATAGTTTATGATGTTAGTGCTATTAGCCGAATTTTTGAGGCGTACAACAAAATTAATTAAGTGTTTAAATGTTAGGGTTTAGTTTTGTATTCTGTAATCAAAAAGAACTTTTTAGTAATTTTTAGATTATATTTATATGTTTGGCCGTCGGTTATGAAAAACCTAGGCAACCCCCAAACGAAAAAGAACTAAAAACCAATTTTAATTGAAAACTATTACTAGAGATAAGATATGGCTGTCTTCACCGCATATGGGTGGGGGTGAACAAAAATATGTTCAAGAGGCCTTTGATACCAATTGGGTTGCTCCATTGGGACCTAATGTAGATAACTTTGAAAAATCTATAAATCAGTTTGTAGGAGGTAATGTCCATGTAGCAGCACTTAGTTCAGGTACGGCTGCCATTCATTTGGCATTGGAACTGTTAGGTGTAACTAAAGGAGATGAAGTAATCTGTCAAAGTTTTACTTTTTCTGCATCAGCCAATCCTATTATGTACCTCGGTGCAACACCTATTTTTGTAGATAGTGAAAAGGATACTTGGAATATTTCTCCAGAATTACTTGAGAAAGCTATAAAAGATAGAATTTCAAACGGCAAAAAACCAAAAGCAATTGTAGCCGTTCACTTATATGGTATGCCCTATAAAGTAGAAGAAATCACTCAGGTTTCTAAGAAGTACGATATCCCTGTAGTTGAAGATAGTGCAGAAGCACTCGGAAGTAGTTTTAAGAATGAAAAGTGCGGTACTTTTGGCACAATAGGAATTTTATCCTTTAATGGAAATAAGATTATAACAACTTCTGGGGGCGGCGCTTTGATAGCTCAAGAAGAAACTGTTAAGAAAAAAGCAGTTTTTTTAGCAACTCAGGCCAGGGATGATGCACCCCATTACCAGCATTCCTCTGTGGGATATAATTATAGGATGAGTAATATCCTTGCAGGTATTGGTCGTGGTCAAATGGAAGTACTACAAAATCGAGTTAATCAAAGAAGATTTAATTTCGATTTCTATAAAAAGCATCTTGCGCATCTTCCGGAAATAGAGTTTTTAGAAGAATCGAATGCATATTACAGCAATAGATGGTTGACCTGCATTTTGACACCTTCTTTTGCGATTAGAGAAAAAATACGTCTTGCTCTTCTGGAAGACGATGTTGAATCAAGACCTTTGTGGAAGCCAATGCATTTGCAACCGGTTTTTGCTAAATTCCCTCACTATAGTGATGGTACATCTGAAGACCTTTTTAATCGAGGACTATGTTTGCCTAGTGGCTCTAATCTTTCACAAGCCGATTTAGAAAGAATAGTGGAGCTTATTCTAACCAAAATTTAATCTGATGATAAAAGAATACCTAATTAATAATGCTCATAAGTACGCATCTAAATGGCTTGTTTTGGCTATAGATGTGGTAATGATAGCTGTTTCTTTTGTGTTATCGTACATCATACGGTTTAACCTCACCTTAGACTTTGATATTGATAAGTTATTCGTCCAATTACCAATTATTTCTTTAATTGCATTGGCTTCCTTTGTTTTTACAGGGTCTTATAAAGGTGTGGTGAGACACACAGGTGTCAGGGATGTTTATAATATATTCAATGCTATTTGTCTATCTAGTATTTTACTGATATCTATGGTTCTGTTTAATCGTGAACTAGGGGTTTTTGAAAATTTCACAGTTCCATTAGGTATTATTATTATACATAGTTTGTTGAGTTTTGTAGCTCTTACAGCTTCTCGTTACGTATTTAAGTCGCTTTATACCAATTTTATGGCTCGTGACTTTAAGGTAAATAAAAATGTATTGATTTTTGGTGCTGGTGAGTCAGGAATACTAACACAAAGTGCACTTGTAAACCATACGAAGAGTAGGGTGAGGGTTGTGGGATATATAGATGAAGACGAGAAGAAAGTAGGGAAACAGATAAATGGGGTGAAAGTCTTTCATAAAGATATACTTAATAGGGAATTCATTCTAAAAAATAGTATTTCTGAAGTAATATTCTCAATTCAAAATATAGACCCTAAAGGCCTTAGTGTATTAGTTGAAGGGTTGGTTGATTTTCCCGTTCAGGTGAAAATTGTTCCTCCTGTAGAGCAATGGATTAATGGAGAACTTAAGGTTTCACAAATTAAACAGATTCAAATAGAGGATTTATTGGATAGGGCTCCTATTAATATTAAAAACTCTAAAATTTCTGAGCAAGTTAGGGATAAAGTTGTACTTGTTACGGGTGGGGCAGGTTCCATAGGTAGTGAAATTGTACGTCAAGTATGTACATATAATTATAAGTCACTTATTGTTATAGATCAATCTGAATCTGCCTTATATGATTTACAGCAAGAATTGAAGCAAAATGGGTTCCATAATTTCATGCCTATTGTAGGAGATGTTAGGGACAAGAATAGATTAAATAATCTTTTTCAAGAATATAAACCTAATGTTGTTTTTCATGCTGCAGCGTACAAGCATGTGCCATTAATGGAATATAACGCGTACGAAGCTATTAAAATAAATGTAGCGGGAACAAAAGTAGTCGCGGATTTGTCTATAGCTCATAATGTAGATAAATTTATCTTCATTTCTACAGATAAGGCGGTTAACCCTACAAACGTTATGGGGGCGACCAAGAGAATTGCAGAGATGTATATTAGCTGCATGCAGCAGAAAGGAAGAACTAAATTTATTACTACACGTTTTGGTAATGTATTAGGGTCTAACGGTTCTGTTATTCCGCTTTTCAAGAAGCAAATTGATAAAGGAGGTCCTTTAACAGTTACTCACGAAAATGTCACTAGGTTTTTTATGACTATACCAGAAGCTTCTCAGCTTGTTTTAGAAGCAGGAGCAATGGGTGATGGTGGTGAAATTTTCATATTTGACATGGGTGAGTCGGTTAAGATATTCGATTTGGCTAAGAATATGATTAAACTTTCCGGACTTAAGTATCCTGAAGATATTGATATAAAAATTACAGGTTTGCGTCCGGGTGAAAAATTGTACGAAGAATTATTGGCAAATGGCGAAAACACTTTGCCCACATACCACAAAAAAATCATGATAGGTAAAACCAGGGAACTTGATTATACCTTAGTTAGATCTAAAATTGATGAGCTTTGTGTGTCCAATATGTTCTTCAATGAAAGTACGGTTAGTTTAATGAAAGAGATAGTTCCAGAATTTATTTCAAATAACTCAGAACTATGTCTATTAGATAAGAAGAAAGAAAACAAGACTAAGAATCATCCGCTTAAAAAAGTTCTATAAGCTTTTAATTTGCTATCATTGCATCAAAATTACAAACACTATGTCCATAAATAAAATGAGTTCAATTAATATTTTTAGGTCCTTAAAAAGTACTATTCCTCTTTTAATCGTTTCGGTTGTACTATTATCTTCTTGTGCTACGAGAAAAGAAGTTGTGTATTTCCAAAATACAGGAGATTTTGAAACTTTGGTAGATAAAAATAGTTTTACGCCTAAGTTCAAGGTTGATGATTTAGTAAGCATTTATGTATCCACATTAGATAGCGAGGCAAGTGCACCGTTTAATTTATTTAGAGGTGGTTCAGAAGGAGGTGTGAGACCAGAACAAGTTGATTATTTAATAGATAAAGATGGAGAAATAGATTTTCCGGTTATTGGCAAAGTTAAAATAGCTGGACTATCTGGGGAAGAAGTTAGATTGCTGTTAAGAGGGAAACTTTCAGATTACCTAAAAGATCCTATCATTAATATAAGGTTGCGTAATTTTAGTGTGTCTATTTTGGGAGAGGTTAATAGACCTGGAACATACCCTGTTGATGGTGAGCGAATCACTATTATGGAAGCTTTAGGTTTTGCTGGGGATTTAACTATTAAGGGTAAGCGTGAAAATGTTATGGTAATTAGAGATTTTGACGGAACTAAAGTGTATACAAGAATTAATTTAACAGAAAAGGAGGCACTCAGTTCACCTGTTTACTATTTGACTCAAAATGACATTGTGTATGTAGAGCCAAATAGTTCGGCAATTAAAACGTCTACACTTGATAATAGAGCCTCTATTTATGTTTCGGTAGCTTCATTATTGATTACATCAACAGTACTTTTAATAAGAAATTAAATCAAACTGAAAATTTTAACTGTAAACAATGAGCTTGAATACTCAAAATACGCTAATGAACAATTCGTTTGATATAAAAGAAAAGCTCAACACCTATACGTCTCATTGGAAGTGGTTTTTGATTTGTGTAATTTTCGCTTTGATTCTAGCATATTTAAATATTAGATATTCAACGCCTAAGTATGCTGTGCAAACTCAAGTCCAGATTTTGGATGAAAAAGGTTCAGGGTCAGAACTTGATTTGTTTAAAGATTTAGAAGTTTTTGGAGGAGCAAAAACAAAGGTAGAAGATGAAATTCAGATTATTAATTCACGTTCAAATTGGATAGAAGTAGTAAAAGAATTAGGGTTGAACACCAAGGTTTTGATTCAAGGTAATATTAAAGAATCTGAACTTTATTCAACTCCACCTGTGAAATTAAATTTTATAGCCCCGGATTCTATTATCAATAGGGCTAAGTTGAACTTTTTTCTTACTATTTCTTCTTCTACTACCTTTGGTTATACAGAGGAAGAAGATAAGCCAGTGAAAATATATGCTTTTGGTAAGAATGTTTCCACGCCTATAGGAGATATTGTTATTACACCAAACGTAGCGAACTTTGAAAGTTATAAGGATAAAAAACTTAGAGTTTCAGTGGTGCCAATTGAAGATGCTGCACAAGGCTATAGAGGAAGTGTATTAATCTCTACTTCTGATGAATATTCTAATATTTTGAATATTAGATTAGAGGATCCAATTAAGGAGAAGGCAGAAAATATGTTAAATACCTTAGTGGATGTTTATAATAGAAATGCTATTGAAGATAAACAAATAATAGCGGATCGAACCTCTAATTTTATTGAAGAAAGAATTGCTAATATCGCAGGACGATTATCTAGTGTTGATCAGTCGGCAGAAGACTTTAAAACAGAGAAAGGAGTTACTGATATAGCTTCTGAGACAAATGTTAATCTTAATGTTGGAGTTGCTAACCAGCAAGAGCTAGCGAATGCTAGAAACCAGCTTAATATGGCTGCTTCAATGCAGCAAATTGTTCAGCAACAAGGGGGCTACGAAGTCCTTCCTACTAATATAGGGCTTTCTGATCCTACTATTGCTAGTACTACGGATCGTTATAATCAACTTGTTTTAGAGCGTAAACGGTTATTGAAGAGCTCTAATGAAAAAAACCCGGTTATTGTAAACTTAGATCAGCAAATTGCCGGTTTAAAAAGCAGTATGCAATCCAGTTTGAACAGTACGGTTAACAATCTTGGAATGACGGTTAACTCACTTAGTGGTCAACAAGCTAGGTTTAATTCTAAAATTTATTCGGCACCAGCAAATGAAAAGGCATTGAGAGACATAACCCGTAAACAGCAAACTACGGAATCTCTATATCTATATTTATTACAAAAGAGGGAGGAATCTCAAATAGCGGTAGCGTCTACCTCTCCTAAATCTAAAATTGTAGATCATGCTTATGCGGTGAGTAAAATGCCAGTGTCCCCGAAGAAGCCTATTATATATTTGGCATCATTGATATTGGGGCTTTTGGTTCCTTTTTCCGTAATCTATGTAAAAGATTTAATGGATAATAAGGTGCACAATATGCATTCTTTGGAAAAACTTGTGAGTGAAGTTCCAGTTCTTGGAGAACTGCCAAGTTTAACTAAAAATGATGAAAAGTTTGTCGTTAAAGAAGATCGTTCTGTTCTAGCGGAATCTTTACGAATTATACGTACAAATTTAGATTATCTTCTGAAAACGAAAAAAAGTGATAATAAAGGACATGTGGTATATGTTACTTCTAGTGTTCCAGGAGAAGGGAAAACTTTTTTGTCTACTAATCTTTCAATGATATTGGCAAGTACAAATAAGAGAGTATTGCTAATAGGAGCAGATATACGAAACCCTAAATTATATACTTTCTTTACTAGTGGAGATGTTGATAAAATGTCCAAGGCTACTCGTAATAAAGATGCAGGATTGACAGAGTATTTATATGATAACACTTTAGACGTTAAAGATATAGTTAATCCTATGCTAGTTCATAGAAATACTATAGATGTGATTTACTCGGGACGTATACCTCCTAACCCAGCCGAGCTATTGATGAGTTCTCGAGTGGGACAATTAATAGATGAAGTTTCTAAAAATTACGACTATATAATTGTAGATACAGCTCCGTTAATGGTTGTTACAGATACCTTATTAATTAGCGATTATGCAGATTTGTTGTTATATGTCACAAGAGCGGGTGTAACCGAGTTAAGCGCAGTTGATTTTCCGATTAAATTGCAAAAAGAAGGAAAAATAAAAGGTTTATCCTTTATCGTAAACGATGTAGCTTCCTCTAATTTAGGTTATGGAGGGAAGTATGGGTATGGGTATGGGAAAACTCAGAAAAAGTGGTGGAAATTATAAAGATTGTATTTTTATATAGAGTAATAAAACCCCGAAATATTTCGGGGTTTTTATATTTAATTAGAAAATGTTTTTTAATTAGTTATTTTCGTCTTGTTAGTTAATTCTCCCGCAATATAGTTTTATCTGTATAATATGCTTTTTCTTAAATGGGAAAAATGGGTTGTCAACCTAAGGTTTATATAAAGCTTTTAATCCTATAATTGTTTTGTAATTTATCGAAGTTCGGTCTTGTTTTGACGAAAAGAGGTAGGGTATTATAGCCTTAAAGTGTTATTAGATTATATTTGTGACTTGCGTTAAAAATACGTTTTAAGAAAATATCAAACACGTTTTGAATATGAAAAATAATTACATAACTGGTTTTTTTATTGCTTGCTTTACAGTTTTTTTTGCTGGCATTTCTCAAGTAAAGGCTCAGTTGCCAGATGATTTTCAGCTAGTAGAAATGTATTCGGGCTTTACTAATGCGACTTCAATGACTTTTTCTCCGGACGGGAGAATATTTGTTTTGGATCGTTTTGGTGAAATGTTAATTCATAAACCAGACTTGTTTTCAACAGTTAGTGCAGGTACTATACCTGTTTTTCATGGTGCAGAAGATGGTCTTTTAGCAATGGCTTTTGACCCAAATTTCGAGTCTAACAATTGGATATACGTGTATTACTCTCTTGTTGGTGAAGAAGCAAATAGAATTTCAAGATTTACAATGAATGGTGACAGTATTGACTTGTCATCCGAAATAAACATGTTACAATGGCCAGTACAACGGGAAGTAAGTTATCATGCTGGTGGGGATATGGGGTTCGATTCACAAGGAAATTTATTGCTGTCAATTGGAGATAACTCTAATCATGGTGAATATGCTGCTGTACGTGAGGATTTTAGTCCTAGCAGTGCAGAAAAAAGTTCTTCTAATACTAATGATTATAGAGGTAAAATCCTAAGAATAAAACCCCAAGCTAATGGAACTTATACAATTCCCGCAGGAAATCTTTTTCCAGTTGGAACACCAAACACTAAACCTGAGATTTACGTAATGGGTGCTCGTAACCCTTATCGCTTTTTTATTGATAAACAGAATAATGATTGGCTCTTTTGGGGTGAGGTGGGAGCTGATGCTAATGAATCAGGAGAAGAGGGCCCCATTGGTATGGATGAAATGAACCTAACCAAAGAAGCTGGTAATTATGGATGGCCCTATTTTTCAGGAAAGAATGAGGCCTATAAAATCAATCATTCTACCCCACAATATAATGACCCAAATTCTCCGAAGAATTTTTCAACGTGGAATACAGGTATTACGAATTTACCACCTGCAGAGCCTTCTTGGTTAGAGTTTACACGAGAAAGCAATACATGGTCAATCTTTTCTGGTCCTCGTTATTATCATAATGCTTCATTAACAGATCAGCAAAGGCTACCTATAGAGTTTGATGGGGTGTTATTTTATTATAATTTCAATAATAGTAAAGTCTATGCAGTTAAGATGGATGCAAACGGTACAGTTATAAGTACAGAACAGCTTGCTCCATCTGTTTTTCCAACAGGTTCCAAGGATGGTTATATAGACATGGAAATTGGACCTGACGGGCATATGTATATTTTAGAGTATGGAGTTGGCTGTTGTAAAGATGGAGATGGAAGTGGACGATTAGTTCGGGTAGATTATACGGGTATTGTTACTAATTCACCCCCAATAGTTTCGGCAGAAGCTGACGTTGAGGATGGGCCTCTTGATTTAGAGGTAAGTTTCACGAGTGATGGTACCTACGATCCAGACGGAGATACAGGTTTAATATATGAATGGAATTTTGGAGATGGAACTCCAATAGTATCAGGGGTAACTGAAACACAGCACACGTATACCACCGAAGGAATATACAACGCTCAATTAAAGGTTATTGATGGTGATGGGGCAGAAGGGGTTAAGAATATAACCATTTATGCAGGTAATACCAAGGCTCAGTTTAAATTTAATTCTCCATTGGATGGAGGAATAATGGGGTGGGGAGATGATATTAACATTGATTTGGAAGTTGTTGATGCCGAAGACGGAAGTACATCTGGTTCAGGCATTGACTGTGCTGATGTAAACATTGTTCCATCTTTAGGTCATCTTAATCATTTTCATGATGGTAATACTCTAGATGGGTGTCCTAAAAATTATACATTGGAATATGACGGACATAATATTGACGGTGGAGATGACCTTTTCTACGTTCTAGGTAGTAATTATAAGGACAAAGGGAACCTTACCTCATTTGGTCAAATTCAATTACACCCCAAGCGGAAGGAAGCTGAATTCTATGATGAGCAGAATGGGGTTCAGGTTATAGATAATACAGATTTGTTAGAGGGAGGTGTGCAAGCAATTAGAGTCAACCACAACAGCTACATCGTTTTAGAAGGAAGAAATTTATCGAATATATCATCAGTAAAATATTATGTAGCTTCTAATACGACTGGAGGAACAATTGAACTCCGATTAGGCAGTGTCACTGGTACTGTTGTAGCTACTTCAGCCGTTCCAAATACTGGAGGAGCTACTAATTGGGAATACATTGAAACTAACTTTGTAAATCCAGGAGGTAAAAACGATTTGTATTTTGTTTTTAAAAATCCTTCAACTCAACAAAATAGTTTTGATTTAAATTTCATTGAATTTACCGGATCAGGTATATCTATAGATAATTCACCACCGTTGGTTAATTTAGTTAAAGTTAACACTCCTACGGAGGTAAGTGTAGAGTTTTCGGAATATGTTACGGAAACGACTGCACAAACATTGGCTAATTATGCTATTGATAATGGTGTTACTATTAGTTCTGCACTACTATTATCGGACCAACGGACTGTAGTTCTGAGTACATCTTCTTTGAATTCAGGTGTAACGTATGAAATTAATATAAAAAATGTAAAGAATGTTTCTGGAATTTCAATTATTGAAGATAACCATCCGTTGTCAACTATTAACGCAATTCGTATAAATGTAGGTGGAGGTCAAACTGTTCTTGATGATCAAATATTTATAGCGGATACTTATGCCGGTGGGGGTAATCAATTTGATGAAGATATTCCTATAGACGGTACAACAGATGATGCATTATATCAGACAGAAAGATTTGGTACTTTTTCTTATGAAATACCTGTTCCCTCATCTGGAGAATATGATATTCGGTTACATTTTGCCGAGCTCTTTTTTGGTGTGGGAAGCAGACCAGGAAACCCTGGGGATAGGGTGTTTAATATAACAATAGAAGGTAGTCCAGTTCTTACTAATTTCGATATTTTAGCGGAAGTTCCAGCTGCAACAGCATTGCAAAAAGAGATTGATAATATATCGGTTACTGATGGTTTTGTTAGTATCTCATTTACATCAATAGAACAAAACCCAAAAGTTTCTGGTATTGAAGTTTTACCACCAGATACGTTTGTTGGGGAGGAGAGTAAACCTAAAATCACGATAACTTCTCCAACTAATGGATGGGATGTAAATCAGCCTTTTCAGGTTGCATTTGCTGTTGAAAACTGGATAATTAATGAAGATGATACGCATGTCCATTATTTTGTTGATGGAACATTAATAGATAAATATTATGGATATGACCCTATACCAATTGATGAATTATCGCAAGGAGAACATATAGTAAAGATTGAGTTGTATAATGCAGACCATACGGGTACAGGTATTTATGATGAAGTAAGCGTAAATGTTACAGGACAAATTACTTGTAATGAAACATCTTTCCCTGAATCATGGTCGGTTAAGCAATTAGAAGAATCTGCATTGCCCTACCCTTCAGTCTATACTTTTGCAAAATATGACTTGGATGGAGATGGCTTGAGGGATATTGTAACCGGTAGCTGGTGGTATAAGAACCCTGGTTCTGTCAGTGGTGATTGGATTCGTCATGATATTGGAGGTAATTTTGGAAATGTGGTTCATGTATATGATTTTGATGGTGATGGAAATTACGATTTGTTAGGAACAGCATTAGGTATTGCTCCTGATGGTAAATACGAAAGTGAGGTACTTCTTTGGGCTAAGGGAGATGGCAACGGCAGCTTTAATATATTTAATAACATTCCAGCCGGTAGTACAGGGTATAGCGAACCGTTTGTTGCAGGATTGGCGGGAGGAGTGTTTAGTGTAAATGGACCCTATCAAATGGCACTCAACTGGAACGGGGCAGAAAAAACAAATGCCCCGATTCAAATGCTTACGCCATCATCCAATCCAACAGAAGGTAGTTGGAGTTTAGTAGATATTAGCCAAGAAGGGGAGTCTTCAGGGGAAGATATCCAAGCGGGTGATATTGATCGTGATGGTGATTTGGATTTATTTCAAGGTGTAAATTGGCTTAGAAATAACGGAAATGGAAATTTTGAAATTTTCAATACGGGTATTACTTATGTTTCAACTCCAGACCGTGCCCAATTGGCAGATTTTGATCGCGATGGTGATTTAGATGCCGTAGTTGGTCAGTTAAGTGCTGATACGTCTGACCCCGACAGAGAGGAGTTTTCTTGGTTTGCAGCACCATCTGATCCAACTCAACCATGGGTAAGAAACGTACTTGATACTGACATTTTTGGAAGTTTAAGTGTTTTTGCAGCAGATATAGACTTTGATGGCGATCAGGATATTATAGTAGGAGAATGGAGAGGTAGCCACCGTCTTATAGCTTTTGAAAACGATCTATGTGGTTCAGGGGAATTTAATCTAAAAGTGCTTGATGCAGGAGGTCCTTTGGAACATCATGATGGAGCACGCGTTGTTGATATTGATAATGATGGCGATTTGGATATTATTTCTAATGGCTGGAGAAATGATAACCGACCAAGGATTTATGAAAATACCACTATTAGACCTAGTGATGATAGGCCTATTGCAAATGCCGGAGATGATCAAACAGTTCTTCCTGGGGTCAGTTTAAAATTGAACGGTCAAGGTAGTGATCCTGATGGTGGTGATATTGTTTCTTTTCTGTGGACTCAAGAAAGTGGGCCAAATGAAACCACTCTAAGTAACGACAACACTACAAATTTGACAGTGAATGGTTTGGTTGAAGGTATTTATGTTTTCCGCCTAACTATAAAAGATGACGAAGGAGATACAGATTATGATGATGTGACAATTACGGTTGGTGATAGTCAGGTGTCTATTTCTCGCATTAATTCTGGAGGAGATGCTTATACTTTTGATGGAAATAATTGGTCTGCCGATCAGTACTATAATGGCGGTGGTTTTATAACTAATTCTGTGCCAATTGGAAATACTGAAAATGATGAGCTTTATCAATCAGAAAGATATAGATCGAGCGGTACTGGAGAACTTATTTACGATATTCCTGTTGCCAATGGAGAGTTAAGTGTAAACTTACATTTTGCAGAAATATACTGGGGTTTGCCAGGTGACGGTTCCAGTGGAGGCGCAGGTTCTAGAGTTTTTAACATTGATGTAGAAGGGCAGCAGCAAAAAGAAAATTATGATATTTTTGTTGAAGCTGGAGGAGCTGCCACCGCTATAGTTGAAACATTTAATGGAATAAATGTAACGGATGGAAGTCTAACCATTACCTTAAGTCCTGTTACGGAATTCCCGAAAATATCAGGTATTGAAATAATTGAGCCTGTTGTAGAAGGTGCTCCAACTGCAGATGCAGGTGAAGATCAAATGTTAACTTTGCCTGACAATGATACAGTTATTTCTGGTTCTGGTTCTGATTCTGATGGAGGGACTGTTACTTTTGCTTGGACACAAGTAAGTGGACCAAATTCTGCTACTTTGAACGGTAATACAACAGCTGAACTTTCAGTGAGTAGTATGATTGAAGGAGTTTACGTGTTCAGATTAACTGTTACAGATGATGAGAACGAAGTAGTTTCAGATGATGTTAAAGTCACCGTGGTTCCAGAGAATGGATTATTAGCTGTAGCTGAAGCAGCACCAACGGAGGGTGTATCTCCATTAGAGGTTACATTTACAGGGAGTAACTCAATAGGTGATATTGCTAGTTATTTGTGGGACTTTAAAGACGGTAAAACTTCAACAGAAGCAGACGCGGCCAATACTTTTATAGCAAATGGATCTTATGACGTAATGTTAACAGTGACTGATGCTGGTGGAAATACACACTCAGATATAGTTACTATTATAGTTTCAGAAACAGATGAAGGTGATAAAATGGGCTTTATTTTAGAAAAAAACCCTGTTAGAGAAGGTGTAGCGACTATACGTATTTTGAATCAGCCAGAAGATTTTATGATGTTGGGTATTAACCTACATGATCAGCAAGGACGTTTAATAAGCGGTATAAGCGCTGAGGATATCATGGTTTTAGGAAATGATACGTATCAAGTTCCTGTTTACCTTTTAGAAGATGGTATATATTTTATTAACATTGCCAACAACATGGGAGATTCAGTTATTATGAAGCTATTGATACAAAACTAATAGTATATAATAGTACGATTTCGAATAAAAAATGCCGCTGTTTCAGCGGCATTTTTTATATTCTAATTTTACGAAACTCTCCTGTTTTTAATAAAAAGTCTGAATTGTATTATTAATTATTGGTAAGAGTTGTTCAACCATTTTTTTAGACAACGTGAGCTTTTTCAAAGCTTCTAATTGGTTCATGGTATGAATATCAGAAGCTACATAATCTATCAAGCCATTTTCTAAAAGTTCCTGCGCTACTTTTGGCACTTCTTTTCCGTAATATTCGCTAAGTGATAATAGATTCATTTGAAAAGAGATGCCGTTATCTTTGTATTCTTGGTATCTTTTCTTTCTATGGTGTAAAAAACCATATCTCTCTGGATGTGCCAAAATGGGAAAAAAACGTTTTGACGCTGTTTTTATAATAGCATCGTCAAAATTTATTGGGGGTTGTAAATACGACATCTCTACTAGTAGGTAGTCTTTCTTCAAAGGCATAACACCTTCGCTATCCAATAAATGTTCAAAATTATCATCTATCATATGTTCGGCAGAGGCGTCTATTGAAATATCCTTCAGGCCATTTTTTAACAATGCACTTTTTAATTGCGTTAATGAAGCCCTTATAGTTTCTCTGGTGTTGGGGTAGTAGTTAGACATTATATGAGGTGTGGCAATAAAATGCGTAACCCCAAACTCAGAAAAAGCTTTAATAAGCGCAATAGATTCATCTACTGTTTTTGCTCCATCATCAATACCGGGTAATATGTGGTTGTGAACGTCAATAAATCCATCTAGATAATCGACTAAAAATTTTTTCTTATTAAAAAAGTGAAACATTTACTGTGGTTTCGTTAATAACTTAAGAAGTATAACGGTCAATACCGTTATTTATGATGTTTGTTTTGTACAATACAAAGATAAGTTAGAAGGACTAGAATTGAATCAATTCTTAACAACTTTGATATGTCTTATATAATAAAACAGGGATATGATGAATTCATCATATCCCCGTTTGTTCTAAATTAACGAGGTTTCTAAAAATTAACTGATATTTTTCCTCTTAAATAAAAAGGAATACCTGGTGTAAAATGGATTTCTTCGGTTGATTCTGTTTCGTTGAACAATCTACTTTCCGTGGCAAATTGCGTTTCGTTCCATTCCGTATCAAAAAGGTTTTCGACTATTACACCCAATGTCCAATTCTTAATGGAGTAGTTCAAATTTAAATCCGTTACAAAGTAACCTTCTGCAACTATAGAATTATCTTCATTGGCAGCTCTGTCTTTAACGTATTTGTAATTGATTCCTCCTGAGAAATTTCCAACGTCTAAAAAGGAAAGTCCTGCAGAGGAAGTCAAGTCCGGTGCTAGCGGAATTAAATCTTGTCCGTCAGGTCCATCGGTACTTCTTGCATAGGTGTAGTTGACATCTCCGTTGGCGTATAGCCAATCGTTAATTTGATATCGTAATCCAAAATCAACACCAAGTCTTCTGGTTTTTCCACTGGGTTCAACTATTCCGGCATCACCAACATAAACAAATTCCTGGTCTAAAAATAGTGTCCATAAGGCAGCGTTAACAACCAGTTTGTCTATGGGTTTGTAGATAGCGCCTAAGTCCGCTCCATAAGCAAGGGGAAGAATTTCTTTACCGTTATTAGCGGTTACTACCCTTGTATCATTTGAATGATATCCAATACCTGATTTCGCAAAGAGTTGTAAGTTGGAAGTTGCAGCATAGATTATATTAAGTTTAGGACCTAGAAAAAGCTTGTTTTCACTTTTACTGTCATAAGTTTCGGTCAGTTTATCTACATAATCAAACTTAAAATAATCCAATCTTAATCCGGTATTCAACGTCCATTTTTTCTTTTTGTAGGTGACATCAAAAAAGCCATAGGCATTTAATTCATCAACATCACCATAGGCAAGACGTTCTAACAATTCTTGTCTGTTTTTTGTATGCGATAATTGAACGTCATTAACATCATCATATCTAAACCCTATTCCCGTTTCATATTTTAATTGAGAGTCATGATCGCCAACATGAACAGAATGCTCATAGCTGGTCTCTGCACCTATAATCGTTCGGTCTTCAAACTGTCTTATTTGATCACCGTTAACCGGGTCTTCCAAAAAGAAAGTAAAATTCGAAAAGAGTTCAAAATCATATTTAGTTAAATAAGCTTTCGATTTTACCCTTGAGTGTTCATCAAGCTGTTTTGTATGGTTTAATAGGATGTTACTTCGGCTAGTATTTCCACCTTCTGTATCATCAATTGCACCAAATCTGCCAATAAGACCAGCATCTATAGCTCGTTGTGGAACTTGACCAGAAGCATCCCATTTGCTTTGAAAATGAGAAAGCGTAATACTTAAATCTTGATTTTCTCGATTATTGAACGTATACCGACCCATGATGTTAATTCTATTAAAATCCTGAGAAGAATCGAACGGACCATCGGTTAACACCAATTCTGTAGCTAAGTAGGCATTACTGAAATCGCTTTCGGCAACCTTAAACATTCCTAAAGTACGTAGGGTGTTAAATTGACCAACTTCAGCAGAAATTAAATTCTCGTCTAATTTGCGTTTGGTTTTTAAATCGATATATCCAGCCGTGTTGAAATTACCTTTGTTTGCATAATAAGGACCTTTTCCAAAGTCAATATTGTCAATGGTTTCAGGAATAATAAAATGCATGTCCGAATATCCTTGTCCGTGAGCGTGGGAAACCATGTTTACGGGAAGTCCATCAACATTGATAGCCAAATCGGTACCATGGTCAATATCAAATCCTCTTAAAAAAATTTGCTCAGCTTTTCCGCCACCCGCATGTTGACCGATAATAAGACCAGGGACCTTACGTAAAATTTCCTGTGAAGATTTTACGGGGTTTGCCTTAACATCAACATTAACAAAATTGCTTAAAGCGTTCACTTTGGAAACCAATACCACTTGCTCTAATGAAACGGCAGATTCTATTAGGGTTATATTTATTTTGCCATCCAAAAGTTCTTCGGAAATGGTAATTTGATGGTTCTTGTACCCCAGACTGTAAAAGTAAATAGCATCTCCTACCGAGATATCGTCAAGTTCAAAATAACCGGATACATTTGTATAGGTATAGCCACCAGTGGTTTTATTGTAAACACCAACACCTTCTAGGGCTACTTGGTCTTTGTTTGTTACAGTACCGCTTAAATCATGCGCTCTTATGCCTATGGCAAAAGAAAAGAGTACTATGAATGTAATATATGTTTTCATTGTAAATAGATTGATAGTTATTGCACACGTGCTTATTTACCCATGTGGGTATTATTTAAGCGTAATGCTAAATCGCTAATTAAAAAAATAGGCGTTTATGCCTTAAATGGAAAAAGGGGAGTTTGCATACCGGGGAGGCTCTTCTAGGATGAAGTAATATCCTAATTTTAGGTTGCCATCCACGGTTTTGAAGTTTTCCTGTGAATCTACGGATGGCAAGATATTGAAGAGAAAATTATTCGTTGTAATATGTTTATCAAATTTGAAATCTGTCAGTAATGTGTCTTCAGGGGAATTATTGCTGTCCGGACCATCAAAAATTGTATCTAATATTTTAATGATTTTATGTTCGTGAGTACTATCCGTACTCCTATGATTATGAGATTGATGGGTGTCGTCCTCGTAAGAGAAGGGAGCATGCTCCATTACGGTATTTGGCATTTCTAAAACATGGGAAACTTCATGAAAGATGCTACTGATTTGTTGATGTAAGGGGTTAAAAACATAACAACACGCAATTACAAGGGCCATAAACTTTATAAGCTCTAGTCTAGCATAATTGCTGAAATGTTCTTTTTTAAGCTGCATACAATTCTACTTACGAAATCATGATGCTAAAGGTTTTATTTTTCCAAAAGAGATGTTAATGTTTCTTCTAAATATTTGGAATATTGAGCTATAGTAGGGTTTTCAAAAATTTTATTTAAAGGGAAATTATATTCTATTTCTTCGTTAATCCGCGCTGTAATACGTATAGCCGCCAGAGAATGCCCTCCTAAGCCAATGAAATCATCATGAACGCCAACTTTATTCAGTTGTAAGACTTCTGCCCATATACGCTCAAGAAGAACCTCAATTTCATTTCTTGGTGCCGTATACGAGGTGCTCATGGCTAATTGCACCAAAGAGAGATTTTTTAATGCTTTTTTATCAACCTTTCCGTTTTTAGTTAGCGGCATTTCGTCTAGATGTTTAAAAACAGAAGGAATCATATAAGATGGTAATTGTTTCGCTAATCTGTTTTGAATGTCTTTTACGGTTATGTCCTCTTTACCGGTATAATAAGCAACCAGCTTTGAGTTGTTTTCCCATTCTGGTTGAGTTGATGTGTAGCCAATTTCATCCATAATACGCAGCACTTCCTTCTCATTAATTACCTCGTTAATTTCTTCGAGGCTTTCATCTCTTGTTTTATGGCCTAGCCTAACATCCCAACTATACGGAAAAGAATAGTTACTATACCCTAAATCTTTTTTATGAACGTAAATACCAACTTGATTGATGAGACAATTGGTAGACCTACCAGTATCGGTTGGTCTTACCCAGCTTGCTTTTTCCTTGAGATATACCAACATTTCTTCTAAACTAACATCACTGAATCTGTAAAAATCTACAAATTCCACTTTTTCAAAAACGCTTTCATCTTGAAAAATAGAAACGTCTAAAAGTCGTTTTACCGCGTCTGATTCTTGATGATATAGTTTTCTGGCCTCTAGAATAGTATCATCTATTTTGTTGGTGTCTAAATTATCGTCCCAAAAGAGCTCTTCGGTCAATCGTGTTTCAAAAAACTGCCCACGGCTTAAACCAGTTACGATAAATGGAATTTTCTTTTCTAGTGCAATTTTAGTACTGAGCGTATAAATGGTCTTAAAACAACCATTGCAGACATTGTGATGTTGATTTAAACTGTCCACAAATATTTCATTCATATGGGGCGTTTCACCATATACGTGGTCTACGCCAAGCTTTTTTACGATACGCTGTACATTTGCTTTCGCTTGTTCGGAGATGTAGCCGTTATCCATGGTGAAAGCCAATACTTTTAATCCCATATTTACAAGCCTAGCTAGAACATAGGTGCTGTCTTTTCCGCCACTTAATAGTGAAATACAATCGTAATTAGGGCTTTGACCTCTTTTTGATGTGAGTAAAGACACCAACTGTTTGTCATTCTTGAAATAACGTTCTGTTTTATCTTTGTACGTTTCAAAGGAAGTACACAGGTGGCATATACCATTCTCGTTAAAATCTGTATTCGGATAATTTGAAGGTAATCCGCATTTTGAGCAATTGACAACCTCATCTTCAGTAATCTGTTTTTTGTCTTCTACCAAAACAACGGCACAATTCTCAATTTCAGAAAATGTATTTAAGTTACTTTCAATATCAGACAACTCTATACGATACCCCCTAAGCTTTACTTGGTCATCTAAGCGCCCTATATATTCAAAGCTTCCATTTTGGTTTATTCTTGCTAGGTCTCCTGTGCGGTACATTTTACGGTTAGGAGTAAATGGGTTGTCAACAAATTTCTCATCTGTCATAACAGGTTTATTGGCATAACCATTTGAAAGCCCTATACCACTTAGATATAGTTGGCCGACAACACCCTGAGGAACCTCGTTTAGATAATTGTCTAAAACATAGGCTGACATATTATAAATTGGAGACCCAATAGGTACTGTAGCTTTCGTATGAATACTTTCATCATACTCAGAAACAATACACCCAACGGTCGCTTCTGTTGGTCCATATTCATTATATATGCTTAATTCAGATGTGAATGTATCTTTAATTGTTTTGGCTAGATTTGATTTTAGTTCTTCCCCACCAACTATCATGGTATGTATGTACGAAGTATTGAGTTCTTTCCCCTTAAAAAGGGCTAAATGAGAAGGAGTTAACTTGATGCAATTGACAAGATTATCATCAATTACTTTTAATAGACTTACATCAGGGCCAGTTATTGGTTCTTTATATATGTTTATTCTTCCACCGCTTACAATGGGCAAAAATGTCGAGGTAATGGTTAAATCAAAACCAATTGAAGTAAATAGGGGGAAAATCGACTTTTCGTTAATTTCATAGAAATCTTGTGCCCAAAAAATATAGTTTGATAAAGCATTTTGCGAAATTAAAACTCCTTTAGGTTTCCCTGTACTTCCTGATGTATATAGAATATAAGCTAAGCTTTCAGGTATACGTTTTGTGCTTAGGTTGGTGATGGGCTGCTTACTTATAATTAGACTTTCCTTTGCAACATCTAAAATGCCCAAATCAGGCAGTTCAATTTTTGATAATAGATTGGTCTGGCTTAATACAAGACTGCTATCAGAATTTGAGATAATATAGTTTATGCGCTCTATTGGTTGGTCTGAAGCAATAGGAATAAAAGCCGCACCCGTTTTTAGGACAGCTAAAACGCTAACTAAATAGTCTGTACTTCTTTGAAAGTGAAGCGCTATTCTACTATTTTTGGTTACGCCTCTGTCTCTTAAATAATGAGCTAATTGGTTTGCCTTTTTGTTAAACGCGTTATACGTAAGTATTTCATTTTTAAATTGTAAGGAAACCTTGTTTGGGTTGTTTGCAGCATGCCTTTCAAACGTTTCAATTACGGATTGAAAAGTACTGGAAGGAGGTTCTTCTGTAGGCTTGGGCGTAGAAGATAATAAACTAGGCCTGTAGATGGATTGGTCAAAATTGTCCAAAAATGAATCTAAAAGGTTGATAAAATGAGAAGGCATTTCTTTGGCCGTTGCTTCGGAAATGCTACTACAGTTGGTGTCAAAAGCTATTTTAAATTCACCACTTTTGTTCATATCGTACACATGGGTGCGTAAGGTATGGTTGCTATCCATATGGTCAGGATGTAACCACTCCGTTTTGGTGGGAAATCCGCTAAAATCTGGAAAATCGGCATTAATGAAATTCAATATGGTATTGAAGCTGCTATTCGTCTTTTCAGTAGTACTGCCTGGGCGAGCGTTTCTTAAATAGGAGTTGGTCTCAATTTTAACCCGATTAAAAAGACTAACAAAAGTGTCTTCATCTTCAATTTCTACAACTAATGGTAGTACCTCTATAAATAGCCCGGCAGTTTTTTGAAAACCTCTTGTAGCTCTATTATGTGCAGGTGCTCCAATAGCAATTTTGTTTTGATTGCTTATCCTGTGGATGTAAGTGAAGTACAGCGTTAAGAATATATTGAACAGCGTTAAGTCTTCGGTCCATCCTTTGAATTCTTTACGTCTCGCAAGTTCACGAAGGTTTTGAGAACGTTCGGTGCCGAGCTCTACTATAGTTCGTCTTGCCGCAGTCGTTTGGTCAGTCTTCTTTCCGAATAACAGAGGCGTTTCTAAAAGATTTTTAGTTTTTTCTTCCCAGTACGCATTGCTAGCCGTTACTTGACTTTGTTCAAATTCAATATAGTTTGAGAATGTTGGAAAATGTTCAAGTGAAGAAGATGGCTTCTTAACTTCTGCTGTATAAAAAGCGTTCATTCTATTGTAGAGAATAGAATTAGATACCGCATCAGTTACTAAATGATGCAGTTTTAAAAACCAGATATAATTTGTGGAACTTTGTTTAAGAAGAACACTGTCAAATACACGGTTTGAAATATCCATTTGCTGCAAAGTACGCTCGTGAAGCCACTTTTCCATATTCTGAATATCATCTGAAGCGCTAAAGTCAAGATATTCGAGTTTAAAAGGTACATCACTTAATATGGTCTGATTGGGGACACCTTTTTCTTCGGAAAATGTGGTACGCAGTATATCTGTAGAGGCAATTAATTTCTGAAAAGCCTTTTCAAAAGCAGCCTTATCAATAGCACCTTTTATCTCAAAAGTATAGACCACATTATGAAGCGGGACATCAGGATGCATTCGCTGACCGGCCCAGAGGGCAGATTGACTTTTAGTTAGCGGTAGAAATGTATCTTTTTGAGTGTTCGTCATTATTATGATTGCTTTGTTTCTGTATCGCGTTTACGCTTTATATATTCCAAAATATGACTGATGGTCATGAAATTATCAATAATCATTTCCTCGGGAGCCACTATTATCTGCCCTTCATTTTCAATAAAAAGAACCAATTGTACCATTCCAACAGAGTCTACTAGGCCAGAGCCTAATAAGTCTTCGTTTAGACCTATTTCTTCAACTGTTTCTGTTGCTAAGTCACTTTTTATATAGTCTATAATCTTGTTTTTCATATATAATTTTCGGCTAGTATTTTGCCAATTTCTTTTCGGCTTATTTTACCGGAACTCGTTCTGGGTAAATCATCCATAAATTCAATGGTTTTGGGAATAGCGTAGGAGGGTAGGGCTAGTTTACAGTATTCCATGAGATACGTTAGATTTATTGCGGTGTCCTTTTTTGGCTTTATAACCGCAGCTAGCTCCTGGACTTCTTCATTCTTCCCCAAAACTATCACAGCTACTTCTTCAACATTTTCATAATTGAGTAGTGTAAGTTCTACTTCGTCTAATTCTACACGATAGCCTCTTAACTTTATTTGTCTGTCGTTCCGGCCCATAAAGAGAAGTTCTCCTTTTGTGTTTAACTGAGCTAAATCTCCTGTTTTATAATAAATATGTTCGTAGCCATCTGCAATGTTTACCCTATGAAGTGATTGTTCAGTAAGTGCTTTGTTATTCCAGTATCCTTTCATCATTGTGGCCGAACGGATAACTAGTTGACCAGATTCCCCAACGGGAACATCGGTATTTTTATCATCTATGATTTTATATTCTGTATTGGCCCACGCCTTGCCAATAGGTATTGGTTTGTCAGTTTTTGGAGGTTCGGTCACATGGTGATACGTACATAAAATAAGCTCTGCCGGTCCGTATAAATTACTGAATTTTGCATTTGGCCACAGTAACATTAGAGCTCTTAAATGTTTGGTTATAAAAACTTCCCCCGCAAAAAGTACCCATCTCAAAGAGCTGAAATCGTTCTTGTCTAAAGTACCGCTATTTAAAAGTTGTATGAGCATAAGCGGTACGGAATACCAAACCGTAATTTTTTCATTCGCTATAAGAGCACTAAGGCTCGCAGGCATTTTTAAATGGGCATCAGGAATTATTACGGTTTTTGCTTCTACTAAAGGAGCTACAAAATATCCAAAAGTAGAAGGATCAAAATGTAAAGGTGCCGGATTTCCGAATATGTCATTGGAATTAAAACCATATGTGTCGGCTGCTATTTTAGCCAAACTCAATGTGCTATAATGCGTGTGCATTATGCCTTTAGGCTTTCCTGTAGAACCAGAAGTATATAAGATAAAAGCTAAATCTTGGTCAAGAATAATAGGAGATATAGAATCTTTCAACCCAATTGAGAAAATAGCATCCCAATCGATAGATTGAATAGAATGAGGAAGCGTGTCACCAATAATTGTAGATATAGCATGGCTTTCATTTAAAAGCGACATTACTTTTCGTCTTTTCGTTGGCGTGGTGATTAGGCACGTAATCCCGCAGTCATTTAGTATTGTAGCAGTGCGATTGTAAGGGGTAAAAGTATCCAATGGAACATACGCGGCTCCAGCTTTGAGAATACCATATACGGCAATACAGGTTTCAAGACAACGGTTCATGTAGATGCCAACACGGTCGCCTTTCTGTATGCCTATTGATACTAAATAAGAGGCTAGCAGGTTAGACTTAAGTTGAAGGTCGCCATAGGATATGGTTTGGTGCAAGTAACGAAAGGCTTCGCGATTAGGCGATGTGTTTGCTACATTATCAATAAGTTGCGGTAATGTATACGGTGATTTCAAATTACGGGTTTAGTTGATTACATACCACAAACCACGAGCTTTTTGATTCCACTCAAAACCTCCAAATTCATAGCATGGCTAATATAATTTATGATGTTGAGCTTATCAAGAAAAAAAGTAGTTCAATAACTGATTTGCAGGTCGATCATCGAAAAATTACAGGTATTTATCGATTTTACTTTAAAATATTCAACATTCTCTATCTTATTTTACTGAATATTCAATAGTTGGGCCATGTGGTTTTTGGGTTCAGCACAAAGGCTGTACAAATCTTTTTAAACGGTAGTAAGGACCTTTTAAAAATTGTAGCAATCCGATTTTGGCGTTGGAAATCGAAAAAATAAGTTAAAATTCAAATAATTCTCTATCTTGATGGCGCTATGAAAAAACTATTACTACCACTTATTTTTGGACTCTTTTTGTTGGTCCCTATTGTTACGTTCGCTCATCAACCTAAACAAAGTTTAATATACCTTCGGATTTATGAGAAAACGGGTATTGAAGGTCGTTTTGAGGTCAACGCCAATGAACTTGTCAATGTCTTTGGCTTGGATGTTGGGCTACACCCAAGTATGGAACAGGTTAGACCTTATCAAGAAAAAATCCAGGCCTATTTACTGGAGAATGCTAAGTTTTCATCAGAATTAGGAGCCTATCAGATCGTATTTACCGGAGAAATATCAAAGTTAAACCTTTCCTATGGGGATTTTGTCAACTTCCATTTTCGACTAGAAAATTCAGAAAATTTACCGGACAGCCTTACATTGGATTATGATGCGTTTTTTGATGAAGACCCTACCCATATGTGTCTTGTGGCAATGGAGTATAATTGGAAGGCAGGCTTGATAAACAATGAGCACATTGTAGCTTTGTACCTGTCAGAAGGGGAGAGAAATGGTACTTTCTCTATTAAGGAAACGTCCTTATGGAAAGGTTTTCTAGCTATGGTGCAACAAGGAATATGGCACATTTGGATAGGTATGGATCATATTCTATTCTTGGTGGCGTTGATATTGCCTTCCGTGGTACGAAGACGCAAGAAAAATGGAGTTACAGGTGAATTTACAAATAACGGAAAATTCAATATTTGGGGTTGGGAACCGGTTAAAAAGTTTAGACCGGCTTTTATCTATATTCTTAAAATTGTAACCTTCTTTACAATTGCCCATACTATTACACTTAGTCTGGCATCTTTGGAGATTATAAACCTTCCTTCTAGGGTGGTAGAATCCATTATTGCCTTTTCTGTAGGTCTTGCTGCTTTTCATAATATTAGGCCCATATTTAAAGGTGAAGATTGGGTAATTGCTTTTGTTTTTGGACTTTTTCACGGCTTTGGTTTTGCAAGTGTTTTGGGAGATTTAGGTTTTAAAGGCGAGTATTTGTCGTTATCTTTAGTTGGGTTTAATGTGGGAGTGGAGATTGGTCAGATTGCAATCATAGCACTGATTTTTCCAATTCTATATTTTATAAGGAATAACAAATACTACTCTAGATTTCTGGTATGGCTTTCCGTAGTTTTGATAGTTATTTCTGCGTATTGGCTTATAGAAAGAGCTTTTGATATTGATTTGCCTTTGGATGAATTTATCAACAGAAATATTTTATACCCTGTGGCGAATTTTGTTGGTTTAAAATAAGTAACTCACAAAATAGAGCACTTGAAAGAAAGCACTAAAAATAGTTCGCTTTTAAACCGATGGAAAAACCGGGAGACTAAGGAATCTACGTCATTGCAGATACCTAAGGTGCCTGTTGATGCTCAAATTCCTTTGTCTAGCGGTCAACAGCGTATCTGGTTTTTACAACAATTATATCCTGATAACCCCTTCTATAATTACTCTGAGGCGCTGACTTTTGAAGGAAAACTGAATGTTGATGTATTAAACAAGAGCCTCAATTATATTTTTGAGCATAATCAGGGTCTAAGGTCATACTATCCTACTGTTGAAGGTGTTCCCATTCTTAAAGTGGATGATGGTATACCGAGCCTTAAGGAGTTTGATGTGAGTCATTTAACGGAATTTGAAGCAAGGGAGGAGGCTAGTAATCTAATGCACAAGCAATCATCCTTGCCTTTTGATTTGTCCGAACCCGGTTTGGTGCGTGTATCTTTAATAAAACATACACCAAACAGATATGTTCTTTTCTTTACCATGCACCATATTATTATAGATGAATGGTCTATTGATGTTTTAAAGCAACAGTTGGCGAACATATATCTAAAGTTGCTCTCTGATGAATCGTTAGAAGCTGTTACTGAAACGTTGCAATACTCGGATTATGCCCATTGGGAGCGAAATACTCCAATAGATACCAAGCAGTTGGAATATTGGAAGCAAGAACTCTCCGGAGATATTCCTCTCTTGAATTTACAAACCGATAATGTAAGACCTTCAAAACCGGCTTTTAGGGGAAAGCAACAGACACTGCATTTAGCTGCGGATTTCTCTGCTAGGGTTTTAAATACTTCCAAGGAAATGGGGACAACACCTTTTGTTTTCTTGCTCACGGCATATTATCTGTTTTTACATAAGTATACTGGTCAATCGGATATTTTAGTGGGTACGCCTATAGCAAACCGCAGCGCAAAATCACTTGAGAAGGTGCTCGGGTTTTTTATTAATACAGTGGTGTTAAGAAATAGAGTCCACGCGGATGCTATATATTCAGAATTGATTCATGAGGTAAAAAAAAATACGCTTTCGGCTTTCTCAAATAAAGACATTCCTTTTGATGTTCTCGTAAAGGAATTAAATGTAGAACGGTCGTTAGCGGTTAGTCCGTTTTTTCAAGTAATGTTTTTATACCATTCGTCTACTGCAAAACCTTCATTTGGAGAGGATTTAAAATTGATAGACGAGACTGAGTTTGATACTGAAGTTTCTAAGTTCGATTTAACCTTGTCCATCTCTGAATCAAATGGATTTTTGTCATTGGCTTTTGAATATGATACGGATTTATTTGAAACCGATACCATTACACGCTTCTTAGAGCATTATAAAATGCTGTTGGAGGGAGTAATTGATAATCCAAATGAAAAGGTTGGGAGTCTTTCTATGATGACTTCGGAAGAAAAAAAAATATTGCTTCCAGAGCTAGCTGAAGACAATACTCACTTTATAGCTTATAAAGGGATACATCAAATAATAGAAAATGTAGCCCAGAAGTTCCCCCAAAATAAAGCTTTGACCTTTAATGGTGCTTCTATAACCTATAAAGAATTGGATGCGCGTGCCAATAGTATTGCTTTTGCAATTCTTCAAAAAACAAAGAAGCATAATGAAGTCATAATGCTTTGCATGGATAGGTCCATAGAAATGATGGTGGCGTTGTTGGCCGTCTTAAAAGCAGGTTGTGCTTATTTACCCATGGATCCAAAATATCCCATGGAAAGGTTAAATTTTATTTTAGAAGATTCTAGTTGTAATATAGTGGTTACTCAAAGTAGTTTAGCCAAGGTTTTTGAAGAAACAAATAAGCATATCATTTTAACTGATAAGTTGACAGCCACTGAATTGCAAAAAGTAATTTTGCCCGATGTGGACGAAAATGATTTAGCTTACCTCATTTATACCTCTGGCAGTACCGGAAAGCCTAAAGGGGTGCAAATAAGCCATAAAAACATTATCAATTCTACCGCAGGAAGATTAGACTTCTACCCTCAGAATCCAGATGTATTCTTGTTATTGTCATCTATTTCATTTGATAGTTCAAAAGCAGGGATTTATTGGACACTTTGTACGGGAGGAAACCTTATCCTTACTAAGAATAGGATTGAACAAGATATAAGTAAAATAGAGGAAATAGTAAAGTTGCATAAGGTTAGTCATACACTTATGCTTCCTTCTTTATACAGTGTTATTTTAGAGCATGGGGATGTTTCCAAATTAAAAAGTCTTCATACGGTAATAGTAGCGGGCGAAGTTTGTGGGCAGAATTTACGAGAGCTCCATTTTAAAAACCTGCCAACTGTAAGTCTATATAATGAATATGGCCCTACGGAAGCTACGGTTTGGTGTATTGCACACAAATTTGAAACTACGGATAATTCTAAAGTTGTTCCTATTGGCAAAGCTGTTGCCAACGCAGAAATATATCTTTTTAACTCATCTCAAGGTGCAGTTCCTTTTGGTGCGGTAGGAGAAATATATATTGGAGGGCCTGGAGTTTCAAAAGGATATATAAATAGGGGAGACCTTACGGAAAATTTGTTTTTAGACAATCCGTTTAGAATAGGGTCAAAAGATAAGATATATAAAACAGGCGATTTAGGGAGGTATCGAAATAACGGCACTATTGAATTTTTGGGAAGGGTAGACCACCAAGTAAAAGTTCGAGGTTTTCGCATAGAATTAGATGAGGTAGAAAAAACTATATCGAGGCAGGAATCGGTAATTTCAACTGTGGCTTTGGTTGAAGATAGCAAAAAATTAGTAGCATATATAGAGGCTATTGTGAAGGTTAATGTTGCGGATTTAAAACGTGTTTTAAAAACCAAATTACCAGAATACATGGTGCCTACTACAATTATTCAAGTAGATGAGTTTCCGCGGTTGCCCAATGGTAAGGTAGATAAGGTTCGTTTGCTACAAGTGAAGCCGACGGATGAAAAAATAGCCGGTAGAACAGTAGAGTTGCCTTCAACAATGTTGGAGAAAAAGATATCGGTAATTTGGAAAGAAGTTCTTGGTTTATCTTCAATTGGACTTCATGATAACTTTTTTGAAATAGGGGGAGATTCTATATTGAGCATACAGGTGATATCAAAAGCAAAAGCAGCTAATATAAAATTGTCTCCTAATCAATTATTTGAGAATCAGACAATTTCAGAGCTTACGCGTCATATTCAATCTATAGAAATAGAGAAGACCAAAGTTTTTGATAAAACAGAATTCAGACACCTTGTTCCTATTCGCTCCAAGGGCACAAAACCTCCTTTATTTTGTTTGCATTCCGGAGGAACACACTTTTTTTATTATAACCAGTTTGCAAATCATTTAAAGGAAGATAGGCCTGTTTACGCACTTCAAGCTTCAGGGCATGAAGATGAGCTTGTTTTGCATAGGAGTGTCAATGAAATGGCAGTCAGCTTTATCAAGGAAATTAAAAAAGTACAACCACATGGCCCATATCATTTTATTGCATACTGCTATAATACGGCCATAGGCATGGAAGTTGTGAGGTTGTTGAACGAAACTAGGGATAAAGGAAATCTTATTATAGCAGATACCATGGCAGATTATCTTAGTTTGTTTGCGGTATCCAGAACAAAAGTCCGTACAACGGCCTTCTTTGAGCGATTTAAAAAGAAACCAGTGGATGCTGTTCACCGTTTTCTTAAATCAAAACTAATCTATCCACTTAAAGAAAAATATAAAACCCTTGCGAGTAGCGGAAGCCAAAAATTGATTAGAATCCTTCATGACAATCATATTAAAATTTATGAAAAGTATGATTGGAAGCCTATAGAAAGCAATATTCGTTTGCTTTTGACGGACAAGTCAGATACCGATTTTAACGGTAAAGTAATTGATTCATGGAAAAAAATGACAACTAAAGTAGTAGTTGTTATTCCGGTTGAAGGGCATCATGATAAGCTTTTTGAAGATTCAAAAATGGTGCGCAAAACCGCTATTGTTATAGACAGTTGTATGAAAGAGTTTGAAGCTACGGAAAAAGTAGACTAAAAATGAAGTATGAAATTACTTAAAAGTGAAGCGCACATATGGAATTTCAATGTAAATGATTTTGATGCGCTTTATTCTTATCAAAAGTTGCTTTCTCCAGATGAACTAGAAAGGGCAGGTAAGTTCAAATTTGAAAAGGATAGGAAGACGTATATTTTAGCCAGAGGATTGCTAAGGGATTTGTCTGGGCGCTACTTGGGTGTTCCACCGGAAAATATCAGTTTTAAGTATAGTGATTATGGTAAACCTCATTATAATCAAGAAACTTCTTTAAGGTTTAATGTGTCTCATTCAGGAGAACTTATTGTCTTGGCATTTGTAACTCAAGGTCAAGTAGGAGTGGATGTAGAGCGAATAAAGCCCAATTTTGATAGTGCTAAGATTGCAAGAGAATTTTTCTCTCCAGATGAGGTTTCCGAGGTATTATCTTATCCTGAAGCCAGTTTAGGTAAAGCCTTTTTTAATTGTTGGACTAGAAAAGAATCTTTTATAAAGGCAAAAGGAGCCGGACTTTCTTTTGATTTGACTTCCTTTTCGGTTTCTATTCATGATGATTTTCCTCAACTCCTTCGAACACAATGGAATCCTAAGGAAAAAGATAGTTGGAAGTTCTTCTCTTTTGTTCCTCAAGAAGGGTATTTTTCAGCGTTGTGTGTGTCTTCGGAAATAGAAAACGTTTCTTGTTTTGATATTGTGCATCTCAATCGCTTGCGTTGTAATTAGACTTTTTAAGTGTTTGACCTATAGTTGTTTGTCCTCTAATGTAGCAACTAGTCGATTAAGTGGTTGTATCTCTTGCCTATCTCTTTTTAAAGTCTATTTTTATAAAGGTTTTGGGATTATGGCTTTACATAACCCCGTTTCTATTATTAACCAACCATCTTTATAGAACTCTTAAGATTATGAAAAGAGAAAATATATTTCTACAAGTTTTTCATGGGACATTATTAATGAGTTTGCTTTTCACCGGTTTAACTTATGGACAGTCATCTGGTAATTGTAACGCTACTCCTTTCCCTGGTCATTGGCAAACACATGAGCTCCAGTCTACGGAACTGCCGTACCGAGCAGTTTATATTCTTCCGAAAGAGGATTTGAATGGTGACGGCCTAAAGGATATTGTTGCCGGTGGCTGGTGGTATAAGAATCCCGGAAGTGCTTCCGGTAATTGGGAACAGAAAACTATAGGGAATCCGTTTAAGAACGTTGCTTTAGTTCATGATTTTGATGGTGACGGTGATTTGGATTTATTAGGTACGCAAGGGGCATACAAAGGAGAGGATATGGCCTGGGCAGAGAATGATGGCGCTGGAAATTTCACGATTCATACCAATATTCCAGCAGGAAGGACAACCTATTGGGAGAAAAAAATACAAGGTATAACATCAGGCATATTTCAACCTGGTGGGCCTTTTCAAATTGCAATTAATTGGAACGGTGCCGAATCTTCTGGGTCTACGGTGCAAATGTTAACAGTTCCCTCCAATCCCAAAAACGGTACATGGACCTTGACGGATATTAGTGATTATTCCTTAGGGGAAGATTTGCAAAGTGCCGATTTGGACGGTGATGGTGATTTGGATTTATTTCAATCCGATAATTGGTTAAGAAACGAAAGTAACGGAAATTGGACCACTATCTCCACAGGTATTGGTTACCGTACCACGTCTGATAGGTCGCAACTGGCAGATTTTGATGGAGATGGCGATTTGGATGCCGTGGTGGGGCAATTGGGGATTGGTTCAAGTGCGTCGGACCGTAAGGAATTTGCATGGTTTGAAGCTCCTTCTAACCCTACATCAACATGGATAAAACATGTTTTGGCCACGGATATTAGTTCTAGCCTGAGTCTATATGCTACGGATATTGATGCTGATGGTGACCCGGATATTGTAGTGGGGGAATGGAAGGGAGATAATAGGTTGTTAGTTTTTGAGAATGATCTTTGTAATTCCGGTACTTGGATTACCCATACCGTTAATGCCGGGGGTACCGGTTTTGACCATCACGATGGGGCACAGGTAGTAGACATTGACAATGATGGTGATTTGGATATTGTTTCGATAGGATGGGATAATATCGTGCCGAGGATTTTTGAGAACAAAAGTACGGTGACTAATAGTGTGCCAATTGTCAATGCAGGTGATGACCGGGAAATTAACTTGCCTACTTCTGAATTAACCTTGAGCGGTTCGGCCAATGACCTTGATGGCGGTCCGATTACTTTTCTATGGACCCAACAAAGTGGTCCTAACACGGCCACATTGTCCAATTTCGACACCGCCGATCTAACGGCATCCGATTTGGTGGCGGGGAACTATACCTTCCGATTAACGGTAACGGACGATGAGAACGCTAACTCCTTTGATGAAGTGACCGTAACCGTAGTTCCCGAGTCAACTGAAGGAGGGTTCACACTGCGTATCAATATCGGCGGTTCTCAGTCTACCTTTAATGGCGAAGAATTCATAGACGACCAATATTTTAATACTGGAAGTACACTTGACAGGCCTCAAACTGGATTATCGCAGCCTTACCGTAGCATACGTTATAGCCGTTCGCAAACTATGAATTACGACCTGCCGGTTCCCAATGGAGCATACACTGTGAGATTACATTTTGCCGAAACCTGGTTCGGGGCTACGGGAGGTGGTGAAGGAGCAGTAGGAAATAGAGTGTTCGATGTACGTTTGGAAAATGAGTTGCTAGAAGATAACCTGGATGTATTTGCCGAAGTGGGAGCAGAGAAACCTTTGGTAAAGACGCATACCGTATATGTAAATGACGGCATACTTGATATTGACTTTTCTTCGCTAGCTGCAGATGGAGGCAGTCGGCATCCGATAATCAACGCTATTGAAGTGATTGGTAGCGGAAGTCCCTCGGTACCACCTGTGGCGGAGGCAGGAAACAATCAGGCAATTACACTTCCTTCTACTACAAGCGTCACTTTTAATGGTTCGGGACATGATCCTGATGGCGGTCCGGTTACATTTTTATGGACGCAGGTCAGTGGCCCCAATTCAGCAACATTAAGCGATGAAAATACAGCGAACCTTTCCGCAACAGGACTTTTAGAAGGAAATTACGTATTTCGATTGACGGTCACTAACCAAGATAACGAAACGGCATCCGATGAGGTTATCCTTACAGCACAATCAATTGGTGGTGGGCAGTCACCCATTGTCAACGCAGGAGAGAACCAAAATATCAACTTGCCTACCGCTAACATCACCCTAAACGGTTCGGGCAGCGACCCAGATGGTGGTACGGTTACTTATCAATGGACGCAGCAAAATGGTCCCAACAGCGCTACATTAACCAATTCTAACTCAGTCAATCTTATAGTTACAAATTTAGTGGTGGGAGACTACACATTTCGCCTAACTGTAATCGACGACGAGAACGATACGGTTTTTGATGAAGTGAATGTTACTGTGCAGCCAGAGCCAACCGAGAGTGATTTCTTTCTTCGTATCAATGCGGGTGGTCTAGAAACTACCTATAATGGTAATGAGTTTATCGCAGACCAGCATTTCGATACGGGTTCAACTCTTAATAGACCACAAACAGGTTTGCCTGAACCATATCGGAGTTTTAGGTTTAGCAGGTCTCAGCTTATGGGCTACGATATTCCATTGCCTGACGGGGCATATACAGTAAGGTTACATTTTGCCGAACTGTGGTTTGGTGCGACCGGAGGAGGGTCTGGCGGAACGGGCAGCCGTGTTTTTGATGTACGTTTGGAGAATGAATTGGTAGAGGATAATTTGGATGTTTTTGCATCGGTGGGAGCGGATGCCCTATTGGTTCGCACGCACTCGATTTTCGTTACGGATGGCGTCCTTAATATCGACTTTTCGGCATTGGAATCCGATGGGGGTTCTAGACATCCTATTATCAATGCCATTGAGATTGTAGGGGAAGAAGGGAGCCAGCCTTCGTTAGAGCCTATTGCTAATGCAGGGCAAGATCAGAGCATAGTTCTGCCTACGGATGAAGTGGTGTTGAACGGTTCTGGTAGTGATCCGGACGGTGGTGCGGTTTCATACCAATGGGCACAGGTTAGTGGGCCAAATGCCGCTACCTTATCTTCGGTTATGAATTCGGAACTTAATGCTAGTAATCTAATAGAAGGCTCCTATGTTTTTCGGCTAACGATAATCGATGATGAAAATCAAGCTAATTCAGATGAGGTTGGAGTAACGGTTGGTCCAGAGGTAGTTGGTCTGAGCGACCATATTTGGCTTGAAGCAGAATGCGCAGATGTGGGAGCTAATTGGTTGATTAGAACGGATGGTTCTGTTTCCGGCGGGAAATATTTGGAAGCACCTTCTGGCAATCACTTTTATAATGCACCTACCGATGAAGATTCAAGTATACGTTTTGACCTTTCCGTTGAGGAAGGAACTTATAATTTATATGCTCTTGTGGATACACCTACAGGAGATAATGATAGTTTTTGGGTTCGAGCGAATAACGGACCTTGGTTAAAATGGAATTATATTTTAGGAGGCAACGGTTTTAATTGGAGACAGTTGCACGATAAGGAACGCAGATCTGTTTTTGTGACCTTAGATTTGAATGAAGGAAACAATACCATAGTTTTTGCCCATAGGGAACAAGGTGCTAAACTTGATAAAATATACGTTACCAAAAACGGGGAACTACCAACTGGTTTTGGAGAGACGGATTTTAATTGCTCGCTTAGCGGTAAAAATTCAACTACCCAAACAGAAGTTGTTGATTTATATAGAAATCTGGAATCTGGAATTGCTTCGGATTTGTTAGTGGAGCAGAGCCTAAGTGTGGTTAGTTTATATCCCAACCCAGCACATACTGAAGTATATATTTCGCTTCAAGAAGAACAAAAAGAAGCAGAATATATTGCTATTTATACCATGGATGGAACATTGGTTAAAATGGAAAAAGCCAATGCTATCCAAGTTGAACAGAAACTTTACAAACTAGATGTAAGTATTTTAAAACCAGAAATGTATGTTGTTCGCGTAGTGACTAGTGATGGGGAATCAACAATCCATAAAGTGCTTATTTCAAATTAAGTACTATTGAGGAGCATTCAATAGTTTGTGTCTTTTTATGGGTTAAAAAAAGGTGAGGGTTTAGATTTAATCCATAACGAATTTTACCCCTGCCGTAATGATAGATGAGCTAAATGTAGTGTCCCTGTCGTACTGATAAAACTTCAGGTGAATACTTTTTAGTCCAAATTTAGAAATATGCAGTTTTGTAAAGATATCGGTATACGAGATTCCCAAGCCATATTGATTTGCTGAATATTCGGATAGGTCATAGTCCGATGTGTAATATTTCTCAGTAGAAACGTGGGTTTCGTAAGGAGCAAAGTAATCGGCTTCGGTTTGGTTATAGAAGCGATAAGAAGGATATAAGGTGAATTTATCTCCCAGTTTAACGGATACCTCAAGGTTTGCCGTATGCGAGTTGATGCCCCAATCATCAAAATAATAGCGGTAATAGGTTCTTAAAGCTATAATTTCGTTGAGGTACCAGTTCAGGCGTCCGCCTAAAGCGAACTTCAATCTTCCGTCAGGCAAACGTTCTATGTCATCGGCCAATTGAAAATTTTCTATAAAGGAATCGTCTACATCGGAAAAATAGACACGTTGAAATGGCGTAGAAAGTAAGCCTTGTTGATTGATGATATCAAATGATATTAACCCTTGTACATTTTTGTGTAGAATCTGGGAGAGACCTAGCCCTAATGAATAAGAATTTCTGTTGGTTTGGTCCAGTTCGGAGAAATTTGGATTGTAATTGGTGTTTCCGGTAATTTCCTCAGGTCTAAAAAATCCTATTCCATTTTCTCCAAAAGGACGGAGTTCAAAAGGGTAGATAGTGGTCCACTTGTCCAAATACACATTGGCGTTAATGCTGGCCTCCGTATTCTTTTCATTGAAGAGTTTAGTGTAGCTGCCTCCAAAACCCAGAGAAAAATAATCGTACTCTGAGGAAACGGAGAATTTGGCCGACCAAATATCATTTCTATCATCGGAGCTATGGCTATAGTTGCCTGTTAAATTCACCCAAGTATCAGATTGAGAAGCTCCTGAACTGGCAACAAATGGGTCGGCATTACTTCTTTTGTCAAAAGGATCTACATTGCTAGACGAGGCGGAGGTGTAAGCGGAAACCCCGGCGTCTATGGTAAGTACATCATCATCGTTTAGCGGAATGGAAACAATAATTGTTCCGGTAGCATCCGTTAGTTCTTCGGTTCCTCTTCCGCCACTTACTGCGGCATTATCCCCGTCTTGAGAGTAATAGCTCCATAAGAAATCCACCTCCGTAGTTTCAAGAACACGTTTTTTATAGGTCTGTTCCGTGTCCTGGGCCCAAACCTGTTGTAGAGCCAGCATCAGGAGAAAAAGAAATATGTTTTTTAGTAGAGTCATAATCATCTCATAGCTTAGTTGCAGCCGCAGCCACCACCTGTTTTTCCTCCGTTGGCACCAACAGCTGCTTCTCTATATGAATGTGCAACAGTAACATTTCGGTCACATTTTTTATCCGATAGGAGCATATCAGGGTCATTCAGGTTTACCTTTTCGTACTCTTTGACCACAACACAGCTGTGAAGGGAAAGTGTCAAACCTAGGATTAGTAGAAAAGTTCTCATCTTAGTTTTCTATTTCAACGTTTTTCGATGTGAAAATATTTCCTTTATCATCGATAATGATACATCCTATTTTGGGCATTTGATTTATTCTATTGAGCCCTACTTCTTTACCCATTACAAAGACCGAAGTAGCCAAGGCATCTGCCAACTCTGCTTTAGGAGCAAAAACGGTAACGCTAATAATCCCTGAGGAAGGATATCCGGTTCTAGGGTCAATTATATGTGAATAGCGTTTACCTTTAAAATTCACGAACTTCTCATAGTTACCGGAAGTGACTACCGCTCCCTGTGCAATGGGGAGCAATGCAAAGGTTTTGTTTTTGTTCATAGGGTTGGTTATGGCAACTTTCCACGGTTCACCGTTGGGTTGTTTCCCCCATGTATTCATGTCCCCAGAAGCATTGATAATCCCTGCGGGAACTCTTTTTTCGATTAAAAATTTCTTGGCCATATCTGCGGCATATCCTTTACCGATGCCACCAAACCCTATTTTCATGTCTTTTTTTTTCAGAAAAACGCTACTGTCCTGTGGGTTAAGTAGAATGTTCTGAAAACCGACTTTAGTCACTGAAGATGCTATAGAGCTTCTATTTGGCATTTGGGTCATACTACCGTCAAACACCCATATGTTATCCATAGAGGCATAGCTAATGTCAAAGGCTCCATCAGTGAGTTTTGATAGACCGATTGCCCGTTCAATGAGTTGATACAGTTCTGGGGAAACCGGGACGGGTTGTATTCCGGCATTTCTATTAATTTTTGAAGTTTCAGAGTCAGGTTTCCATGAAGAGATTAGGTTCTCTATCCTAGAAATTTCGTCAACTGCTAAACTTATATTTTTGTTTCCATCTACAGAATCTTTGGCAACTACGGTAATATCAAACCGGCTGCCCATTAACTTTAAAGTTTTGGTATACGCTTGTTGGGCGTTTATTGATGCCGAAAGACAAAACAGTAATATAAATAGGGACTTCTTCACATTCAGTAATACATTAGAAATAAGGAGTGTTGTGTTTTAAAACAAAGATACAGCAGAAATGGTTTGGAATATGAGAATTGCCGATAAGGTATAGTACGCTCCAGTATCGGTTAAATAGAGGTATGTTTTTATTAAAAACCTCAAACAAAAGTATTTTGGTTGCACAAATTTGCACAATTAAAATATGTGATATTGATGAATTAATCTGTATTATTGTATGATTTAAGTGTTAATTCGTTTAAAATTGTGGAATTACATAAAATAAGCGCAAAATTTGCGCAATTCAAAACCATCGATTTACAATGATTATACAGACGATTGAGTCACTCAAAATTTTAGATTTATAAAACTTTGTATCGTTTTTATAAATGTACTAGTAATCGTTAAAACAATCAAGCTTTGCCGTAAGGAAGCTCTAATTATCTCAATATCAACAAACAGAAAAAAGAACACCAATGAAACAACAAAAATGGAAGTCCATTGTAAAGAGTCACTTCTTACTTGCCTTGTCTTTAAGTTTTTTTCAGACACAAGCAAATCAGCCCAAAAGTAATACGGAAACAAAAGGTAAAGTTGTGGTTGAGGCCGAAGATTTTTATGATCAGAGCCATACGGACAAGCGCAAGTGGTATGTTATAGATGCAGCTTACGGAGCAAAGATGAAAAGCCTTGAGCATAATTTACATTTTAAGGCTGCCAATGGTGAGAAATACATTGAAATTTTACCGGATACACGTACCAATCATGATGAAAAGCTGATTGTTGGAGAAAATTTTTCAAATGAGCCGGGCAAAATGGGTGTTTTGCATTACAAAGTGAATTTTTCTGAGGCAGGGAGATACTATGTTTGGGTTCGTGCATATAGCACAGGATCTGAAGATAATGGTGTTCATGTTGGTGTTGATGGTACTTGGCCAGAAAGTGGTCAGCGTATGCAGTGGTGCGACGGTAAGGATACTTGGACCTGGGGGAATAGTCAACGAACCGAAGAAAGACATTGTGGTGTTCCGGGATTTATTTATATAGATATTGATAAAGCTGGTGAGCATGATATTCAATTCAGTATGCGGGAGGATGGTTTTGAAATGGATCAGTTTATCCTAACCAAGGATAGCTCTTTTCATCCAGCGAAGAAAAGTGTGGTTGTGGCTGATCAAGACGTATTGGCCATGGTGAAAGAAGTAAGGCCAAGTGCTAAAATATATCCTGCTCAGGCCTTTAAGAGTACTAAAAATACTTTTTATAATGATAAGAAGTGGTTAGCTATTAACCCGGAGAAATTTAATGAGGCTGAAGCTTCTCTTGATTTTGAGGGTCCAGAAGGTAACTATGACGTACTTCTTTTTACGGTTGGTGAAAATGATGGTCGTTCTATATACACTTTGAAAAAAAACGATGAGAGTTTTCAGGATTTTAGAACTCCGCTGAGCAGTAATATGTTTGAGGAAGGGTTGGAATATGTAAAAGTATATTCCAATATTGAATTGAAGAATAATGATGCCATTGGCTTAAAGGCGGTTCCAAAGAGTAAGGATGGTAAAGAATTTAGCCGTGCGCGTTGGAGTGGGTTGGTATTGGTAAAGGCGGGTACTGGTAAAAAGCTGTTGGAGGAAATACAACAGAAAATGGCAGACCAGACCAATTTAAAGATTACGGGAGAACTTAAAAAGTGGCACAAGGTAACTCTAACTTTTGATGGGCCAAGTACTTCTGAGGATGCAGATTACAATCCTTTTATGAACTATCGTTTTAATGTAACCTTTACGCACAAGCAGAGTAAAAAGTCTTTTGTTGTACCGGGTTATTATGCGGCAGATGGTGATGCCGGACAATCTTCTTCCATCAAAGGAAACAAATGGCGTGTGCATTTTGCTCCCGATGAAATAGGAGAGTGGACGTATGATGTTGATTTTAGAAAAGGTAACTATTCTGCGGTAAGTACAAAATCCAATACGGGTGTCAGTGCAGGCTTTATGGACGGAGCAAGTGGAACGTTCAACATAGAAAAAACCGATAAATCTGGTGCGGATTTTAGAGGAAAAGGAAGGTTGCGATATGTTGGCGAACGTTATTTGAAGTTTGCCGAGACAGGTGAATACTTTCTGAAACAAGGTCCTGATGCTCCCGAAAATTTCTTGTCCTATGTAGATTTGGACGGTACGTTTAAGGATGATGGTCATAAGGATAAGATGGTGAAAACATGGTCCGCACATTTACAGGATTATAAGCAGAATGACCCAACCTGGAAGAATGGCAAGGGAAAAGCTATTATTGGGGCATTGAATTATTTGGCTTCAAAAGGTTTGAATTCGGTTTCGTTTTTGACTAACAATATAGCAGGTGATGACCAGAACGTTTTTCCATATGTCGATTATGACACGTATGACCGAATAGATGTTTCCAAAATGGACCAGTGGGAAATTATTTTTGAGCATGCACAAAAGCTAGGTCTTTTTCTTCATTTTAAACTTTTAGAAGTAGAAAATCAGGGACTCTTGGATAATGGGGGGGTTGGTGCAAATACAAAATTGTACTACCGTGAGATAATGGCGCGTTTTGGACATCATTTAGCACTTAACTGGAATCTTTGCGAGGAAAATGGCGAATGGGTAAAGAACCCGACCACGCCACCGCAGGAAGAGGAGCAGCGTTTGGCAATGACCACTTATTTCAAAAAGAACGACCCCTACCATCATCATTTGGTAATTCATAACGGAAAAGATTTTGTAGACCTTTTAGGACCTGAAAGTGGACTTACGGGACCATCCGTTCAGACCAATAAAACCGATTTTAGTCGTGTTCACGGGCAGGTGTTACATTGGTTGGATGAGTCTAAAAAGGCAGGTTTCCAATGGGCCGTTGCGGTAGATGAGCCTGGTGATGCGCAACATTCGCTAATTACGGATGCAGAAAACCCCGATCATGATAATGCTCGTAGAAATGGCCTTTGGGGTACTTTTATGGCCGGCGGATGGGGTAATGAATGGTATTTTGGTTATGCACACCCACATTCAGACCTTACCTGTGAAGATTACCGCTCTAGAGACCTCTTTTGGGATCAGGCGGTAAATGCGGTTAAGTTCTTTAAGGAAAACAATATTCCTTTTTGGGAGACCGAAAACAGAAATGATTTAGTTGGAAATTCAGATAACAAAAACACAGTGTATTGCTTGGCCAAAGAGAATGAGGTATATGCGGTATATCTAAATTCTGTTCCAACGGCTACGCTAGATTTATCCAATGCCTCTGGTGATTTTGAAGTGCTTTGGTTCAATCCGAAAAAAGGAGGTGAACTTAGAAAATCCAAAGTAAAGAAAGTATCGGGAGGTTCAGTGGTAGAACTAGGAAAATCACCTGATAAGAAACAGCAAGATTGGGCTATTTTACTTCGAAGAGCAAATTAATATTACATGAAGATCAATGGATATTTTGCGGTAGTAGGCATAGTGGTATTAGCTCTTTCGTGCAAGGCCAAACAAAGTAATATACCGTCCGAATCAACAAACGATGAGGACGGTTATGTTTCGCTCTATAATGGGCGTGATATGAGCAATTGGAATATCATGTGCCGAGACAAGGAGCCAGGTTTGGCGGAGAAAGTTTTTGCTGCCGGCGAAAACGGAGAAATGCATGTCTATAAAGATTTTCCAAACGGCGACCGTACCGAAGTAGGGAAAAATGGAACCCACTGTATGTTCTTTACGAAAGAAAAGTATAGCAGTTATAGCTTTAAATTCGAGTATAAGTGGGGTGATAAAATTTTTAATAATTACGACCAGTTTCAATATGATGCAGGAATGTATTTTCATGTTTTTGATGTAAATATTTGGCCAAAGGGATTAGAGTATCAAGTTCGTTATGACGATTCTAAAAATGAAAACCATACCGGTTGTGTTTGGAACTCAGGTGCTAAGTTTGATTGGTATGCTGATAATTCAGAAGAAACCCCAAAACTAAGGACTTACCTTTCTAAAGAAGAGGGTGGTGTGGCACAGGAGCACCGTGGAGGTGAACATAAAGCTCATAAGGGGGCGGAATTTCACGCTCTTGATGGACAATGGAACCAATGCGAAGTTATCGTTATGGGCAATGCTTATGCGGTTTATAAACTAAACGGAAAGATTGTAAATGTTCTGACCAATCTCAGTCACTCAGAGGGTGAAATAGGCTTGCAAGCGGAAACTGCAGAGATTTTTTATCGAAATATAAAAATAAAAGTTTTTGATGAGGTTTTACCCATAGAGGAAGCCCTTCGCTAGGCATTGATATCAAATTAAAGTAAGGTTCAAAGATGTTTTCCAGTATGAGTAATGCTGAAACATCTTTGAACTTTTTTTGTTGAAACTAAGACGTATTGGTCGTAAACCCTTAAAACTTTATTAGGGATTGAGGAATCTGTTTAGCGTAGCTTATAAAACTAAAGCAGGTCTCTAATTATAGCTTTCTGATCACTTTACAAGGGTTTCCAAATGCCAAAACATCATCTGGAAGGTCTTTGGTAACGACACTACCGGCGCCTATGGTTACATTGTTTCCAATGGTTACGCCAGGAAAGATGACAGAGTTTCCGCCAATCCAAACATTATCACCAATAGAAACCGGTTTCGTATGGGTCAGGTAGCGAGATTGCCCTTCTTCGGTAATTATCCTCTCGGAAGCTTTTAGAGGGTGTGTAGCGGTATAAATTTGTACGTAGGGAGCTATAAGTCCGTTTTTACCGATTGTAATTGTATTGTTGTCAAGAAAAATGCAATTGGTGTTTACAAAAGTGCCATCACCTATAATGATGTTTTCGCCATAATCACAGAAAAAGGGAGCTTCGATCCATACACCATCTCCTTTCTTATGAAAAAGGTCGGTGAGAATGATATCACGTTCACTACTTAATTCAGGATTTAGAGCATTGTATTGCAGTAATAACTTTCGTGCTTTATGGTACATGGCCAATAGTTCTGGATCTCGAGAATTATAAGGGTCTCCATGGAGCATTTTTTCTTTTTCGGTCATATCTGCAATTGGCAATAGATTTTATAATGGAGGAAACTGGTCCTAATATTTTGTTTTATCGTTTTTAGAGGCCCAGTCGTTGAACACTTCTACGGCCTCATTTTGTAGCATTTGCTTAAAGTGAATCTGCCGGTCTTCCATACCAACCTCTAATTCATCGTAAATAAACTGATCGTCAAAATCTATGGCTTTGGCATCAGCTTTATCGCAGCCATAATATACGGCTTTAGGTCTAGCCCAATAAATGGCACCAAAACACATGGGGCAAGGCTCACAAGAAGTATAAATAATACAATCGGTTAACTGAAACGTATTCAATTTTTTACAGGCATCTCTAATGACAACCATTTCGGCATGTGCAGTAGGGTCATTGGTTGAGGTTACTTTATTGTGGCCTTCAGCAATGATTTTCCCGTCTTTAACGACTACAGCACCAAAAGGTCCACCTGCATTTGAGTTCATTCCCTTGGCAGCCATTTCAATAGCACGACACATAAAAAATTCATGTTTGTTTGTCATCATAAAATATCGGATTAGTGATTGTGAAGTACAGGTTTAAGCGAGTGGCTTATGAAGGGAAATTGCTCCTTAGAAACCAAACGCATGTACACTGTATATTAGTGGATGCAAAATTACATATTTTCACGTGGTTTTCGCTCTTTTTATCAATCGTCATCAGTTAGATGGGTTAAAATACCATGTTAAATAGAATTAGATAGAAACGAACCTGATTTCAACATGCTTTCTCTTAATTACATAGTAATCCATAATTCATGTCCATATAGGATTGTTTTCAAGATTGCGGAGTGCTAATAAGCTTCTTTAATCTGTTTATCTTTGCAGCAGGGTTTGATTTTCTTCAAGCCCATTTTTGTATTATGTAAAGTAGAGATTAGAAATGAGAAATGGATATTACATAATTTTTTTGTTAGTGCTACTTCCCTTTATTGGAACCGCACAAACGCTGCTGCCACCTATTTATAATTATAAGGTGTTTGAGTATAATGCAGGAGCCCAGAATTGGGGGCTCAGTATAGATGAAAACGGACATGTTTATGCGGCCAATGATAAGGGTTTGCTTTCTTATAATGGAGAGGAATGGATTTTAAACAAACTACCCAATAATACGGTAGTACGTTCCGTAGCGACCAATAAAGATAGGGTGTATACGGGTTCGTACGAAGAATTTGGGTATTGGGAGAAATCGGATATTGGGCAGTTGAATTATACTTCACTGACTTCGCTGATAAAAAACCATACGTTTACCAGTGAGGAATTTTGGCAGATATTACCATTTAAAGAGTCTGTCTATTTTCGGTCATTTTCTACTTTGTACAAATATGAAGGTGAAAAAATAATGGTAATAGACCCGGAATTTGTAGTAACGGCCCTAGCAGTGTATAACAATGAGGTGTATGTAACGGCAAAGAATGAAGGACTCTATGTTTTGAGGGAAAATCAGCTTAAATCCATCGCTAATAAAGAGGTTTTGAAAAACCAGACCATTACGGATATGGTTCCTTTTGATAATGGGCTCTTGATCGGGACTCAGTTAAACGGATGTTTGTTATTCAAAGATGATGCGTTTTTGCCTTTTAATACAGATATGAACAACCGTTTAAAAGAACATCAGCTCAATAAAATATTACCATTGGATACTGGGGAAATTGTCTTTGGTACAATAAAGAACGGCATCTATATTTATGATAATCTTAAAGGAACTTCTCGTAATCTTAATAGAAATACGGGCTTGCAAAACAATACAGTGCTCTCTTTGGCAAAGTTCAATGATCAATTTTGGGCAGGGTTGGAAAGTGGAATAGATCGGATTCAGGTAAACTCACCAATTACTTTTTATACGGATCATACCGGGTCATTGGGTACCGTTCATGATGTGGCGATAAAAGATAGGACCACGTATCTGGGCAGTAACACGGGAATCTATTATTTTAAGGATGATGAGCTGGAGTTTTTTGAAGGTTCTCAGGGCCATGTTTGGGATGTTGAGACCATTGCAAACGATGTGTTGGTTGGTCATAACACGGGAACATTTAGGCTAGAGGGTGACAGATTGCAAAAAGTATCCAATAGGGCAGGTGGTTATCAATTTGTAAAGGTTCCGGAAAGGAATAATGTTTTTCTGCAAGGTACATATACCGGTGTGAGCAAATATGAAAAAGAGGCTTCGGGTAAATGGGATACAAACTCTATTTTGGGAATAGATTTTCCTGTGAAACAACTTTGTTTTGAAGATAATAGAACCATATGGGCCGCCCATCATTATAAGGGTTTGTTTCGCTTTAAATTAAATGAAAACCTATCTGCGGTTGAGGATAAAGTTACCTTTGGCACCAACGTACTTCCTAACATCTATAATGTAAAGTTGTATAGAATTAAAAACCAAATTGTCATTCAGAGTGAGGGCAAGTGGTACAAGTATGATCCATTGGTGGGGGAAATTGTCCTTTTAGAGGAATTTGAGCCCTTTACGGATATGTCCCTTATTTATGAGGATGGTGAACATTTTTGGTTTTTGAAGGATACGGAAACAAAAGAGCTCTTATATACAGATTTACGTGAAAATACCATAGCTATTAGTGAGGCCCAATTGAACCAAAGGCTCATGCCCGATATGGAAAGGGCGGTTAGGCGTAACGATTCTACCTATCTTATAACCTTGAGCGATGGTTTTGCGCAAATGAATCTTATCCAGTTAAAAAGACACTTACAGGGTGCTGCTATACCAGTTCCGGAACTTTCGGTCTTTAGTGATGATGCAAAGCGCCATGCGATTACAGAAAGCGATTTTGAAATCCCATTTATAGATGCCCAAGATTTACGTTTTCAGTTTTCTGCACCGCGTATGGTTCAACCTAGGTATTATTACACACTGCAGGGACCCTTGGAACAACAGGAGTATGCTACGGTAGGAACCCTAAATTTTCAAAACTTACCACATGGTAGTTATGAGCTTCGTGCGCATACGGTGAGTATGGACCATAAGAAAAGCGACCCTAAAATAATTACATTTAATATAGCTCCCCCTTGGTATTTGTCAAAATTAAGTATGTTGGGGTATTTGCTATTGGTTATTGCGGTCATATTAGGGGTACGTTGGTATAACAGACAAAAACTAAAAAGAAAGCATGAGCTTTTAAAAATAAACTTGGAGCGTGAGCAAGAAGAACGTTTGGCGCAATTAGAAAAGGAAAAATTAGAAAGGGAAATTAAACGGAAGCAAACCGAATTGGCAAGAACAACTATGAGTGTTGCGAAAAAAAACGAACTTATTCTAGAACTCAAAGACCTTATGGTTTTGAACAAAGATGCTTTTTCCAATAAGCAACGTTATCGTTCATTGACCAAAAAGTTAGATGGGTCTATTAATGAGAATGAAGATTGGAAAAATTTTGAGGTTAACTTTAAAGAACTGCATGATGATTTCTTTGATAACCTATTGCAGCAGTTTCCTAAACTTACACCAAAAGATTTGAAATTATGTGCCTATTTAAAGATGAATCTATCAAGTAAGGAAATCGCTCCACTTATGGCAATTTCTATTAGAGGGGTAGAGATACATCGGTACCGTTTACGTAAAAAATTGGGAATTGATAGTTCTCAAAATCTGTCGAACTTCCTAATTAAGTTTAAATAGCTCTTTTAACGGTGCTATTTTCTTACATCCTTAATTTCCATCCGTTTAAACCACTACATCAAGACTACATCACAGTGTTAAAGTTTTAAGTTTTCTTAACATTGGCACTACTGCAAATACCGTGTATTATGGGGTTCGCAGCCCTATTTACGTTGATGTATTTTTTATGTAGCCTTTCACAAAAGAGACGCTGGTTACATTATATAACTTGTGCTTGAATTTAACAGATTGATAAATTTATAACTCAACTTTTAGATAATTATGAAAATAAGAAACATTTTTTTATCGATGTGCTTCTTTTTCTTTCAGTTAGCATTGTTTGCTCAGGACGGTATTACCGTTTCAGGTAATATTAGTGATGCTAATGGAGAACCGTTACCGGGAGCAAGTATCGTAGTTAAGGGTACCACATCAGGAACACAAACCGATTTTGACGGAAACTACACCTTAAACGGAGTGGATGAAGATGGAATAGTAGTAGTAAGCTATATCGGTTTTACTTCACAAGAAATTTCAGTGAAAGGGCAGACCAATATTAACGTATCATTATCTGAGGATGCTCAAGCCTTAGATGAAGTAGTGGTTATTGGTTATGGTCAAATGAAATCTAAAGATCTTACTTCTGCAATTACGACGGTCAAGGCCGAAGAGATTGCGGCAACACCAACAAGTTCTCCTATGCAAGCACTACAAGGTAAGGTTGCCGGTTTGCAGGTTGTAAGTAATGGTGGTCCTGGACAAGGCCCAACGATCCGTGTACGTGGTATTGGATCTTATGATACGGATGCATCTGGTCCACTTTACGTGGTGGATGGAATGTTCTTTGATGACATAGATTTCTTGAATACGGCAGATATAACTTCTATATCTGTTTTAAAGGATGCCTCTGCTGCAGCAATTTACGGAGTACGTGCTGCAAACGGAGTAGTGCTAATTGAAACTAAATCTGGTGCTTACAATCAGAAATCGGAAATTACGTATGATGGGTATTCCGGTTTTCAGGTCGCACAGAATGTGTTGAAATTAGCTAATGCTGAGCAATTTGTGACCTTGGCAAGAGAATCAGGGTCTGCACCCGATAATGAATTTATTGATAACGCTATGCAGCGTTACGGGCGTAGCCGAATTAACCCGAATGTACCTAACGTAAACACGGATTGGTATGACGAAATTTTGAGACCCGCTTTGATTCAAAACCATAGTATAGGCATTACCGGTGGTAGCGATAATGCTACCTATGCAATTGGCGCCAATTATTTTGGACAAGAGGGTATTCTTAAAATGAAGAATGAATACGAGCGCTTCAACCTCCGTAGTAAAATTGATTTTAAGGTAAATGATAATTTAACGGTTGGAGGAAATATGGTAATTAGTAACGCTACCCGTTATGATGCAGAGAACTCTGCTTTCAGATTGGCATATTATGCAGTTCCTATTCTTCCAGTGTATGATGAAACACTTGCTGGTAACGAGAGTGTTTACCCAACCAATTATGCGAATGCCCAAGATTTAGGATATCGTGGCGGTCAGAATCCGTTCCCTACGATGGATAATAGTGAACTTCGTTCTAAAATAAGAAACGTTTTGGCCAATTTTTATGCGCAGGTACACATCATTCCTGAGAAGTTGACCTTCAAAACGGCTTACAATCACAACTTTGAAACCATAGAACGTAGAGAGGTTAGATTGCCCTATTTTATAGGTAACGGCTTTCAGCGTGAAAATGCAGAATTGGTAAAGAGAAACGATACCTATTCAAACCAAATTTGGGACAACACCTTAACCTATACAGAATCTTTTGGCAAACATAACCTTACGGTGCTTGGAGGTTCATCTTTTAGAGACGAATCTTTTGAGCGCCTTGAGGCAAAAGGTCTAAACTTTCCGTTATCTGGGGAAGAGGCCTATTATTTGGATCAGGCACAGACTATTGTACAAGATGATGTAAAAGATGATGGTCGTCGTGAATATGGTCTATCGTTCTTCGGTAGGGTTTCTTATAATTATGATAATAGGTATCTGCTTTACGGAACGTACCGTGCAGATGGAACGAACAAGTATCAAGAAAAATGGGGCTATTTCCCAACCATAGGTGCAGGATGGGTTCTCTCCGAAGAGAATTTTATGGAAAACAACGGAGTGTTTGACTTTCTTAAATTCCGTGGTAGTTGGGGTAAATTGGGTAACGATAAGGTACCTGGTAGCGAAGGCGCAATAACGTCTACCGTTGTAACTACTTCTTTTGGAGATACCATGGTGAGCGGGGTTAATACCAGTAGCAATTTTACGGCACTAAAATGGGAGGTTACTGAAGAAGTGAACGTTGGTCTTTCGGCACGATCATTAAACAATAGACTTTCTTTGGAAGCGGATTATTATATACGAGATACAAAGGATGCTGTAATTCCAATTGAAGTTCCTTTGATTCCGGATGCAACCCGGCAAAATGTGGGTGAAATTAGAAATCAAGGTCTTGAATTGGCTTTAAACTGGAACGATCAAGTTTCTGATGATTTTAGTTATTCGCTCGGTGCTAATTTTTCTACCCTAAAGAATGAAGTATTGGACACTGACCGTCAATTGAATATAGATACGGGCTCTGCGGAGTTTAGACAACGTACGCGTGTGGGTGACCCGGTATTTTCTTTCTTCGGTCTAGAAGTAGATGGTGTTTATCAAAATGAGGCACAAATAGCAGCAGATCCAGCAGCACAAGTGGAAATAGCTAATGGAAGAGCAATTGTACCCGGAGACTTAAAATTTAGGGACCAGGATGGTGTAGACGGCATAACAGCAGATGACCGTGTGATGTTAGGTAATTACTTGCCAACCTATTCCTTTGGGTTTAATATGAGCTTCAACTATAAAGCTTGGGATTTTTCTGCAGCGGCCTTGGGCCAAGGAGGAAATAAAATTTTAAACCGTAAACGTGGTGAGGTCATTTTTACCAATGATACCAACTGGGACCGTGATTTTGCACTGAACCGTTGGCATGGGGAGGGTACTTCTAACAGTTACCCATCTTCGGCAGGAATTAGAAAGGGATGGAACCAACAATTAAGCGATTTCTTTATTGAAGACGGTGATTTCTTTAGAATTCAAAATATCACATTAGGATATACGATTAACAAAGATGGAAAGATAAAAGGTCTTCCTAAAACTCGGGTGTATGTTACTGCAGAGAAGCCATTGTCTGTTTTTGATTACAATGGTTTTAATCCTGAAGTACCTAATGGTGTTGATAACGATACCTATCCTATTCCGGCTATTTACACAATAGGCGTAAACATTAAAATATAAAAAAGACGACTATGAAACTATTTAATAAAATTTCAAAACCTTCCCTTGTGTTGCTTTTGGTTCTAGCCGTTTGGGGATGTACCGATAAGTTAGATGAACCGGAACTGAACAACAATTTCGCAGGAGGTACTGATTTTACGGATGCATCAGGAATGTTACTTTCCACTGTTGGTGCTTACGAAGCTTTTTATTCTAGAGGATGGGAGCAACCGCTCATTATGTCCGTTCGAGGAGATGATGTTAATTCAGGTGGTTTGGGTGATCAGCCAGAATTTACTGAAATGGATAGATTCAATTACAGTAAAGACCATTGGATGGTAAATTCTCTTTGGGAAAACACCTATGCAGATGTTATTTCCGCGCATACTGCTATGGAGCAGATTGCACGTTACCAAGAATTTGGTAGCGATGCTGAAATTGCGTTGGGAAACCAGTATATCGCAGAAATACAGGTGTTAAGAGGTATGATGTTATTTCAAATTTCTCAGGTATACGGAGATATTTTTATTCCAGAGTCTTCGGATACGGAATTGTTGTTAGAAGTGGAAACCCTGCCAACGAAAGCGGAAGTAATGCAGCACGTTTCCGATCAGATGGATTTGGCCATTCCGTTATTACCGGATGCTAGACCTAATGAGAGAACCGATCTAGAAGGCGGCGTCACTAAATATACGGCACTTGCAATTAAAGCATTGGCAAACCAAGAATTGGCAAATTACCAAGCAGTTGCAGATGCCACCGGCCAGATTATCGCTTCGGGGAAGTTTAGCTTGTATCCAGATTTTTATGAGCTTTTTAAAACTCCCGGTAAGTTAAGTGATGAAAGTTTATTGGATTTACAATATTCCGATTTTAACCAAGGCGAAGGAGATCGTTTTGCACACCTATATGCTCCTTATGGTCCACAAAACTGGTCTCCCGCTGTAGAAGGTTCCAATAGTGGTTGGGGCTTTTATGAGCCCAGTTTCAAATTCATCAAGTTTATGCTAGACCGTGGTGAAACCGTACGTTTGGAAACGAGTGTACTTTTCACGGAAAGAGGTATAGCGGAGTTACAGACAGATCCAGCGTATTCCGATTTGCCAAGTTTCATGACCAAAATTACCCGAGACAACGATACCATCAATGATTTTGCAAGGGGTTACTTTTCAAGCGGAAAACATTACCTGCCGTCTAATCAGTTGATTGAAGGGCGTACCGAGTATGGTAGTAATAAAAACAACAACGTTATTCGTTATGCCGAAATCTTGCTAATGTATGCAGAGGCTCTAACACAAGGCGCATCAGGTTCGGCAATAACAGCCGATCAAGCTGTGAACTTAGTTCGCGAGAGAGCGGGAATGCCTGCTTTATCCGGGGTAACTCTAGATCAGGTTGTGGAGGAGAAATTTGCCGAATTGGCCATGGAATGGGGCAAACGCTATTATGATATGATTCGTTTGCAGAGGTTTGATGAGCTTACGTACGATGGTCGTACGTTCACTGAGGCTAAGACCTTCTTGCCTTATCCGCAACCACAGATAGACCAATTTCCGGTGCTTCAGAATTAATCCAATTCAACTAACAAAACAGAAAGATGAAAAATGTAAAATACATAGTATCATGTTTGATGGCAGCTACGCTTTTTTATAGCTGTGATCAAGGTATCGATTCTTTAACCGAAGTTGATCCCGGGGCAGATGCAACGGCACCGGCAATAACAATTACGTCACCTTCAGAAGGTCTAGCGGTAAAAGTAAATGAGGAGCTAGCAACGATTACCGTTAAGTTTCAGGCCGAAGATGATATTGAACTAGGTTCAGTAGAAGTATTGCTGAACGGAACTAGAATAGGCAATTATAACAGTTTTAAAGATTACCGTAAGTTGATTGTTGATGATTTGGTGTATGATCAATTAGAAGATGGGGCGCATCAACTTACGGTTATTGCCAAAGATTTAGATGGGAAATCTACCAGTGAGGTGGTCAATTTTACCAAAGAGCCAGCGTATATTTCTAAATACCCGGGCGAGCTCTTATATATGCCGTTTGAGGGGGGATATGTAGACTTGTTGAGTTTTGAAGAGGCAGAACAAGTAGGTACGCCTTCCATTAGCGAAGAAAGCTTAGCGGGAGATGGTTCTTATGCTGGTTCGGAAGACTCCTTTTTGACACTAGATCCGGAACGATTTAAGAATGCGGAATTGAGTGCCATATTCTGGATAAAATTAAATGCAGTACCAGACCGTGCCGGTATTTTGGCAATGAGTCCACCTCTTAGCGAAACAGGTGGAAATGTATTGACCAGTGGTTTCAGGTTTTTTAGGGAAAATGCAAACGGGAAACAACGCTATAAATTAAATGTAGGTACAGGAGACGCTAACTCTTGGTTTGATGGAGGTGAAGCTGCAGAAGTTGACCCTGCTTCAGAAGAATGGGTGAATCTAGCTTTCACTATTTCTGGTACTGAGGCCGTGGTCTATATAGACGGTCAAATTGTTTCTCAAGGACCTTTAACAGGAATAGACTGGACAGATGTAAACATTCTTTCCATTATGTCCGGTGAACCTAACTTCTCGGGTTGGAACCATAAATCCGATTTAAGTTTACTTGATGAATTGCGAATTTTTGATCGCGCTATTACGCAAGAAGAAGTGAAACAAATCATTCAAGATGATTCGGGCATCGTGGTATCGGATTACCCTCCTAATTTCCCGGGAGAGATGTTTTATATGCCTTTTGAGAATTCGTATGAGAATCTGTTTACTGGTTTGGAGGCAGATATAGTAGGTACACCTGGTTTTTTCGATGATGTTGTTGCTGGTGAAGCTGCTTATGTAGGTGCGGAAGATTCTTATTTGACCGTTCCTTCTAACGGATTGACTACAGATGAGTTTAGTGCCACACTTTGGTATAAAGTGAACGCAGAACCAGGAAGAGCGGGTATTTTGGTCATGGGTCCCGAGGATACAGAAAAAGAAGGGTTCCCAGAAATTCAAAATTTAAGAACAAATGGCTTCCGGTTTTTTAGGGAAGGTGATGCCACACGACAAGTTTTTAAATTGAATGTTGGTAATGGCGAAGCTGATACTTGGTTTGATGGTGGTGATTTAGCCGCTTTAGACCCTGCAGCTGCGGGATGGGTACATATGGCCTTCACCATATCAGGAAATAGTGCTGCAGTTTATTTCAACGGAGAAGTTGTTGCGCAGGGTGAATTAACCGGAGGCATTGATTGGTCAGATTGCGACATCCTATCCATAGGTTCGGGAGCTCCAAGATTTACGGAGTGGGGTCATTTGGCCGATGAGAGCTTAATGGATGAGCTACGCTTGTTCAATAAGACGCTATCTCAAGAAGAAATTCAGGAAATTATGAATGCTAATTTATAGCAGTTTAAAATCAAATTATACAATCGTATGAGAGTATTGACTATAGCCCTTTTTACGGGTTCCCTTTTGATCGGGTGTGGTGGCAATCCATCAAAAAAAGAAAAAATTGACACCCAACAAGAGCCTGAGATAGGTAAGGAATTGACCGATGAGCAATTGTTGGATTCCGTTCAGAAACAGACATTTGACTATTTCTGGGAAGGTGCTGAACCAGAATCTGGTTTGGCTCGTGAGCGTATTCATTTGGATAACGTTTATCCCGCTCATGATAAGGATATTATTACCACAGGTGGTTCAGGTTTTGGCCTCATGGCTATTTTAGTAGGGGTAGAGCGCGGTTTTATTAGCCGTGAACAAGCTTTGGAGCGTTACGAGAAATCGGTCTTATTTTTAGAAAAAGCGGATAGATTTCATGGGGTTTGGCCCCACTGGCTTATGCCTGACGGAAAGATGACGCCTTTCAGTAAGATGGATAATGGAGGGGATTTGGTAGAAACTGCTTTCTTGGTACAGGGCCTGTTGACCGTAAAAGAATATTTTGAGTCGGGTAATGAGCGTGAGAAAGAACTGGCGAACAGAATTCAAAAACTTTGGGAAGAGGTTGAGTGGGACTGGTACACCAAAGGTGAAAATGTACTCTATTGGCATTGGTCGCCTGAATACAAATGGGAGATGAACTTCCCTGTAGGTGGATATAATGAGGCGCTTATTATGTATGTTTTGGCTGCAGCTTCGCCAACACATTCTGTAAAAAAGGAAGTTTACGAACAAGGTTGGGCTAAAAATGGCGAAATTAAAAATGATACTACTTTTTATGGTTTGAGAACAGTAGTAAATCATTATGAGCATGACAGGTCTCCAGTAGGTCCAATGTTTTGGGCGCATTATTCGTATTTGGGCCTAAACCCGAAAGACTTAAAAGACCAATACGCAGATTATTGGAAGTTAAACGAAAACCATGCAATGATTCAGTATCGTCATGCCGTAGAGAATCCGCATGAATACAAAGGGTACGGAAAGAATCTTTGGGGATTTACTTCTAGCTACTCAATGAAAGGGTATGCAGGTCATAGACCTGACCGTGACCTTGGTGTTATATCACCAACAGCCGCACTTGCCTCTATGCCGTATACGCCTGAGCAGAGTAAAGATTTTTTACGGTACATGTATACGGAACAGGACTCTTTAATTGGTAAATATGGTCCCTATGATGCCTTTAGCTTAGAGCACAAATGGTACGTGCCAAGGTATTTGGCAATTGACCAAGGGCCTATTCCTGTAATGATAGAGAATTATAGAAGCGGACTGTTCTGGCAACTTTTTATGACCAATTCAGATGTGCAAAAAGGTTTAAGAAAATTAGGATTCACTTCTCCAAGTTTGCCAAATGAATAAAGTTGTTGGTCTCTTTTTATTGGTCTCGCTGTGCTTTTCATGTTCTTCTGATGATGGGGAAAATGGGGCAATCGGGGTTTCCGAGTTGCCTGAAGTTCCTGAGGAAAATGTACCTGAAGAAGAAGAGGAAGAGGAGGAAGAACTTCCGGAGCTCTCGGATGAGGAACTGTTAGACCTGACGCAAAAAGAGACCTTCAAATATTTTTATGATTTCGCGCAAGCGGAATCAGGTGCTGCTCGTGAAAGATATCATCCTCAAGACCTGACCAATGACCCTAATACGGTTACTGTTGGCGGAACAGGTTTTGGGTTAATGGGTATTCTTGTGGGAATTGAAAGAGGATTCATTTCAAGAAACGAAGGTGTGGAAAGACTCGCTAAAATCATGTCGTTTTTAGAGGAAGCAGACCGCTTTCATGGCGCTTGGCCTCATTGGTTAGATGGACAGACAGGTAAGGTGCTTCCGTTTAGTGAAAAAGATAATGGTGCAGATTTAGTCGAAACTTCATTTTTAACACAGGGGTTAATTTGTGTAAAGGAATACTTGAAAAACGGTTCTCCCGAAGAAAAAGAGTTGGCAGCGCAAGCCGATAGTTTATGGAAAGGAGTGGAGTGGAATTGGTTCACCCAAGATCAAAATACTTTGTATTGGCATTGGAGTCCCGATTTTGGTTTCGATATCAATTTAGAATTAAAGGGTTACAACGAAGTTTTGATGACGTACGTTATGGCAGCGGCTTCTCCCGACTTTCCTATCACTAAAGAAATTTATGAAAATGGCTGGGCATCAAATGGCGCTATTGCCAATGGCGCTTTAGCATATGATATTCCTCTGGTTGTAGACCATGCAGGTAATTCTCCCAAAGGCGGGCCATTGTTTTGGGCACACTACTCTTATTTAGGACTAGATCCTCGAAACTTGGCCGACGCTTTTGTGAATTATGATGAAGCGGCCGTAAATCATGCCAAAATCAATTTGACGTATTGCATGGATAACCCAAAAAATTTTACGGATTATGGCGAAGATTGTTGGGGTCTTACTGCTAGTTACAGTAGAAATGCCGATGGCGGTATAGGGTATAATGCGCATAGCCCGTCTAATGACACAGGTGTAGTTTCGCCTACCGCGGCACTAAGTTCTTTGCCGTATACTCCGGAAGCATCGATGAAAGCGTTACGGTATTTTTATAAGAATAAAGATAAACTTTTAGGCCCTGCAGGTTTTTATGATGCTTTTAGTCCGCAAAACGATTTTTGGGTGGCAGATGCATATTTGGCCATAGACCAAGGTCCTATTTTAGTTATGATAGAAAATCATAGGTCAGAATTACTATGGCGACTTTTTATGCAAAATGAAGATGTAAATAAAGGTCTGGATGCCTTAGGGTTTACCTATTAGACCCAGTGAATTAGTTAGGATAAGATTGAAAGGTGCCACTTTACAAGGAATGGTGCACAGGGATGTTTTGGTCTTTATTGAACGTGAATGAAAATGATAAAATGTTGAAAATGAATACTCTAAAAATAAAATTAGTATCCTTTATCCTTTTGTTTGGTTTAGGATTGTTTTCCGTGAAAGCACAAGAAAAGATAGATCAAGTAGAAGCGCTACTTTCAAAAATGACCTTGGAAGAAAAAATAGGGCAGCTCAATTTATTAACCCCGGGTGGTGGTATTGCCACAGGTTCGGTGGTGAGTAATAATGTAGAAGCAAAGATAAAAGCAGGTCAGGTTGGGGGCTTGTTTGGAGTCGCAGGACCAGAGAAGGTGCGTCAGGCTCAAAAAATAGCTATTGAAAACTCTCGACTTAAAATACCGTTGTTAATTGGTTCGGATATTATTCACGGCTATAAAACTACCTTTCCCATTCCTTTGGGAACCGCTGCTAGTTGGGATTTGGAGCTGATAAAGAAAATGGCGGAGACGGCAGCCAAGGAAGCCACTGCGGACGGAATCAACTGGAATTTTTCTCCCATGGTAGATATCGCTCGTGATCCCAGATGGGGGCGTATTGCCGAAGGAGCAGGGGAAGACCCATTTTTAGGAAGCGCCATTGCAACCGCAATGATAAAGGGCTACCAAGGTACGAATCTAAAGAAACCTAACACCATGATGGCTACAGTGAAACATTTAGTGCTTTATGGCGCTGCCGAAGGTGGGCGTGATTACAATTCCGTAGATATGGGAAAAGTGAAAATGTACAACCAATATCTGCCAGTTTATAAAGCTGCAGTAGACGCAGGGGTAGGTAGCGCCATGACCTCTTTTAATGATATTGACGGCGTACCGGCTTCCGGGAATAAATGGATGATTACGGATTTGTTGCGGAAACAATGGGGCTTTGAGGGAATGGTAGTTTCCGACTATACTTCGGTAAATGAAATGGTAGCTCATGGTTTGGGTGATTTACAAACGGTGTCGGCACTTGCCTTAAATGCCGGCCTTGATATGGACATGGTGGGCGAAGGCTTTTTAACAACGCTCAAAAAGTCTGTAGAAGAAGGTAAGGTAAGCGAGGAATCTATCACTCAGGCTTGCCGAAGAATCTTGACGGCCAAATACAACTTAGGCCTTTTTAACGACCCTTACCTTTATGCCGATGAAAGTAGACCTGAAAAAGATATTCTAAGCCAAGAGAACCGCAAGCTTGCCCGAGAAGCAGCAAGGCAATCGTTCGTATTATTAAAAAAGCATGAGAATGTACTTCCGTTACAGAAAAGTGCCAAGATAGCTCTAGTTGGACCTCTTGCGAACAATAAAAACAATATGTTGGGTACTTGGGCGCCGACAGGAGACCCGCAGCTTTCCGTTCCTGTTTTTGAAGGGTTTAAAAATGTAGCACCAAAAGCAAAAATAAAGTATGCAAAAGGAGCTAACATTACCAACGACCCAGATTTGGCAAAGCGTGCCAATGTATTTGGAACGCGTGTTGAAATAGACGAACGTTCATCGGAAACGCTTTTGAACGAAGCGTTAAAACTTGCCGAAAATTCAGATGTTATTGTTGCTGTGGTAGGAGAAGCAAGTGAATTTAGTGGAGAAGCCGCAAGCAGAACCAATTTATCCCTTCCTGAAAGTCAAAAAAGAATGTTGACCGAACTATCAAAAATTGGTAAGCCAATGGTCATAGTCCTAATGAGCGGAAGACCTCTGACCATCGAGGACGAGTTTGCTTTGCCAGCGAGTATACTCCAGGTGTGGCATGCCGGTATCGAAGCCGGTAACGCTATCGCGGATGTTGTTTTTGGGGATTATAATCCTTCGGGCAAATTAACGGCAACATGGCCGCGAAACGTAGGTCAGATTCCCGTGTATCACAGTATGAAGAATACGGGTAGACCTATTGAAGCTGATAATTTTCAAAAATTCAAGTCCAATTATCTAGATGTAGTCAACACCCCTCTTTTTCCATTTGGCTATGGAATGAGCTATACTGAATTCGGCTATAAAAACCTGAAGATCCAGAAGTCGCAAATCGCACAGATGGAAGCGGTAGAAATTTTGGTAGACGTGACCAATACAGGTGATTTTGATGGTGCGGAAATCGTACAGCTCTACCTTAGAGATGTGGTAAGGAGTATTACACCACCATTGCGAGAGTTGAAAGGATTTACCAAGGTTTTCTTGAAAAAAGGAGAAACCAAGACTGTAAAATTGACACTACAACCTAATGATCTTAAATTTTATAACGGAGCACTTGAGTTTGTTGCTGAGCCAGGTGATTTTGAAATATTCGTGGGTACCAATTCGCAAGCGGAATTGAAGACATCCTTTAAATTGAACTAGCATGAAAAAGCGTTTATACTTTTTTCAGGTATTGATTGTATTGGTTTTAGGGCTTCAATCTACGCAAGCACAAGAGGTGTATTTAGATAGTATTCATGCCAAAATCGGCAAAGAAACTTTTACCTATTCCGATACCTTAAAATTGGACTACTATTCTTCTAAAAAAGGGGTGGTGCCCAATCGCCCTTTATTGATTTTAGTCCATGGTGGAGGTTTTTCCGGAGGGAAGAGAGATAATTTTTTAGAAAGCGGATTTTCAGAAGCTATGGCAAAAAGGGGCTACGCCGTTGCTTCAATGAGTTACAGCTTACGAAAAGGAAAATCCTTTGGGTGCGATTGTCCATCCACCGAAAAAATAGAAACGTTCAAATCCGTTTCTGCCGATGTTTTGAAAGCCACTAGGTTTTTAATAGGAAAATCTGCTAAGTTGAATTTCGATAAAAATAAAATTATTCTAGTGGGCAGTAGTGCCGGGGCCGAAGCTGTTCTCAATACGGCATTTTTACAGTATCACCCGGACTTTAAAAAGTTGCCTTATGGAGATATAAAATTTGCCGGTGTAGTTTCATTTGCCGGGGCCGTCCTAAATGCGGATTACATAGTGAAAAATAATGCCGTTCCTACTTTACTATTCCATGGTAAAAAGGATAAACTGGTACCTTTTGGAACTGCGCCACACCATCACTGCATAGCATCCGCAGCTGGTTATCTTATGTTAGATGGCTCAAGGACTATTGCTGAAAGGTTGAAGGTGCTCAATACATCATGCACCTTAGTTTATGACCCGAACGGTAGTCATGATTGGGCAAATCTGCCCTATGCTCAGGTAGACCTGATTTCCGAATTTATTTTACAAAATGTTCTCAACGGAAAGCTTATCCAAAGTCACGTGAGAATGTCCCACAAAAATTAATTATCATGTTTCGTTTCTCAAAATTACTAGTACTTGTTTCGTTGGTATTTCTCAATTGTAAAGAGGAGACCATTGAACCTGAAAAATCAGATAAAAAAACCAACATCCTTTTTATCATGGCCGATGACCATGCTATTCAGGCTATAAGTGCCTACGGACATCCGCTAACACAACAGGCTCCGACACCGAATATAGACCGTTTGGCAAAGAACGGGGCGCTTTTTACGCACAGTTACGTTACAAACTCTATCTGTGGCCCAAGTAGGGCTGTAATATTGACCGGAAAACACAGTCATATAAACGGTTTCAGACAGAACGGAGATCAGTTTAACGGTAATCAGGTGACGTTACCCAAAATATTGAAATCAGCAGGTTATGAAACAGCAATTGTGGGAAAATGGCATTTGCACGGGGAGCCTCAAGGATTTGATTATTCCAAAATAATTGTAGATCAGGGTAACTACTACAATCCGGATTTTATTGAAAAAGGCGATACGACTAGAATACAGGGCTATGCGACAGATATTATTACCAACGACGCGCTTAACTGGTTGCAAAACAAAAGAAACGATAGCCTTCCGTTTTTTATGATGGTGCATCACAAAGCTCCGCATCGGAATTGGATGCCGGCATTGCGTCACATGAACAAATATGACTCGGTGCAGTTTCCGTTGCCAGACACCTATTTTCCTTCGTTTGAAAATCAACAAGCGGCAGAAGCTCAACTACAGACCATATATGACGATATGTACGAGGGTCATGACCTTAAAATGAGCAAGGAATACGGAAGTACGGAATTGGCACACAACCCTTGGACAACCGATTTTGAACGAATGTCCCCTGAGCAAAGAAACGCATGGGACAAAGCATATTTACCAAAGAACGATGCCTTTCATCAGGCGAATTTAAAAGGTAAGGATTTGGCCAAATGGAAGTTCCAGCGCTATATGCAAGATTATATGGCAACCATAGCCGCTGTAGATGAAGGTGTAGGTAAGATTTTGGATTACTTGGAGGAATCCGGATTGGATAAAAATACGTTAGTGGTCTATACTTCAGACCAAGGTTTTTATATGGGTGAGAAAGGATGGTTCGATAAGCGTTTTATGTATGAAGAGTCTTTTGGGAGCCCTTTATTGATGCAATTGCCAGGCATCATTTCAGCAGAAACGAAAGTAGATGCTATGGTTCAAAATTTGGATTTTGCACAGACATTTCTCGATTTTGCGGGAGTAGAAGGAAAAAGCGGAGCCATGCAAGGACAATCGTTTAAAGGACTTTTAGATGGTTCTATGAATCCTGAAGATTTTAGAGATGTGCTTTATTACCATTACTATGATTATCCTGCCTTTCACATGGTGAAAAAACATTATGGCATTCGTACAGCACGGTATAAGTTAATGCATTTTTATGATGATATTGATAGTTGGGAATTTTATGACCTGTACAAAGACCCAAAAGAACTGAATAACATAATTGATGATAGAACCTATTCATCTGTAATTGAAGATATGCATGATAAACTTGATAGTATTCAAAAGGTTTATAAGGTAACGGAAAAGGAATTCGATAAAGCACCCAAGGCCGCCGTGGACAAAGCGTATAAACAATTTAGAAGATTACGCGGTAAATAGTAAAGCATGTAATTATTAGTCCCAAATTATTTTTTTTTAGGTATTCTTCCTGTAAATAGTTGTCTAAATTGATAGCTACCAAACATTTATACGACAAATGGTTAAAACCGACCAATTTTAAAAAGATTTGGGGGATTATCAATTACGTCGCTTTTTCCCATTTATAACTCCCTTAAATTTACTCGACTGTCGTGTGAAGTAACTCTGTTAAATTTAGAGCTTCTACATACTATTGATAATCAGTAATATTGGTTTTTGTTAAAATTAAATTTTGAAAGCAATTACTAAATATTGGTTTTTAGAAGGATTTAGTCTTTTTAAAAAATTAGGGATGCCTACTATGATGAAGCTCTGTGATCATTTAGAAATGGAGTATGTAAATAAAGGCAGCATCATTAAGATAGGGGAAAGGGATAGAAAATGCATTTTCTTTCTAAAAAGTGGTTCCGTTAAAATTATGGACTCCGATAACGACGTAGTTAAGTATGTTGTTAAAAAGGGAAATATTTTTGGTGAACTATCCATTTATGATAAAAACCGCTCTTCTAAAGAAGTCGCCTTAGCTCTAGAAGATGTAGTAATTTGTTATATCGAATCTGATATGATGGAAGATTTGATGGAACAACATAAGTCTCTAAACAATGCCTTGTTAAAAATATATGGTCTTCGTATCAGAAAATTAGAAACAAGACTACAAGACCTTTTATATAAGGACAGTAAAACGAGAATCTCTGAATTTATAAAAGCTTTTATAGAAGAGTTTGGTGAAATAGAAAATGATAGGGTAGTGGCAAAGAACCTACTCTCTCATAAAGACATAGCCAACTTGACCAATACTTCTAGGCAGACAGTAAATAATGTATTAAGCACAATGCGAAAGGATAATATCATTGATTATGATTCAAAATCTATATCGTATTCAAAAAGTGATTCTTAAGTCATTTAAACACGTACCAAACAAACCAAATATAATGAAAAAGTTCTCCCATTTTTTGCTAATATTCTTTTTAGCTCTATTCACAACTACTGTTTTTTCTCAGGAAATAGAGCAATCCATTTTTGTTACTGGTAACACATGGAACACAACAGATACCGAAGTCCTATTAGCCATTTCGAAAGAATCCAAATTAGTTGCAAAACCCACTGTATTACTGCTAGGGAACGCCGCCCCTACCACCGAAATAGAAAAATCTATTGATAAGCAGTTGTCAGTTATGTCAAATCTAGGTAATGATGTCATTTTTATACCTGGTAGTAAAGAGTGGGCAAATGGCTATAAGGGCGTTTCTGATATTGAGAAATATATTCAGAAAAACAGTAAAGCTAAATTTTATCCTGATGATGCAGAACCTATTAAGCATCAAGATTTAGGAGAAAACGTAGAATTGATTACGGTAGATTCTCAATGGTTTTTGGAAGATTGGGACGATCATGTTTATATCAATGAAGATTCAGAAATTCAGAATAGAACCTTATTCTTTTTGGAATTTGAAAATCGAATTAAAAAAGCACAAGGTAAAATCGTATTTGTTGCTTTATATCACCCTATCAGAACAAATTCGAAACAAGGTTTTTTTGATAATATAGGCGGATTTAAAACAGAAGATTTTCAAAACCAACAATACCGTAGGCTTAGAAATAGGTTAAAAACTATTGCTAGAGGCGCAGAAAACGTAATTTTCTTATCCGGTCAAGGTAAAAATCTACAATACATAAATAGTAGTGTGCCTCAGATTATTAGTGGAGCAGCAGGTGAAACGGAGGCAGTAAAGAAAGGTAATGATGGTGATTTTTCTATCGCTAAAAAAGGTTATGTTCGCCTAGATATTACAACTGACGGTAGTGTAAAGGCAAATTACTATGCTTTAGAAAATGGTTCTTTTAATGAAGTTTTTAAGACTACTGTACTAAAAAGCGAAACTGAAAATTTACAGGTTTACAACTTCGATAAAAATCTAGGAGCTAAAAAATCAGCGGCTATTTATACGAAAGAAGCAGCTACAAAAAGTGGATTTTACAAAGCACTATGGGGAGAGCATTACCGGGACTTTTATGGTAAGGAGGTGAATGCACCAGTAGTTTTCTTAGATACTTTAATGGGAGGTTTAACCCCGTTAAAGCGAGGAGGAGGACAACAATCAAAATCACTTAGGTTAGAAGATAATGAAGGTAAGCAGTATGTTATGCGTGCCTTAAAAAAGAGTACCATAAAGTTTTTACAAGCGAATGCTTTTCAAGAAACTTATATTGGAGATGTTTTAGATGGTACAACCGTAGATAAATTTTTAGCCGATTTTTATACGACTTCAAATCCATATACTCCTTTCGTTGTAGATGGGTTATCTAATGCAGTTGGTGTCAATCATACCAATCCTATTTTATACTACATTCCTAAACAAGAAACATTAGGTATTTATAATGATGAGTTTGGTGATGAATTGTACATGATTGAAGAGCATGTAGGCGATACTCAAGTAGAAGCTGAAAGTTTTGGAAAACCGTTAAAAATATTAAGTACTGCAGATGTTTTACAAGAAATAAACAGATCGGGTAAATCGGTAGTAGATGAGTCTTCTTATATAAGAGCAAGAATATTCGATATGCTTTTGGGAGATTGGGACAGACATGAAGACCAATGGCGTTGGGCGCTTTATAAGAATGAAGACGGAACGGAGTATTGTAGTCCGATACCAAGAGACCGTGACCAAGCATTTTCAAAGTACGACGGTACTTTAATCAGTTTTCTAACCAGAGTAATACCAGGGCTACGTAAAATGCAAACTTATGATGAAGATCTAAGAAGTGTAAAATGGTTTGCATCATCTCCTTATCATTTAGATTTAACTTTTATTCATGCTTCTGGTTGGGAAGAGTGGGAAAAGCAAACCAATCATATTCAAAGCCAGTTATCAGATGCTGATATTGAAAATGCTTTTGAAGCAATCCCTGATGAGATAAAAGGACCGATCATAGATGATATTAAACAGAAATTAAAAGGTAGAAGAGATAATCTTAAAAAAATAACAAAAACATATTATCTCTATTTGAACAAGTTTCAAGTTGTTACAGGAACACAGAAAGCAGATGATTTTACCATAACTAGATTAGCAGATGGTAAGACTACGGTAAAAATAGACCGTAAAGATTTAGGTCTTTTAAATCATACATTTTCGAATGACATTACCAAAGAAATTTGGCTATTTGGCTTGGATGGAAAAGATACGTTCACGGTAGAAGGTGAGGGAGACCATCCTATAAAAATTAAAATAGTAGGTGGAAAGAAAAATGATACATACGACTTTAAAAACACGCGAAAGGTAAAACTTTATGATTACAAGGATAAGGAGAATACCATTGTAAATAAAAGATCTAAAAAATGGTTGGTAAATGATTATGAATTAAATAATTACGATCATAAAAAAGTAAAATATAATTTTAATCAGTTGTTACCTATAATAGCATTCAACCCAGATGACGGAGTGAAATTAGGAGTGATTAGTAATCATACTTCATATAGTTTACAACGTAATCCATTTACATATAAGCATAGTATTAATGCTGCATATTATACCAGTACATCAGGTTTTGATTTGTCGTATAAAGGGGAGTTTTCGAATATTTTTCATAACTGGAATTTTGGTTTAGAAGGTTTGTATACGAGTCCTAGTTTTTCAGAAAATTTCTTTGGCTTTGGTAATGAAACGCTTTATGACGCTGATGAGGTGGATTTAGATTTTAATAGAATTAGAATTAGTAAATTTAAAGCAGCAGTGTCATTACAATGGGAAGGTATTAACGGAGGTTCTTTCTATTTTAAACCTTTAATAGAATCTTTTGAGGTTGATAATACAGCCGATCGCTTTGTAGCACAACTACCACAGACTAATACAATTTTTGATAGGCAAACCTATGCAGGTGTAGAAACTGCTTATAATTTCAAAAATAAAAATAGTGCCGCTTTTCCTACCTTGGGGCTAGATGCAGGGCTGACCATAGGTTATAAAACGAATATAGATAATACCGAAGCAGATAATAGTTTTGCGTACATACAACCACAATTGATCATAGATCACAAATTAACTAAAAGCGGTAGTATCGTTTTTGCAACCAAGATTGCAGGTGAAGCATTGATCGGTGATGATTTTGAATTTTACCATGCAGCAACTATTGGCGGTATCAAGAGCTTAAGAGGATTTAGAAATGAAAGATTTACTGGAAAACAATCTTTTTATCAGAATACAGATTTAAGGTTTCCTTTAGGAGGGTTAAGAACCAGCCTTGTACCTTTTAGATTCGGACTTACCGGTAGTTTCGATTATGGTAGGGTTTGGGTTGAAGATGACACTTCAAATAAATGGCATAATTCAGTAGGTGCATCAGCTTGGCTTATAGGAGCTGAAGCTTTTACGGCTAACATAGGATATTTTAATAGTTTAGATGGTGGGCGTGTTGTCTTCGCACTAGGCTTTTCTTTTTAATTAAAAAATTACTACCAATGAAAAAACCAATTGCAATTGCCCAAGTAGACACTTTAGAAAACAAAAAACCAGAACACGCATTAGTCAATGGTTTGGATTTAGTAATCGTAAAATTTGATGATGATATTTCTGTATTGTATGGTAGATGTCTGCATAGAGGAGCATTAATGTCAGACGGTCATGTAGATGGTCATAACCTTATTTGTGGTGTTCACGGTTGGGATTATAGAGTAGATACCGGAGTTTCAGAATACAATAACGCTGAGGTATTACATAAGTTTACTACTAAAATAGAGGGTGGTGGTCTTTTTGTAGATGAAGAAGAGATAGATGCTTATTTAGTGGACAGTCCGCAACCTTTTAATAGAGATGCTTATTTGGGCGCTTACGCAGATACACACCCTGAAGAGACAGAACCATACACCGGGTATATAAAAGAATTAGCTACCAACGGACTTAAAAATTTAGGGCATCACGGTTTTTCGGCTTCCATGGGTGTAGATAGAAATACGTTACCAAAATGGAGCGATATTCAATTTTTGCCTGCCCAATTGGCAAGTAGACCGTTGCTAGATGAAGATGAGGTGGCTACAAAGGTGGTTATAGGACCAAAGGCTAAAAAGCCTTTACATTTAGATATTCCCCTGTTTGTGAGTGATATGAGTTTTGGTGCTTTGTCACGCGAAGCAAAAATAGCGTTGTCTAAAGGTGCAGAACTGGCAGGTACGGGTATTTGTTCAGGAGAAGGTGGTATGTTGCCTCAAGAGCAAGAAAATAATAGCAAGTATTTTTACGAATTAGCTTCGGCAAAATTCGGCTTTACTTGGGATAAGTTAGATAATGTACAGGCATTTCATTTTAAAGGCGGACAAGGAGCAAAAACAGGTACGGGTGGTCATTTACCAGGTGCTAAAGTAAGTAAGGAAATTGCTGAGGTAAGAGGTTTAAAAGAAGGTGAGACGGCAATTTCACCAGCCACTTTCCCAGATTTTCATGGTGTAGATGACTTCAAATCTTTCGCAGCTCAGGTAAGAGAGCGTACAGGTGGTATACCGATTGGATTCAAAATTGCAGCAAGTCATATAGAAAAAGATATTCAATTTGCATTAGATGTGGGTGTCGATTATATCATTTTAGATGGTAGAGGTGGGGGAACAGGTTCTGCACCAACCATATTAAGAGATAATATCAATGTACCTACAATTCCTGCTTTGGCCAGAGCAAGAAAATATTTAGATAAAGTAGGTGCCACAGATGTAACCTTGGTTATTACCGGAGGTTTACGAGTAGCTGAAGATTTTGGTAAAGCCCTTATGTTAGGTGCAGATGCTATTGCCGTATCTAATTCGGCTTTACAGGCAATTGGCTGTTTGGGTATGCGTGCTTGCGGTAGTAACAACTGCCCTGTGGGTATTGCAACCCAAAAAGAATCATTACGCAGTAGATTGATAATAGAATCTTCGGCAAAACAATTACATAACTATTTTGATGCTACAAATAACCTTATCAAGGTTATAGCAAGAGCTTGTGGGCATGATGATATTTCAAAATTCAATTTTGATGACCTATCTACTTTTAATCATGACATGCATCGTTTAACAGGAATTAATTACGGCGGTGTTAACGCTTAAAAACAATATAAGATGGATAAAATGATGCATTTAGCGGCACAGTATTTAGCTGCTGCAGGAATAAGTTTTGTAGAGAAGAAGGCAGATGATAGTCATACCAATCTTGGCTGGTCAACTGATAAACAACGTTTAGAAACACACCCGTTATCAACAGATGGGGACGTTCTTGCTTTAAACTATAATACCTTTTCGTTAGAGTGGAATTCCCCTAAGAACAATGCTTCCTTTGCTTTAGATGGTAAAACCCATCAGCAGGTATTGGAGTGGTTAACGAATTCTGCGGATACTTTTTTGGGTAAGACATATACCTATGATTTTCATTACGACCTACCGTATTCAATTGATGATTCTTTCACCTTTGTATTAGATGCATCTAAATTAAAGGAACTTGCCGATTTGAGAAGTTTGACGCAGTCAGGTCTAGAAAAGACACTTGAGATAAATGGTTTGGAATCGGACATTCGTATTTGGCCCCATCATTTTGATTCAGGTGCTTATGTTATTATATCTGATGATTTGTCTATAGGCTTTGGTTTAGCTGTACCTGATACGATGATCAATGAACACTATTTTTATATCAGCGGATACAAAGGGCATAGCGGTTTAGATACTTCTAAGTTTGATTCTCTTTCATTAGGTGAATGGAAAAACGACGGATTTAAAGGAGCGGTTTTATCAGCTACAAAAATTGACAAAGAACAAGTGGTAAAGTTTTTCACGGAAGCTATCAATACCTATAAAAAGTAAATATGCAGGTGACCAGTCTTTCATTAGAAGCCTTTAAAGTGATGGATTATTGGGCTGTTGAAAAATTCAATCTGTCCATTGAATTGATGATGGAAAATGCGGGGCTTCAACTAGCAAGATTAATCGCCAAAAAGGCAAATGAGACCTCTGTTATCACTATTGGCGTTGGTAATGGAAACAATGGCGGCGGCGGTTTAGTAGCTGCTCGCAGACTTGCTGCTTGGGGGTTTAATGTGAATTTAGATTTGGTAGTTCCTATTACCAAAGACCTGCCAAAAGCACAATTAGAAAGAGCGTTGTTGTTTGGAGCTAAAGAAGGTATTCCAGAAACAACGGATATTTGGGTAGATGCCTATTTAGGATTCTCTCAAAGATTACCGTTGTCAGATGCATTTGTAAAAAGTATTGCATTAGCAAACGCATCAACGGCATTTAGAATATCATTGGACATTCCCGTTGGTATTTCTAAAGATGGTGAATTATCAGGGTTTAAAGCAGACCAGGTAATGACATTGGCAGCTCCTAAAATTCTTTTAGAAAAATTACTAAGCGGAGTAGAAGTGTATATGGCTGATTTGGGAATTCCAAAATCGGTTTATGAGCATTTCAATATTCAAATGCCTGATTTTAAAGAATACCAATTGATAAGAATTAAATAACCAGAAAAAAACCGACCCATGGAAAAGAAAGTAGTGTGGCATAAAGTGTTAGATAATAAAAAGAGATTGGCAGAAGGTCGTGTAATGACCGTTACTGCTGCTCATAAAGGTATTTGCTTAACACATTTTAAAGGCAAATTTTCGGCTTTAGATAATAAGTGTCCGCACCAAGGTGGTCCTCTAGGGGAAGGTTCTATTGAAAACGGCTTGTTACGTTGCCCGTGGCACGGTTGGGATTTTGACCCATGTACCGGTGTGCCTCCAGGTGGTTATGATGATGGTATTGAAACTTTTCCAACAAAGGAAGAGGGCGATGAAATTTTTGTGGGTATTGAAGAGGAAGAGAAACACGCAGAAACGATTTCTGATGTGATGATAGAGACTATGGTGAACTGGGGTGTTGATACTGGTTTTGGCATGGTTGGTCACTCAAACCTAGGGGTTGCCGATGCCATGATGCGTCAAGAAGAAAAAGGAAATTTCAAATTTATCGGAATACGTCATGAAGGAGCTGCAGCATTTGCGGCATCTGCTTATGGTAAATTAATGGGGAAACCCGCAGTTTGCTTTGGTATTGCAGGTCCGGGTTCTACCAATATGTTTACCGGTATGTGGGATGCTAAAGTAGACCGTTCACCAATGTTGGCACTTTCTGGTCAGGTAAATACACAAGTACTGGGAACAGGTGCTTTTCAAGAAGTAGATTTGGTAGGTGCTTTTCAAACCGTAGCCAATTTTAACCATAGTGTACAACAAAACTCTAAGCATAGTGAATTAATGAGCTTGGCAATTAAAAGCGCATTAATAAATAGAGATGTATCTCATATTACTTTCCCAGATGAGGTTGCCTTTATGCCAAAGCCAGATAACGAAAAGGCACAGACTCCAGAAGATAGAATTACACCTTTTAATATTTCACCACCAAGACAAATGGTAGCGAAAGCAGTGGGTATGATTACAAAATCTGAACGACCTGCAATAATCGTAGGACATGGCGCTCGTTTTCAAATGAATGCTATAATCGCATTTGCAGAAAAATTAAACTGTCCGGTAATCACCACCTTTAAAGGAAAAGGACAAATTTCTGACCATCATGAATTAGGTTGTGGAGTACTTGGTAGAAGCGGAACGCCCATAGCTTCATGGTTTATGAACGAGAGTGATTTATTGATTGTTTTTGGAGCATCGTTTTCTAATCATACAGGTATTACGCCTAAAAAACCTATTATACAGGTAGATTATGACCCAGCAGCTTTAAGTAAATTTCATAAAGTTGATGCTGCGCTATGGGGAGAGATTTCTGAAACCTTGACCATTATAGAAGAACAAACCGAAGGAAAAATAAATACGGTAGATAGACGTCCAGAAATTGCTAAACGATGGGAGATATGGCAGGAGGAAAAAGCAAGTAGGCTGCAAGATGAAAGTACAGTTAGTCTAAGTTCAATTGCAGTATTTGATGCAATGAACAAAGTAGTACCAGACAATGCGGTTATTGCCGTAGATGTTGGTAACAACACCTATTCTTTTGGTCGTTATTTTGAACCTAAAAATCAATCTGTATTAATGTCGGGTTACTTGGGTTCTATAGGTTTTGCATTGCCTGCGGCAATGGGCGCTTGGGCTGCTCAAGGTAAAGAAAGACCTATTTGGTCGGTCTCAGGTGATGGTGGCTTTGGTCAGTATTTAGGTGAGATGATGACTTTGGTGAAATACAATATGAACATTAAGCATGTGCTTTTAAACAACTCGGAAATCGGTAAAATTTCAAAGGAGCAAAAAGCAGCTGAATTGGATGTTTGGAAAACTTCTTTACACAATGCTAATTTTTCAAAATATGCAGAGAATTGTGGGGCACTTGGTATTAGAGTTACCAAAATAGAAGAATTAATACCTGCTTTAGAAAAACTAAAAGCACATGATGGTCCGGCATTACTGGAAATAATCACTGACGCTAGTTTGATTTAAATAAGAAAACATGTTTCAATCATTTAGTATCATATTCTTAATTGCCGCCTTTTTTAGTTACGTCAACTATAAGTGGTTAAAGTTGCCATCAACCATTGGGTTAATGATTTTAGCTTTGTCAACGGTCATTTTAATTACATTGACTCAAAATATATTTCCTGCATTTTATCTTTACTTCTGCGATGTGGTAATCAATACAGATTTTAGAAGTCTGTTAATGGACGGTATGTTGAGTTTCTTGCTTTTTGCTGGATCTTTACATGTTAATATAGATGACCTAAAAAAAGAGCGGAAATCCATACTATTGTTTGCAACATTCGGAGTACTTATTTCTACTACAATAGTCGGTTTTTTAACCTATTATCTTGCTCAATCTTTAAGTATAGAATTACCGTTAATACATGCTTTGCTTTTTGGAGCATTAATTTCACCTACTGACCCTATTGCGGTAATGTCAATTTTGAAAAAGGCAAATATTCAGAAAAGTTTGGGAGTAAAAATTGAAGGTGAATCTTTGTTTAATGATGGTATTGGTGTTGTAGTGTTTTCTGGTTTGTTAATTGTAGCACGATTAGATGAAAATAGCAATGAATCCGTAAGTAGTGCAATTGGCGAGCTATTTTTAATGGAAGCCGTTGGTGGAATTGTCTACGGTTTGATTTTAGGTTATATAGGATATAGAGTTATTAAATCTATTAATGAAAATCCGCAATTAGCGGTTTTAATAAGTTTAGCCATTGTCATAGGTGGTTATGCAATAGCTTCGTTACTTCATGTATCCGGACCGTTGGCTATGGTAGTTTCGGGTATGGTCATTGGAAATAAAATTAATATTGCTTCAAATAAAGGAATAACCCGAAAGATGCTGAATGAAATTTGGGAAGTTCTAGATGATGTATTTAATGCTATTCTGTTCGTTCTAATAGGGTTGTCGATACACCTGCTAAAATTTGATTCTTTATACCTTACTTTAGGTGTCTTGTCTGTATTCGTGGTGCTTTTAGCTCGATTTATATCTGTATTATTGCCTTATAGCTTACTTAAACATGAAGAAAGTAAACCTATAAAAACCGTAGCTATTTTAACTTGGGGAGGCTTACGCGGCGGTATATCTATAGCGTTGGCACTTAGTTTGTCAGAAGACCTTTCCGCAGAAATAATATTGTACATAACTTACGTTGTTGTATTGGTATCGATTCTTGCTCAAGGATTAAGTATTGGTAAAGTGGCAAAGAAAATATATAGCTAGTAAAAGTATTTGATGATGGAAGAATCAGAAAAAGAAATAAAAAAGCAAGAAAAAGCGATTGATAAACAATTGATTACCGAATTGGGTATTGATAAAGAGAAGCTAAAAGAACTGAAGAAGAAACTAGCAAAAGTTGAACCTCGTTCAGAACGTGGTGCAGAAACTTTGTTTCGTTTGGTATCTAAAAATCAGTATACTTTGAACGCGATGATCGATAGAAAATCGAATATTCTTATTTCCATCAACGCACTTATTCTATCTATAATCTTGGGAACCGTATTAAGTCAGTTAGATAAAGATCCACATCTTATATATCCGGCAATTATAATGTTGGTAACTAATCTCATATCCATAGCATATGCAGTATTTGCCACTAGACCAGAACTTACGCATGGAGATAGAAGCACCAATAACCTTTTGTTCTATGGTAATTTTAATACTATGAATGAGGAAGAGTACACAGAAGAACTTACCGGCTTAATGTACAAAGGAGACGAACTGTATAAAACCATTGCAAAAGATACGTTTCATTTAGGTAAGACAATTGATAGAAAGTTTAAACTACTTAGAACTTCTTTTCATGTTTTCTTAGTAGGTATTATTTTGGCAGTGGTAGGCTTTATAGCTTGCCATATCATGTTTGCTATGTAATCTTAATTTAATGGTACGGCGTTCGTTTTAATTCTAAAACAACGCTCTTCTCCTAAGAAAAGCGGATTCCCATGTTTTTCTGACCAAAATCCGTCTAAAATATCTTTAGAAATACATTGGTAAACAGCAACACCTTTGTAAATATTACGGTCTTCGCCAGAATATCTAAAGTTTATAACCAGAATATTATTCTTAAAGAAACCCGTACCAGTTTGTTGCTGTGTATTGTTGATGGTCCATTTAGCTATAACTCTTGAATTTAAATCTAAGGATAAAATTAATTTTCCTTTATAGGTGTTATTTTCGGCATCCTGATTGCTCCCCATGATACTATATTCCCCAACTAAATCTTCAACAGTCATATAATTTTATTTCAGTTGCGAAAATATTGAAAATTTTAAAGGTTCATTTCATAAGAAGATGTATTAAAAAAGAAAGACCGAAAAAACAAAGTTTCTCCGGTCGATCTGAGTAGTTGAATAGAACAGTAACAATTAAAAAATGAAAATCCCAATCGAGGCATTTGGTATTCTCGCTTAACAACTAAACTTTAATTGGGGCAAAAAGGTTCTATTCAAAACTACTTTTAGGCATTTTATCTTTGTAGAGGTCTATAACGGTCCTTACACTTTTATGTTTTTTTAGGAGTAGTTTTGCCAAATCAGCTTCAATACCAAGAGCTTCTATAATCATTTTGGTTCCGCGTTCCACTAATTTTTTGTTAGACAATTGCATGTCTACCATTTTGTTTCCTTTTACTTTTCCGAGCTGAATCATTACCGATGTTGAAATCATATTCAGAACCAGTTTTTGAGCCGTACCGGCCTTCATTCGGGTGCTTCCGGTTACGAACTCGGGTCCAACTACAATTTCCATGGGATACTCCGCTGTCTGGGATAAAAGTGAGTTTTCGTTACAAGAAATACCTCCGGTTATGAGACCTTCTTCCTTAGCCTTTTTCAACCCGCCAATTACATACGGGGTAGAGCCAGATGCGGCAATACCCAGGAGTACATCATTTTTATTGATATTAAAGGGTTTCAGGTCTTCCCAAGCTTGTTCCGTATTATCTTCCGCATTTTCTACCGCTTTTCTTAGAGCCACGTCACCACCGGCAATAAGACCTATGATGTGGTCATCTGACACCCCAAAAGTAGGAGGGCATTCAGAGGCATCTAAAACTCCTAATCGTCCGCTAGTACCGGCGCCAATGTAAAAAAGTCTTCCGCCTTGCTGCATTTTATTAACTACAGCGGCCACAAAATTATGAATCTGTGGTAGCGCTTCTTCTATGGCCATCGGAACGGTTTTATCCTCAGCATTTATAGAACTGAGCAGCTCTAATAACTCCATCTTTTCAAGATTGTCATATTTAGAGGATTGTTCAGTGATGGGTTTACTCATCTTTCTTTGTTTTTTTATGTATTAATAGTAGTCCTGTAATAGTAATAGCTGCATTTACGGCTATGTTTATAAATCCGAAATCGAATTGAAATGTATTTTGAAAATAACTCCCCAAAAAATATGTGGCCATAGGTGCGGAAACGCAAACCAATGGTACCCATTTATCTTTAACGGAAACTTTGGTGAACATGCCAAAAAGGTATAAGCCCAATAGCGGCCCATAAGTATATCCTGCAACCTTAAAAATGAGCGAAATAACATCACCCTTGCTATTGGCGAAAGACACAATGATTACAAAAATGACACATGAAAACGCGATTAAAACCAGATTCTTCAGCTTCTTTTTGGTTTCACTTGGTTTATGTTCAATATCTAGAAAATCATAGGTGAACGAGGTTGTAAGGGCGGTTAAAGCAGAGTCCACGCTAGAGAATGAGGCAGCAATAATTCCCAGGATAAAAAATATACCTGCCAGAATGCCTAGATGGTTCAATGCCAAGTTAGGGAATAGGGTATCCGTATCTAACAGTAGTCCGTTTTTGCCTACTTGTAAGGCTATACCATTATCTTGAGCATAGATGTACATTAAAATACCAAGTCCCATAAAGAGAAATTGGGTAATGGCCAAAATGAGGCTATAGGTGAGTGTGTTTTTTTGAGCGTCCCAAACGTTTTTGCAGGTTAGGGTTTTCTGCATCATGTTTTGATCCAGACCGATCATGGCAATGGCCACTAAAATACCGGCTATAAATTGTTTGTAGAAATTGTTTCCTGAAGCGGCATCCCAATTAAAAATTTTAAAGTATTGGTGCTTTGTAACGCTTTCAACGGCTTCCGGTAAACTTAGGTTTAGAGAAGTTATGATGGTGTAAATAGTTATTACGGCGCCTAAAATGAGAAAAACCGTTTGCATGGTATCCGTCCATACAATTGTTTTAATTCCTGATTTGTTGGTGTAGAGCCAAACTAGGGCTAGAATAAGAATCACGGTTAAGAAAAAAGGAACACCAAAGTGGTCGAAAACCGCGAATTGTAAAATTTTTGCAGCCAATAATAATCGCAATGCGGCACCAAAAGATTGCGATACAAGAAAAAATAGTGATCCCGTTTTATAGGTTTTACTGCCGAAACGGTCATTGAGATAGGAATAAATGGACACCAATCTCAATTTGTAATAAAGGGGAGTTAATACAAAAGTAATAAAGAGATACCCCACAACATTCCCCAATATAAATTGATAGAAATGAAAATTGTTGTTGCCTACCATCCCCGGAAGAGAAACAAACGTAACTCCCGATAGACCGGCACCGACCATACCGAATGCAACTAAATACCAAGGCGATTTACGATCGCCCGTAAAATAGGTTTCGTCACTTGAATTTTTTGATGAGAAATAGGAAATAGCCATCAAAGTGTGGAAATAGATGGCTATGATAATTAAGATTAGAGTAGGACTCAAAAATGTAGGCTTTAAGGTTTAATGAAGTGTATTGGTAAAAACTTTATCAATGAAACTTCATTTGTATTTGGAGTATAAACGAACCAAAAATAAGGGCAGCTGTTAAACTGCCCCGTTATGTTACAAGTGTTTGGAATTATAAAGCGGGGTTTGCAGGAGTATTGGTATTATTATCTCTTTCCGCATTGGGGTAAGGGTAATAGTTACGGTTTCTTTCTGCATTTGCATCCGCAGGTCCCGGTCTTTCAAACCTTCTATTGTCTTCTAAGGACAATCCTGTTAAATACAATTCCACTCTTCTGTTTTTATAGATTTCATCTAAAATATCGTCTTGGACAATAGGTCCTGAATACTCAGGAAGATTAGCGCCTAGGCCATAAATATCCGTTGTTGCTGTTTTCGTCAATACAGAATTTAGTTCGGTAACTGCATTCGTAAGGTCATTGGTTCTTGCGTATGCTTCTGCTTTGATCAAAAGAATTTCGCCCGGTAAATACACAGGGATTTCATCAAGATTATCGCTCCAAAAACCAACTACTTGGTAGTTAGGAGTTTCTGCTGCCAAATCATCTGCAGTAACATAGAAAGGTATACGTGCATCATTTTCATCAGGCAATAATTCCGAAGGCAGACCGAAAGTTAAATCTTTTGCCTGCGTTACGTTCTGTGAACCGAACCAAAATGCCAACGGGTTAGGAATGGAAGCATCGTAAACCCAAGTGGATTTAGCCGAAAGGTCCACTGCATTAGCGGCAGTTAGTGCTGCATCATAGTTACCGGCCATTAGATTGAATCTTGCCAACATAGCATTGACTGAGTTTTCCAGGTCTACTGAGGTAAAGATATCTGCGGTTGCAGTAGCATCCAGTCCTGCATCTATATATCCTTTGGCTTCGGTTAAATCTGCTATGGCATTTTGTAGTACGGTAGCTCGGTCTTCGAAAGTGGCATTTTCTATAATTTCTAGAGGAATACTTTCAAAAAACTGAATTAAGGTTCCGTGAGCCATAGCTCTATAGAAAAGACCATAAGCCTTTAAAGAACCCGAAGCAGAGGCGCTCTCACTTGCATCATCAGCGGCATCGATCACCGTAGTCGCCTCTTTTCGGGTTAACATTGCATTCGTCCACATGTTGATTAAAACTTCGTTTCCTCCGTTTACATCATCACCACCAAGCAAAATTTCGTTTTCACCTAGGTTACCAGGGTTCAACAGTCTCAATTCATCAGTATTCAATCCGGATATGTGCGTGTATGTATAAATTATACCTGCACGGTCCGAACTCCACCTTTGTTGAATCCCGTTTATCAACATTATTAAATTATCTGTGTTGTTCACTACATCTGGTTCAAGAGTAGAGTTGGGGTCTAAATATTCGGTATCACAAGATGATGCAACGATCACCAAAGCAATAGCCATTAGTTTTATTATGTTTTTCATATCAGTCTTTTTAGAAGTTTGCGCTTAGTGATAATGAGATGGTCATAGGAATTGGAACGTTACCGAAGTTTACGGATCGTAACAAGTTAGATTGCCCACCTGCGTTGGTCTCAGGATCGTAGCTGAAGAAATTATCAAAAGAAATCAAGTTTCTTCCTATTAAAGACAGCTTTACATTTTCTAATGTAGAATTGAAAAGTTCAGGAAATTCATATCCTAACGATACTTCACGAAGCTTTACAAAAGAACCGTCTTCCATTCTGAATTCTTCTATAGGGTAAACACCGGCAATGTATCCTCTTGGAAGTTCACCACTAAGTTCTTGTTCGGCCAATTGGCCAAGACCAACCCCTTGTCTAGTTCTTTTATCGGCATCAAAAACATCAAAACCTTGTACGGCTTCCCAAAGCATGCTGAACGAAAAGTTCTTGTAGGCAAGGTCTGTTCCTACGCCTAAAATATAATCAGGGTTAGGGTCACCGATAACTTTTCTTAAAACATCGCCAGTAGGTTGCCCGTTGGCATCGCGCATTGGTGTGTTTGTTGCTAAATCCCCTCTTTCCGGTTGTGGAACGCCAACAGGACTTCCATCCGTAGATGTACCTGTTAAAAGTAACTGCCCGTTATCATCTTTAGCATAGTAAGTACCATAGAAAACTCCTAAGGCTTCTCCTTCTTTAACTACTGGTGGGGCACCTGTTAAACTGGCAATGGTAATATCACCACCAATTGTTTGTAAGACCTTGTTCTTATTGCTACTGTAATTAAAGTTTAGATCCCAAGTAAGGTCGTCCGTTTTAATAGGAGTGATTCTAGCGTAAAGCTCAATACCGTTGTTACGCATAGTACCCACATTTTCCGTTCTTGAAGAACCGCCAACGGAAGGCGCAAGCACTCTACCCACGATTAAGTCTTCAATGTTCTGACGGTAGTAGGTGAACAATAAAGAAGCTCTATTATCAAAGAAACTTAAATCTGTACCTACTTCAAATTCTTTGGTACGTTCAGGTTTTAGACCTTCGTTGCCCAGTCTGTTGTTCTGCTGAAGAGTTGAAGAACCTAGGAAATCATTTGAACTATAGCTTCCGTATCTTTCATAGGGGCTAATGGCGGTTAGGTTACCTGCCTCACCATACGATGCTCTTAATCTTGCGGAGGTAAAGAAACCATCACTGTTCCAGAAAGGTTCGTTAGATAGCACATATGACCCGGAAACCTTTGGGTAAAAGTTAGAGCGTTCGTCTACATCAAAGTTTGTAGCGCCATCTATTCTTCCTGCCAAGGTCAAAAATAATTTGTTGTCCCAGGACAAGGTTTCTTGAAGAAAAAATCCGTAGATATCTAGATTGGTGTCAATGGGTTGAGTATACAAGGGAATGGTAGGCTCGTTGTTGGCATCTAGACCTCGTCCTTGCGTACCTTCAAAAGAAAGCTCACTAGATTGAAAACTATAGCCTGCAGTGGTAACTGAGTTTAATTTATCAGAGATATCTATATTGTAATTAGCGTTGATATCATAGTTCCAATTAAAAATTTTGGCTTCCGCATCGCCTAAATATCCATCATCAAAATAAGCTGGGTTAACATTGGCATACGGATATATAGGAATGCCGATATGGCCTTTTTGATTGTACGTGTCTACGCCAATAATCTGGTCTATCGTCAAGTTTTTGATAGGGTTGATTTTGAGGTGTAAATTAGGGATAAAGTGATTTACATTTTGCGTTATATCAAAAGACTCTATAATCGTTAGCGGATTGACACGTGTGTTTTCTACCGCCATTAAATTACCGTTTGCATCTCTTTGAGTGATATCAAAAGTGTTATTGGTAATGTTGATGGAGTTAATGGGACTCCAGAATACATTGCCATCAGGTTTTTCGTCAGATTGACTATTGGCATAATACAACCCAAGGTCATAAGAAATCCAATCGGCTATTTGATGTTTGAAATTCAATCGCGCTGAAAAGCGGTCAAATTGGGTGTTTTTAATAATACCCTCGTTGCTTAGGTACCCTACGGATGCCATATAGCTCATTTTTTCGTTTCCACCTTTTGCAGAAAAATACGTATCGCTACCAAACCCGGTCTGAAAAATTTCGTCCTGGTAATCGTAACGCGTAGTTTCGAATTTATTGGCAGATAGATTTCTATAAGTAGTCAAGGCATTACCATCATTGGGGTCAAAACCGAAAATAGGCCAAAGTCTACCGGAAAGCGCACTATTAGGTACCGTTTCAAACTCTTCTCCGCGTAAGTTCAAATCTAATTTTTTACGAATTGTACTTACATTAAAAGTCGACTTTACGAAAAACTCTGGACCGTCTTCGTAATTACCCCCTTTTTTGGTGGTAATCACCACAACACCGTTAGATGCTCGTGAACCATATATGGCAGCAGCGGCAGCACCGTTCAAAATATTGACGTTTTCGATATCGTTAGGGTTAATGTCTACCATTCTGTTTTGACCAGGAGAAGCATCACCACTATCAACATTTAGGTTGGTAACGTTGGTGGTCAGGTTGCTGGTAATTACCCCATCAACAACATAAAGGGGCTCAGAAGATCCTTTAATAGTACTTGGTCCTCTTAAACGTATGGAAAAACCACCGGCAGGATCACCAGAATTTTGTGTAATCTGGGCACCGGGTACTTTGCCTTGTAAGGAAGACGTAATATTTACTGGGGCCGCTTTCACCAATTCTACCGATTTAACCGTAGTAATGGCATTACCCAGTTTTTTTCTGGATTGCGTAATGGAAGAACCTACAAGAATTACTTCGTCTAGGGCATTTGCATCTTCAAGAAGGGTTACATTAACCACTTGGTCAGCACCGGTTAAAGCTACTTCTGCGGTTTTATAACCAATATAGCTAATGGTTAAAATTTTGTCAGTAGCATCGCTTACTTGTATGCTGAAATTTCCGTCAAAATCTGACGTTCCTCCCGTGGTAGTGCCTTTTAGTAAAATACTTGCACCAGGCAGTGGAAATCCGTCATCGGCAACGACTGTTCCCGAGATTGCAGTTGATTGTGCAAACGAGCTGAGCGAGAAAAATACTAGCAAGAGCACAGAGAGCACGTAATTCGTTTTTGTCATAATAGAGTCTTTAGCTTGTTGTTTGACCAAACTTAGAAGAATATTCTATTATTTGCAATTTATTATTGCAAAAAAACAGCAAAACAGAAGTGTTTATGGCATTTTAATAAAAAGTGCGTATAAAATGCAGTATTTTGTTGCAAACTATGCGATTTAATTCTTAATTTGATATTATTGTGTAAACAAAACCATTAGCAATTGAAGAAAAGTAACAGACATCAGGTCATATTAGAGGAGGTACATTTGCACAATAGGGTACTTCTGACTGACTTGGCCGGAATTTTAGATGTATCTATGGATACCGTCAGAAGAGACGTAAAAGAGCTGGATAAATTAGGTAAGCTACGAAAGGTGCACGGCGGTGCTATATCAAACGGATTTAATATATATACTGACCGGTCGGGCGAAATCTTTCAACAAGACAGCAAAGTTAATATTGCCCGCAAAGGTATATCCTTATTAAAGGATGGTGATGTTATTCTTATTAGCGGAGGTTCTACCAATCTTGAATTGGCAAAATTGATACCAGCCAAAATGAACCTTACCTTTTTTACACCTAGTTTGCCCATGGCCATTGAATTGGTTAATAATATGACCGCACGCCATGAAGTTTATCTCATAGGAGGGAAGTTATCCAAAGAATCGCAACTGGTTACAGGTGGTGGTTCTATTAACAGCCTGGCGGACATTACCGTGGATATTTGTTTTTTAGGAACCGGATACATTGACTATACAAGAGGCATAACAGAAGCAGATTGGGAAATTGCACAAATGAAAAGTGCCATGATCAAGGCTTCAAAACGTTTGGTAGCCCTTACCATCAGTAAAAAATTAAATACAGTAAACCGTTATAAAATTTGTGATATAGGTACTTTAGATGCTTTAATAACCGAGCTTGAACCAAACGCAGAACTGTTGGCTCCCTATAGAGATAATGGGGTAGAGTTGATCTAAGAAATGGAAAACAACACTAAATGATAGTCAAGGTTTTTGGGTAGCGGTATTACGGAGTTTCACTTTGTAAAGTTTTAATATTGGTTATCAATTGGGTTAAATGGTTCGTATTGGTGCCATCATAAACACCTCTAATTCTCTTTTTTTATCGATTAAAATAAAATTAGGGGTGTGTATGAAATCTTGAAAACCTCCATCGCCTTGGTCAACGGCGGCAAAAAAGCTTTTACGTGCCAGATTATAAATTTGTTTTTTGTTTCCCGTGGTAATATGCCATTTCGTATCTATGGCACTATGCCTTTCACTGTACTTCTTTAAAACGGATACACTATCCAGTGCTGGCGTTACGGACATGGAGAGGAGCATTACATCATCCTCGTTCAGGAATTCATCTTGCAATTTTTTCATGTTGTTGGCCATTAACGGGCAGATGGTGGGACAACGTGTAAAGAAGAAATCGGCTACGTAGATTTTGTTTCTATAATTTTCTTGGGTAACTATTTCATTGTTTTGGTTGATCAAGTGAAAATTGGCTATCGTGTGTTTTTTCAAACTTCCCTGAACGGAAGTATCAACTAATTTTGCATTAAAATCCGTTGCATTATAAATAGGTAAGTTGGTACTATAAGAAAGTAGAACGTACAACAAAATACTCGCTGATAGAGTGAAAAATAGGATAGTAGGTAGCGGATATTTTAACTTGCCAAACAGGTTCATTACGGATGTGGACTTATAAAACTGAAGTTTCAATTTTTATATCGGCGTGCTCCCAAGCTTTATCAAATTCAGCTTTGATAGCCTTGGCCTCTTCTGATTTGTTTTGAAATTGTAATGCTTGGTAAAGTCCCATTAAGGACCATCCGTTCTGTCTTAGGACATCTAAATCTTCTTTAAATATCGTTTTGGCTTTATCATATTGCTTTGCTTTTAAAAGCACTGCGCCTAAATTTTGTCGAGTAGGGATATGCCAAGCAGCAGGCTCGGTATAAGTAAGACCGTCTTCTAGTTCTACTGCTTTTTCCAAATGCATAATGGCTTGATCGTGATTACCTTTTGAGGCTTCCAATTCCCCCGCCACCACTTCGTAAGCTATATGGGCCGAACGGATAGACGCATTATTTGCCGTTGCAACAAGGGTTTCCAGTTCAGGGTCTTTTCTGATGGATTCCAATGCCTCTAGTTCCTCTTGGGCTTTTTTTAGGTTACCCTTTCTTATAAAAGCAATGCCCCTGGCGTAATGGCGAATAAGATTAAGATGCTTAATTTCCGAATCCGGGGCAGGGATGGTCAAAATTTGGTTCCATTTTCCAAATCGGGTATAGGCCAATAGGGGCGTAGCGGCAAAATCCTGTAGAAAAGGCAGCTCCTTTAGTTCGCCCACCGGAACCTTTTCGGCAGTTTTTTTTGCTGCATCTATAGCAATTTCACTAGCACCCAAAAGACTTGCGGAAGACCACAAAAAGTGAATGTTGTGCGGATAATACGCTAAGGGGTAAAGCCCCTGCGAAAAGCATTGAGCAATATAATCTTCATCTGCGGCAATAGCGGTTTGATTTGTTTTTACGGCATCTAAATATCTTCCCACTCTAATATAGATATGGGAAGGCATATGAACAATATGGCCTGCACCGGGCATGAGGGAAGCCAATTTGTCCGCACTTTTTACGCCCATATCCGGATGCGGTAATTCTACCATGTGTATATAGTAATGGTGTCCGCCAGGGTTTTCGGGTTCAAGTTCCATAGCCTTTTCCAAGGCCGTTTTTGCTGCTTTGATATTCGGGCCTGGGTTTCCGTTCTTGTCCCAATAGTTCCACCGTGTCGTATTCATGGCCGACTGTGCAAAGAGAATTAGAATATTGGCATCGTTCGGATACTGGACGACCACTTTTTCCATTTCCTTAAAATAGGCAAGGTCCAGAAGGTCCGGGTCCATGTCAAGGTCTGTACTGTATCTGGCGTTCAATGCTTTTATTAAAGCTTGTTCTTTTTTATTTGCGGTTGGTGTCAGCTTATTGGCCATGACCAATGCTTCGTTAATTTTGGTTTTTCGTTGTTCGTCCGGTAAGGGGTCGTTAATATTTGGGCCAAGGGCATACGCTTGCCCCCAGTACGCCATGGCCGATTTGGAATCCAATCTGGAGGCTTCCAAAAAAGACCGGTGGGCTTCTGCATGGTTAAAGGCGTAGGACAGCTTTATGCCCTGGTCAAAGAATTGCTGAGCGCGCTCATTTTCTGTAGCTATCGGAAAATGAAGATTTCCCAAGTTATTGAACAATGGCGAAATCTGTTTGGTGGTATCAACTCCGTTTAACATAAATTTTGCTGGAGTGCATTTTATAAAACTAAAGGACGCTTTTTGATACTCGTTTATTTGGTCCGAGTTGGCATCCTTATATAAAAAATATATCGTTAGTAAGAATAGTACAGTAATCCAAGGTAGTGGAAGTTTTGCTTTCATAGCGCCTTTCTATTAGTTCTTAATAATAAGAGGGGGAGGCAGATGATAAGCCAATGGAGTTCAAGTTCTGTAATTGATAGAAAATAGCATAGACTTATAATCCTGTCTAAATTAGGAAGTAATAAAAGTAATCAATGCGGTTTTGTACAAAAGGGCCATTATCCTGTTCACTTTACTGGTATTTCTGTATAAATGGAGTCTATAGCAACTCAAACGGACGCTTATGTAAAGCGTCCGTTTAAGTTATTTAAATTTTTAGGCTGATAGAAACAAGAAAGTTACGGTTGGTAAGAAGGTAATTCAACCACATAAGATTCAACGGATTTGCCGTCTTCACTTCCGCTCCAATCCGAACCAAAAAGCACGCGTGTTCCCGATGGACTTATTACAGCATGAGGTTCGCCCCAATAATCAAATTCATCTTCATCAGCTCTGTGGTGGCCAATTCTATATACTTCTACATTTCCAGGTTCAATTCTGGCGATAACCAATTCTTGATCTAAAAGTTTTTGCCCGTCTTCTTCAAAGCCGATCATAGAAGCAGCAATCCATCCCGGATTTTTATGTGCTACGGCAGAAATATGTGTACCGCTCTTTGGGTAATCATATCCTAAATCTTCAGAAATTACAGGTAAACAATCGCCTGTGTTCAAATCATAAGCAACAATATTCCCTAAACATCCACCACGAGGGCCGCCATTGAAACTTACGGAATAATCTACATCTGTACCATTGGCCATTTTACCCAAACAAGAATGTTCTGGTTTTTGTTTGTTTAGTCTAGCCACAAAATTACCATTGGCGTCATATGACGAGACATTATGATAGAATAAATCACCACTTGGGGCAGGCATAGCCGCCGCGTAGTTTACATCATCAATATTAAAAGTGGTCAACTCTTTAGTTGATAGTTTATAAGAGTATGCCGTATTGTTCTCACAACGGAAGCCTATTACATCTGAGTCCCATGATGGCATCTGAACATCATTACCCATACTAAGACTACCATCACAACCGGTTAGTTCTCTTAAATTTGCCAAAACCTCCTTGTTGCCAGATGACACGGTGTATTTGATGTAATCATCCGTTCTTTTGTCAAGGTAGTAAAGAATGTCCGCTTCATTAAAATCCCAAAACAATTGTTCTATATCATCTGGTAGAACATCATCCAGGTTTCTAATAAAAGCATAAGTTTTACCATCCAATAATTGATGCACACCATTGGTCTGGTCGTACAGAATCATTCGGGTTTCGTCGGCATTCCAAGCTTGTACGGTGCTGTACATAGGTTTTGTAACGGTACCGTCGCCACCATTGGAAATTCTTCGGATTATAGTTCCGAAAGAAGGGTCTACAACGGTTTCTAAATACCCGGGTTTTGCCACATCTTGCATGGGGTGCGGCTCTAAGTCGTTAGCCGTTAATTCTGTGGCAACATCAACTGAATTTTCGTTTTCACTGGTTGGGTTTTCTTCGGTGACATCCTCTTCTTCCTCAGTGTTCTCTTCTTGCGGAGTTTCAGATTCCTGTTCTTCGGAATCGTCTTTAGGGATTAAGATTAAGTTGTCGCTAGTACAGCTTAGGATGCTGAAACCAACACAAAAAAATAACAGGTACATTTTCACTTTGTTCATAAGATTTTAATTTCGGGGTTTAAAAATGTACGCATGAAATATAGGTTATGGTTTTTATAGGGTTGATTTTTAACAGATTGCGGGCTGTTTTAAACCTTGGCTTAAGTGAGGTTTAAGTGTTTTGGTGGGGCTGGATGTTTAGTAAAGAACAGGGCTAAGGTTTGTATGAAGAAAAAATGTTTCACTTTTTCTCGATTTAAAATATCTTAAAATGACATATAGGAATTTTCCTGATTATGAAACCCAAGAGCGGTTTAAAACGCTACCTCCATAGCACCGAAATTATGTAGCTATAGTCACCTCAAAAGCATCGATTTCTTGCATTAGTAAAGATAGAGAAGTATGAGACTGTTTTAACTGTTCCATCGCATGGTTGTAATTGGGGCATGCTTGCTCTTTTTTCGCTTCAAATAGGTTTTTGTAATACGCAATGCCCTCTCTTAAATTACTGCTGAAGTTGAGTAGTTGCTTTCTGCGTTTAGCGGTAGGTATCATTTTAAATTCCGAAATCTGCTCCTTAAAATAATCCATGTAGATATGAAGTTCTTTAATAAACATGTTTGGGCGATTGGGATGTGACATTACATTTGCCCTGCCATAGATATGATCTATCATTTCTTTTAGTGTAGAAACTTTTGAAAAGTAGGCCATATTAGGCCCCGGACAAACGGAAACGCCCTCGCCTTCAATTTTTGTATCTAGATTATAGGCAAGCAGAGCCGATGTTCCCAAACCTACGCAGGTACAGGATTTCTCCGTAATCTTATGAAAATGGTAATCATATTCAGCCTGGGATAGATTTTTACTTTTTAGTTCTTTTAGTTTATGGTTCTGGTATTGTCTTGAAGCGGTACAAAGTCCCTTTTCGTTAAAATCTTTGTTGAGTGCTACAAACTTTTTGGGGCATGGACTTCCTGGTCTTCCATTGGCAATACGTTCCGCTTTCTCAACGTCTTTGGTGTTCCCTTTTAAACTGTGAAAAGGAATGCCCAATGGCGAAATATTGCTTAAATACAGGTCTTCTTCCTTGGCTTTTGCCAAATTTTTCAAAGTATCTTGGTCTACCGTGGTGGCTTCAGGCACCAAAAGAAAAGCGGAACCCCATCCTACGGAGTCCACTTGGTATTCGTCCAACAGAAATTGATGTTCCGCCGCCGTGCCAACACCTCCTTGTGCGGTTATTTTTAAGGGTAAGGGGCGGTTGGGAACAGAACGTCCTTTTAATTGCAGTGAGCTCACCAAGAGGTCAAAGACCGTATCTATCAATTCTTGTTTATTTTCTTTAAACTGGTCTAAAATAGGCCCCATTAAATAACCATCCGTAGCAAATGCATGTCCGCCGCAATTGAGTCCGGATTCTATACGGTATTCGGAAACCCAGATGCCTTTTTTTGCCAAGAACTTTCCCTGGATCAAAGCCGAGCGATAATCACTTACTTTAAGAACGATTTTCTTTTTCAAGTTGCCGGTGGCGTCCGGATAAAAATCATCAAACTGTTCCAAATAGCTGTATAACCTAGGGTTCATACCTGCGGAAAGGATGACGGAAGAATTTAGTTTGCTCTGTGCATATCCGCGTAGCGCAGCATGGGCATCATTAAATTCGGAGCTTAGTTTCTGTTTTTTAATGTAATTGTCCTTATCCACCTTCGTCATAATATTCACATCAATACTCCCCATGGGCATATGCTGTTTTACCCATTCTTTAATTTCGGAAAAGTTAAAAGTGTGTTCCGATAGTTGGATAAATTCGCTTTTAAATGTGGACGCATCCGGTAACATATTAAAATACGCCCGAATACTATCTGCCGTTTCGGTGGTTGAATTTTTAAAATCCTCGAACTTCTCTTGGGCCAGGTCGTGAATCATGTCTAAATAGGAGCTGATCCGTTTTGCCCTAAAATCTTCCTGCTTGTCCGCGATTTCCATGTAGGGTAGATTGTGTTTTCCAGAGTACATCTTCCGTAGCTTTTCTAAAAGAATGTCATCTACTAAAGAGACAACTGAATCAATCCCGTATTGTGAAACCTTTAACGGAGTATCAATAGTAAAGCCAATACCCATAACTGGAATGTGAAAGGAATGTGCGTGCGCCATAAAATATTTTTTGTAATGATGTAACCCAAATAGACCTTCTTGTTCATGGGTTTAAATTTTAGCTCACAAAAATGAGGCGTCTACAACATCTAAAATATGATTTTGGTCAGGTTATGGGTGTATTGTATAATTTACTTGTGAATATTAGGGTATTCAGTTGATTTTTAGGAGAGAGGTCTTGATGTAATGCGTGGTTGTCGTATAAGGTAAACAGTTGGATGTAAGTAACGAAAATTCCTACAATTTAATTAATGACTACAAACGATTATACTTAAAATATTAAGTAAAAATTTGCAGAGATCCCATAGCGCTTGACTTGAGCAAAATTATTACGGAAACCTGTAAAAAATAGAGTGCAATATTTTTAAAATAGAGCTGTTACGTATAGACCAAATAAATAAATAAAATCCAAACTTACCTATGAAACGAATTAACTACCTACTATTAATGTCATCCCTAGCAGTTGTGAATTTTAGCTGTGACAAATCTACATCGGATGAATTTGAAGATGTAAATGGGAATATAGAAACCAAACTTATAAGTTCTATAGATGTAACCTCTGCTGAAGATTCAGATGAGGATACTAAGATATTATTTTCATATAATGCCGATTTTCGATTGACCTCTATTTTTGATGGTACTGAAACTACAAATTTCGTTTATGAGAATGGTAATTTAAGTGATGTGACCGGTCAGGGTGATAATGGAAATGTAGAGGAGCTATATGATTCTCCTTATGATGCTTTTGAAACAGGCCATGTTGAAGAATATGATGATAACGGAAACCCGTCCGTAATAAAGTTTGTTGAGTACAATTATGATTATATGACAGGCGAAGAAGAAATGGTGTATTACACGGCAGAAATCTCTTATGACGATAAGCCAAACCCATTTTACAAGACAACTGAGGCTGCCGGTATGATCGATGTAATGGACAAAGTGCAACTGAATTTTGCCGTAGCGCCACAACCACAAGAGATCTTGAAAGCAAAAGCATTGTTCCCTAACAACAACCCATCTCAAGTAGTGTACAAAAATGAGGAAGGAGAAATAGAGTATACAATTAACATGTCCTATACTTATGATGGCGATTACCCAACGACAGCAACAGTTTCTTCGGTTTCCGCAGATGGTGGCGATAGCGAAACTTACTTGACCACATTTACGTATGTAGGTGAATAAGAATAATAATATTTTTAAGTGATAGAAAGCAGCCTACGGGCTGCTTTTTTTGTTTCTGGTTCAATGAGCAAAAATCTTGTGTTCAGCAAGCTAACAAATATAGAGGATAGGGGAGTTTGGGGTATAAATGAGGCACGCTACAATGGTTTCATTTGTTTAAATGGTGATTTTTCACTTTATGATACCTAGTTTTACCAAAAAAACTGCCCATGCTTCATTTAAAATTAGCTACTGATCCACGTTGGGTTAATATTGTTGAAAAAAACTTAGAGGAAATACTAACGGATCATGCATGGTGTGAACAAAAATCGGCTACTAACGCCATTACCATAATTACACTCAATTCTGAATATCCGGATTTAGTTACGGACTTGCTTTTATTGGCGCAAGAAGAATTAGTACATTTTCAAATGGTACATGATATCATTAAAAAACGAGGATATACGTTAGGGAGAGAACGTAAAGATAGCTATGTTAACGAACTTTACAAGTTCATGAACAAAGGAGGAAGTAGAATTAAATCTATGGTGGACAGGCTTTTGTTTTCGGCCATGATTGAAGCCAGAAGCTGCGAGCGCTTTAAACTACTCTCGCAAGAAATAAAAGACCCTGAACTTTCTAAATTCTATCACGATTTAATGATTAGCGAAGCGGGTCATTACACTACTTTTATTGGCTTTGCACGTAAATACGGTCAAAATGTAGATGTAGACAAACGTTGGCAAGAGTTAGTAGCTTTTGAAGCAGAAGTAATTAAAAACTACGGAAAGGGTGAATCTATACATGGGTAAAAAAGGCGGTAACCCAAAATAATAAAAAAAGATTATTGATGATAGGTTTGAAGATTCTATCTAACAAAGTTTTATCGACCAAAATTTGCATAAAATAGTTCTTTGTATTACACTATAGGTAAACTTTACAAAACGTGAAATAATTTATTGATTAGTACCATTTTAGATAATATTTATCACTAATTTTAGCGGCTAAGGAAGAACAAAACTAAAAGTAGTTTATGCCTTAGGTTATAATAAGATTTTACGTACAGTTACTTCTTTATAAAATGATTTTAACAAAAAATATCTTCGCGATTTATGCCGGCCAAGATAGAGATGTGTTACAGTCCCTTTTACTTCATTTACAATCCATACAAAAGGACTTCAACATTGCTATATGGAGCGATGTTGCTATTGATGACAGGCAGCGATTGGAGCCACAAAACGTATCACGATTAGATCGTACAGATGTGTTTCTGCTTTTACTCAGCCATACTTTTATGAATTCTGAATTTATCAAACAAGATGAATTTAAAATAGTCATAGACCAATATAAAGAGGGCAAGGCAACTATAATTCCCATACTTCTGGATGATTGTCAATGGGACGTTGAATTTACTTTTGATCATTACAATTTTAATTTTAGGGAACTGCAGGTTTTTCAGAAAGATACAAATGCAATTAGCGACTGGAACCCAACGGACAGGGTGTTCATGCAAGTGGCCTATTACATGATGGGCTTACTTAGTTCATCTGCAAAAAAGAGAGCTATAGAAGACCCTGTACATACGGATGAGCAGAAAATGCTGAATGTAGAAAGAGAAGGTCAAATAGCAATTGATTTTTTTAGCGAGACGGTCGTTGACAATAAAGCTGAGAGTGAAAGAATATATGAGGATGCTGAAGTAAAAAAGAGTGTTGAAGAAGAGAATAAACTACGCGAAGAGACCGAAGCCAAAGAACAGATTAGGAAGGAAAAATGGTTAAAGGAGAAAGCGGAAAACCAATTAAGAATAGAGAAAGAGGCCGAGGCTAGGAGAGCAGTAGTTCAAGAAGAAATCCGCGAAAGAGAATTTATAAAAGCCCGTATAGCAATAGGGCAGAAAAGACAGGAGCAAGTAACCGAATCACTAAGAGAGCCGGCTTGGGAACAAGGATTAGGTGAAACTGTTACGACAGAAAGAATAAGTAATAGAAAGAACAGTCTTGCAAAATATAACTATCGATTCAATAACAAGAATACGATAGAGGCTCGAAGCATAGTTCCCGAAAGAAAGCGGGTTATTGAAGAACCAAAAATTCAACTGGTAGTAGAGGAGGAAATTAGCGAGAAAATAATAAATCCCGTTAGAGAGACGCAACGGGAAAAAGAACTAGAGGAAACAGTAGCGGTAGAGGAAACAGCCACTAGAAAAACTGATCTTGCAAAATATAATTATCGCTTTGATAATAAGAGAGAGATAGAGGTTTTAAAAGTTGAAATAGAAAAGTCTGGCAAAGAAGAACCAAAGACCCAAGTAGCGGTAGGGAGGGAAAAACGCCGTACGCTGCTCAAAGTCTTAGAAGAAACGGAATGGAAAAAGAAGCTCGGTGAAAGAGTTGCCTCATTGAAAGCAGTTGCAAAAGAAAGCATTTCAAAATGTAAGCATCTGTTAGATGTAAAAATAGAAGCATGGGGCAAAAAAGTTGCTCCAGAAGAAAGCTCGGGTAAAGAAGAACTAAAGACCCAAATAGCGGTAGACAGGAAAAAACGGCCTACAGTACTTAAAGCCTTCGAAGCAACGCAATGGAAAAAGAAATTTGGCGAAAGAGTTATATCGTTGAAAATATCTGCGAAAGAAAGCCTGTCAAAATATAAGTATCTGTTAGATAGTAAATTATATGCAAAGGCCAAAAGAGTTGTTTCAGAAGAAAAATTGGACAGTGAGGGAGACTCAAAAAATCAAACAACTATAAAAAATAGAAGAGGAGTTGCAATACTCAAAACTTTACAAGAGTTTGAATGGGATAAGAAATTGCATGAAAGGTTTGCTACCTTTAAAAGAGTGACTAAAAATTATTCCTCAACAATACAAGGCTTTACGGTCAAAAGTGTGGTGTTGGTTAATCAATTCCTAGGAAAGGTTAAAAAGAACATAATATCAAACAAAAAAAGAAAGGTTCGCTCTGAGATTTTGATCGGAGCTGTTGTAGTTTTGGGCATATTAACCTACCTATTTGTAGGAGGTTCTGAGAAACAATCATTTTCGGTATCTGAAATTGAGGATGTAAAAGAAGTTTCTGATGCTAGTGTTTCACCTGAAAGTAATAAAGAGAATCGAACGGGGGCTAGCTTAAAACAAGGGGATTCTGAAAAGCAACCAGCTTCTATTGATAAAAACAGGGATGTAAAAGAAGTTTCTGATGCTAGTGTCGCAACTAAAAATAACCAAGAGAATCGGGCAGGAGCTATCTTGAAACTAAGTGTCGGTGATATGCATAATGAGGGTATAATTTTCACCATTGACCCATCTAGTAACACCGGAAAAATAGCATATTTGGAAGATATGGGCCCCATGGCATGGAAAGACGCTATGAATATTCACAAACAATTAGGTGAAGGCTGGCGGTTACCCGAGCTAGATGAATTACGTCTCCTTTATAAAACTATTGGGCAGGGTGCAGATAACAAGGGTAAATTTGTAGCTGAGTTGTATTGGAGCGCCACACCTTTTGATAAGCATCAAGCACGTCTTGTAAAATTCAGCGATGGTAATGCCTCATATCACTATAACAGCTCAGGAACACATCGAAAATTTCTAGTGCGTGCTATTAAAGACGTCAAGTTGTAGTTAGGGAGTGAAGCAGCGGGGAAGAACGGGTTGACCCTGCAGAATATTAGTGGGATTCGATCCCTATGTCTTATGAAGTCGATTGGACACTTTCGAATTTAATTAAAATCTACTTCCCGATACAAAAGTTAGCAAAAATATTCCCTAACAACTCGTCATTCGTCACTTGCCCTGTGATTTCCCCTAGGTGGTAGAGCGCTTCACGAACGTCAATCGCCATGAGGTCGCTAGAGAGGTCTTCTTCCATGCCAAATTGTACTTTTTCAATTTCTTCCAAAGCATTTAGTAGGGAATTGTAGTGGCGTGTATTGGTTACAATAGTTTCGTTATTACGAAGAGCGCCAGTATTGACGAATTCTAAAAGGCTGTTTTGCAATTCTTCTACACCTTCGCCTGTTTTTGCAGATAGGTATTTAACGGTTTCCAAGTGTTGGGCAATAGCTTCTTTATCTGAATTAGAAAGCGTGTCAGATTTATTAACTAATAACACTAGGGGTTTCAGCGGGTTCTGATTCTTTATTTTTTCAAAATCAATAACAACATTTTTCAACTTTTGGTCATCGGCTAAAAGCTTGGAACCATCAACTAATAATAGAACGACTTGAGCTTGTTCAATTTTTTCGAATGTACGTTTAATACCCATGCCTTCCACAACATCTTCGGTCTCACGAATTCCTGCGGTGTCTATAAACCGAAAACCGATTCCGCCAATGGCTATTTCATCTTCGATGGTGTCCCGAGTTGTACCGGCTATATCCGATACTAGGGCACGCTCTTCATTTAAAAATGCGTTGAGCAACGTAGATTTTCCAACATTAGGTTCGCCCACGATAGCAACGGGAATTCCATTTTTTATTACGTTTCCAACGGCAAAGGAATCGATTAGACTTTTCAGTACTTTTTGAATCCGCGTTAAAAGTTCTTTAAACTGGGTGCGGTCTGCAAATTCAACATCTTCTTCGGAAAAATCGAGTTCAAGTTCTATGAGTGACGCAAAGTTCAAAAGTTCCGTTCGTAAACTTTTAATTTCATTGCTAAACCCACCACGCATTTGTTGCATGGCAATTTGGTGGCTTGCTGCATTATCACTGGCAATAAGGTCGGCAACAGCTTCGGCCTGACTTAAGTCCATTTTGCCATTTAAGAAGGCTCTTAGTGTAAATTCCCCGGCATCTGCGGTCCTGCAGCCATTCCTAAGGAATAATTGAATTATCTGCTGCTGTATATATGGGGAGCCATGGCAGGATATCTCAACTACATTTTCTCCGGTGTACGAATTTGGACCTTTAAAAATGGAAACTAAAACTTCGTCCAGAATCTTATTATCTTCTGTAATGTGACCTAAACTAATAGTATGGCTCTTCTTTTTTCTTAAATCTTTACCATAGGCAGATTTGAAAAAAGTAGCGGTAATGTCTATTGCGGTTTCTCCTGAAATACGAATGACGGCAATTGCTCCAGCACCCGAAGGGGTTGCCAATGCTATAATATTATCGTTTGGGACCATTAAAAAGTTTTTGCAAAAATAGGGAAAAACAAGTAGATGCTAGTTTCATTTTAGGCTTCAAAAATAAATGACGCTAATGTTTATGAATTAAGGAAAATAATTACCTTCGCCCTCCATTAACTATTAAAACTATATTATTATGAACATGCGAGTATTGACATTTTTGGTGTTTCTAGTTGGAGTTTCAACTTTTTCATTTGCACAGGAAGACGGCGGGGTTCAATTGGATTCTATCTCTCAGGTTGAGCAGGCTGAACGTGAGGCCAAGGAAATTAGAAAACAAATAGAAGCAGCCGAAAAGGAGGCAAAAGCAGCTGAAAAAGAAGCGAAAGCAGCAAAAAAAGCACAAAAGAAATCTGAAAAGGCTCAAAAGAAATACGAAAAGCTAACCAGTCAAATCAATTCTATAAAAAAGGGATTGGAAAAAGATGAAAAGAAGGTGGCTAAAATCAGTGACAAAATGGAGGTTGATAAAATTAAGGGAAGGCTTTCTCCTAATGATGTTGCTAAAATTGAAAAGAAATTGAGCAAGCTAAAAATAAGTATGAATAAGAACCAGGAAAAGTTGATTAAGCTGGAAAGAAAGCTGTAAACAATTTAGAAGATTATATTTAAAATCCCGTAAAAATAGGTTTTTACGGGATTTTTTTGTTTTTGAAATTGTAACATTTCTGTTTGTTGGTCGTCATGTATATAGAACCCCTAAAACAATCAAAAAATGGAAATCATCAATCAAAGTAAATCTCTTGAACACAACAATCAATTATTAGTAATCGCACATTTATCGCAATTCTTAACTTATATAACCGGTTTTGGTGGTCTTGTGGTTCCTTTGCTGCTATGGCTTACCTCTAAAGATTCCGTTGTGGGTATGGATGAGCATGGTAAGGCTATTGTAAATTTTCAGTTAACTGTATTACTCGGTACTATTATTAGCGTTCCTGCCATATTACTTTTGGGCCTAGGTATTTTAAGTTTAATATTTGTAGGTATTGTAGCGTTCATAATCCCTATAGTAAATGCAGTGAGAGCAAGTAATGGTGAAAAGCCTAGTACATTTATGGCTATACCGTTCATTTCATAATTAAAAATCATCACAAAAAAAGTAAAAGCCCCAAGAAGTAATTCTTGGGGCTTTTTTATAAAGTATATGTGGGCCTAGCTATTCAGCATAACTGGCATTACAAGCATAGTTACGTTTTCACCTTCATCCAGACCGTCAATAGGAGTAAGGATACCTGCTCTGTTCGGTAAGCTCATTTCTAAAGAAACATCATCAGAAGTAAGGTTGTTCAGCATTTCTGTTAAGAACCGAGAGTTGAAGCCAATTTGCATATCGTCTCCCTGATAAGAACAAGTTAAGCGTTCTTCCGCTTTGTTGCTGTAATCAATATCCTCGGCAGAAATATTCAGTTCTGCGCCAGCAATTTTAAGTCGTATCTGGTGGGTAGTTTTATTAGAGAAAATAGCCACCCTTTTCACCGAACTCAAAAATTGATTTCTGGCGATAGAAAGTACATTTGGGTTTTCTTTGGGAATTACGGCTTCGTAATTTGGATATTTTCCATCAATCAGACGACAAATAAGCTCTGTATTTTCAAAACTGAATTTAGCGTTACTGTCATTGTATTCAATAACTACATCAGACTCACTTCCTCCTAATATTCCTTTTAAAAGAGTTAAAGGTTTTTTAGGCATAATGAATTCCGCAACCTGTGAAGCCGTAACATCCGTTCTTTGGTATTTTACCAATTTATGAGCATCTGTTGCAACAAAAGTTAAATTCTCCGTAGAGAACTGAAAGAACACACCGCTCATTACCGGTCTTAGGTCATCATTACCGGCGGCAAATATCGTTTTGTCAATCGCAGTAGCTAAAATGTCTCCAAGAAGGGTAGTGGAACTAGGGTTGGCCAGTTCAACAGCTTTTGGGAATTCAGCACCGTCAGCATATGCTAATGCATATTTACCGTGATTAGAGCTTATTTCTACGGTGTTATTGTCTTCTACAACAAAAGTTAGCGGTTGTTCAGGAAAAGTCTTTAGCGTCTCCAACAACAAACGAGCGGGAACGGCAATGGTTCCTTGGTTGTCTGAATCAACATCTAATACCGAGCTCATTGTAGTTTCAAGATCAGAAGCGGAGACCGTTAATTTGTTGTTATCTAGATCGAATAAAAAATTGTCTAGAATAGGTAAGGTGTTGCTGTTATTGATAACACCGCCTAAAACTTGTAACTGCTTTAAGAGATAGGTACTGGATACTATGAATTTCATAGGAGAATCGTTATTTCAATTTGTGGTATATAGTGTCTAATATGTCTCGATATTGATACAAGCTTCGAAAAACCTGAATGAAACAAAGATATTTGAAATGCATTTTTTACCGAAACAAACTTATTAACATCTAGGCCCCGTATTTACGCCTTCTAAAATAGCCAAAAATTGCTCCAAAAAGAAGTGTCAACCCCACGGGAAGGCCAATATTTATTAGTTGCCATTTAGTTTTTTGGTCTGTCATCTTTTGGGCATCCAGAAAGGGTACCGCAACTTTTTTATTTCTAATGTTTATAAGTCCTTTTTCGTCTAAAAGGAAATTCAACGCATTTATTAAAAATTCTTTATTGCCGTAATAGTTGTTTGTCCATTTATCATAGCCTAATTCTAACGGCCGGTTGTTCCGTATTTGATTCCGGATAATATCGCCATCGGAAACCACCAACATTTGGTTCTTTTCACCTTTGTCCAAAGCCCCTTTTAAAGTAATTGGTTTGATTCTATTTGCGAAGGCCGAGGTAAATTTTCCCGATACCAGAACGGCCAGCGGATTATTTCCTTTGTTGTACAGCTCTTTTTTGGGAGGTGTGTTAATAAGGTCTAGGCTAATTTGTTTTGGTGTGCCGTCCAATTTAGATAAGGGTGAGCTTGATAGAAGTACCGTTTTTGTATAGGTATTGGCCAAAGTGTCTATAGAATTGGCAAATTGAAAGCGAATAGCTTCTAGGTTATTGTTGATCGGATGGTCATTTTTTGAAAAAACCATAGGATTGTAATACCATGGCACGGGATTGTATTCGGAAGCGTTACCTTCGCCCGAAGCTAGGACAATTTGGGTAAAATACATGTCGTTTACCAAATTGGGATTCACTCGAACGCCATATTTAAAAAAGAAATCATTTAGGTTTAAGTCCCTTGGTAATGCCATGGCAGAACCATTTTCGTTGAAAAGGCTGTCCAGTTCCATATCTACCTGATCAATGAGCCACATAGATTTTCCTCCGCTCACTATATATTGGTCCAACACATATTTCTCGGCATCCGTGAACGGCTCTGTGGGCTTGGCTATTAGGGCCAAATCGTAGTTTTTAAGCTGGTCTAGTGTGTTTTGAGGATTGGTAGCTACCGAATCTAAAGTAATGGCACCAATATTATAGTAGTCTTTTATGGAGGTCAAGAAATCCGCTAAGTGAATGTCATCTAACTCACCATTACCTTTTAATACGGCAATCTGTTTCTTTTCAGTTATACTTATTTTAGCAAAAGCATCCGTAAAGGCATATTCTAAATGTTGAACGGAATTGTTGACTCGTTCTTCGGTGGTAGCACCCAGTTTGTTTTTTAACAGGGGAACCTTAACGGTCTTATTGTTGTAGTTGACCATGGCCCATGGAAAAACAATTTCCTGAGAAGTCTTGCCATTTTCTTCAACTGTAATTTGAGCGGGAGTCAGTCCTAATGCTTGCAAATCCGTAATTGTGCCATCAATTTGTGAGGCGTCCTCCAACGGATTTATAAAACTGAATTTTATATTACTGTTCTTGGATGCAAATTCCTCCAGTAGCTGGCGCGTCTCGGTCTGTAGTTTTATGAATTCAGGAGGAAGATTTCCATCTAAAATCACATCAACAATAACAGGTTGGTCAAAAGATTCAACAGTTTGTAGGGCTTCTTCGGACAAGGTGTACCTGTGGTCTTCCGTAAGGTCAAAGCGCGTATACACCCAACCGGAAATAAAATTCAAAACGATTAGAATCGCTAAGGCGGAAACTATAGAAATTAAACTTTTTTTCATCACCGGTTCGTATTTTTAAGTTGTACAACGGTTAGAAAAAGAAAGAGAATAGTCAAACTGATAAAATAAATTAAATCTCGTGTATCTAAAATACCTCTTGCTATACTATCAAAATGATGTTTCATCCCTAACTTCTCAATAAAGACTAAAGTTTCTCCCTCAAAAATAGTAGCAAGAGCTTCAAATCCGTAATAAAAAAGAAAGCATAGAATTAAACCAACTATAAAAGCGACAATCTGATTTTCTGATAAAGTTGAAGCCAATAAACCTATTGCCGTATAACAACTCATTAAAAATAAGGTGCCAAAATAAGAGCCTAGAACCAGTCCGGTATCTAAGTTGCCTATTGTGGTGCCCAATTGAGAAATCGTATATACATAAAGCAGCGTGGGTACAAGAGCTATAAGTCCTAAAGCGAAAGTTCCGAAGAACTTTCCAAGAACCGTTTCCCAAATTGAAATGGGTTTAATAAAAAGCAGCTCTAAAGTCCCTAATTTTTTTTCTTCAGAGAAACTTTTCATGGTTATAGCGGGTATCAGAAAAAGAAATACCCAAGGCGCTAGGAGAAAAAAGTTACTTAGATCGGCAAAGCCGTAATCGAAAATATTAAAAGGGCCTTTGAATACCCAAAGGAACAATCCGTTCAGTACAAGAAAAAGCCCGATGACCAAATACCCTATGGGCGATGTAAAGAACGATTGTATTTCACGTTTAAAAATGGCAAGCATATACGGCTTTAGATTTTGAACGCCCCAGTTGACAAGGAGCAAAATACATTCGGTTTATGGTTATTTTTAAAACATACTTAAAAGTATAATCCCAAATTTATAAACAATTATAAATTAAACGAACATTTGTTAAATACAATCCAAGTCGTTTTTTAATCTGTTATGAGAAGGTAATGGTAATGGTGTCCCTAAAATCAAGACCAAGCAGGGTAGAGGCTCCGCCAACTGTATTCAGGTCACTTTTATAAATAGCAAGCTGAATGTAATTGGCGCTATTAAAGAGTGCTAACCGGTCTCCAGCACCTTTACGCTGACTTTTCTCAAGGTCAAAGTTAATGATGTCGCTGTACTTATTATGAATCTTGGTAAACTTGGTGGTGCGTGCGGTAATCTCAAAATCCCTTCCCTTACGGTAGGCTTCAAAAAAGTTCCTGCTGATATTGGTTACCACGTTTCCATAATTATCAATATATACAACGCTACCAATTATTTTACTTCCATTATCCGTAACAGTGGGTGAGAACTCTCTTAAATCTTTAAGCTGGTCAAATGATCTTCCTACCACCTCTAAAGTGCCGCCACGAGCTATATGGCAGGCAACCTGAACGAACACGTCCAATACGGGAAAAGAACCGTGACTAGGGTTGGGAATATTTAATTCCACTACCTTTTCGGGTTTTATTTCGCTGGTAATAAGACCAATAACTCCGTTGTTGGCACTTATGAAATAATGGCCATTTACCAATACTGCCACATGCTGGTTCTCTGGAGTGGGTTCTGAGTCCACCCCAACAATGTGTATAGTGCCCTCGGGAAAATGCTTGTATGAATTTTCTAGGATATAGGCACATTCTTGAATGTTAAACGGACTTATGTTATGGGAGATATCAACTATTCTGGCATCGTTAAGTTCTTTATATATGGTTCCCTTAAGGGTGCCTACAAAATAGTCTTTAAGACCAAAATCTGTGGTTAGCGTTATAATCGGATTCATAAATTACTTTCATTTACATCAGGAAAAACAGGTTTTTTGTTAAATCGGAATAAACGACCAATGAAGCGTGAAACCGTAATTACCACGCTAAACCTGTGTAGAAAGGAGTGCAGGATGCTATTTGAGAGTAAAAGAATATGATTATTTAAGTTCGCTATCATACAGTAATGTTGATATGTTTTAGTTAGGCAAACTGAAATTTTCGTTAAGTTTGTTAAACAAAATTATAACAAAAAAATAGCCAAGCGAAATATTATGTTCACAGGCTTTCATTTTAACACCTCTGTTTTTTGAACGAACTTATATTAGAACTTACCGAGATAAGCCCAAGGGAATTTTTTGGGCAACAAAATGAAAATATTGACTTGCTTAAAAAGTATTTTCCAAAGTTGAAAATAGTAGCTAGGGGAAGCAAAATAAAAGTCTACGGCGATGAAGAACTCCTTGAGGAATTTGAACGGCGTTTTGATATGCTTACGGTGCACTTTGGCAAATACAATAAACTGGACGAAAATATAATCGAAAGGGTACTTACCAGTAATACGTCTTCAGATTATGAATCGCCCGCAAATAGTGACGAAACATTGGTGCACGGTGTTAATGGTAGGCTTATAAAGCCACAAACCGTAAACCAGCGAAAGTTAGTTGATGCGGCCAAGAAAAACGATATGGTTTTTGCCATAGGGCCTGCGGGTACCGGCAAAACCTATACGGGGGTTGCACTTGCTGTTAAAGCGCTGAAAGAAAAGCAGGTAAGGCGTATTATCTTAACTAGACCTGCAGTAGAGGCTGGTGAGAATCTTGGCTTTTTACCGGGAGATTTAAAAGAAAAATTAGACCCGTATATGCAACCTTTGTATGACGGGCTAAGAGATATGATTCCTGCTGAAAAATTGGCACATTTAATAGAGAACGACATCATACAAATTGCACCTTTGGCTTTTATGCGTGGACGTACGTTGGATAATGCTTTTGTTATTTTAGACGAGGCACAGAATACCACACATGCGCAGATGAAAATGTTTCTTACCCGTATGGGGAAAAATGCCAAATTCTTAATTACGGGAGACCCTGGTCAGATAGATTTACCAAGAAGGGTAATTTCAGGTCTTAAGGAAGCGCTTTTGATTCTTAAGAACACCCAAGGTATTGAAATCGTTTATCTAGATGATAAAGATGTTATCCGTCATAAACTTGTGAAAAAAGTTATTGATGCCTACAAGAATATAGAGCACCAGAATTAATAGCAACCTTTCTTTTACATTGAAAATTACCATTATCCAATGAGCAGTACCATTACAGATACCAATTTTAAATTTCCGGGCCAGAAAAGTATTTATAAAGGCAAGGTACGTGAAGTATATGAACTTGAAAATGGGGTTTTGGTCATGGTGGCCACGGACCGCTTATCGGCTTTTGATGTGGTGATGCCAAAGGGTATTCCTTACAAAGGACAAATACTAAACCAGATTGCTACAAAGATGATGGATGCTACCAAGGATATTGTCCCCAATTGGTTGATGGGTACACCAGACCCAAATGTTGCGGTAGGGCATGCTTGCGAGCCTTTTAAAGTAGAAATGGTAATTAGGGGCTATCAATCGGGTCATGCTGCGCGTGAGTATAAGGCCGGTAAACGCATGTTGTGCGGCGTACCTATGCCGGAGGGAATGAAGGAAAATGATAAATTTCCCGAGCCCATTATTACGCCTGCTACCAAAGCGGAAATGGGGGATCATGATGAGGATATCTCAAGAGAGGATATTCTTAAAAGAGGTATTGTTTCTGAAGCGGATTATGAGGTGTTGGAAAAATATACACGGGCCCTTTTTGAAAGAGGAACCCAAATTGCGGCCTCAAGAGGACTTATTTTGGTAGACACCAAATATGAATTTGGGAAGACAAAAGACGATAAAATTGTTTTAATAGACGAGATTCACACACCGGATTCTTCAAGATATTTTTATGCGGATACCTATGAAGAGTTGCAATCCAAAGGGGAACCTCAAAAGCAATTATCCAAAGAATTTGTGCGGCAATGGTTGATTCAAAATGATTTTCAGGGGCTGGAAGGGCAGACCTTACCAGAGATGACAGATGAGTATATTCATTCGGTTTCAGAGCGTTATATAGAGCTCTACGAAAACATTACAGGGGAGACTTTTGTAAAAGCAGATATATCTGATATTCAGAATCGTATAGAGTCTAATGTGTTGGGTTACTTAAATGGTAAGTAGTTATTATTTTAATAGTTTTTTAGCTGAGAAATTCTTCTTCGTTTTTAACTTTTGAACAATTTTCATGAAAGCAATAGCCGTAATATAAGCATCACCCAATGCGGTGTGGCGATCTTTTTTAGATATGTCGAATTTTTCTGCAAGCTCGTCTAGTGAGTATTGTGGCTTAACCGGTAAGAGAGGAGAATTAATTAACGTTCTTTTGTAGAGTACGGAAGTATCCAAAAATTTATTTTTTAGGTTCGGCATGCCATGGCGATTCAAAGCGTGGTTAATCATGTTTTTATCAAATCCTGCATGATGGGCTACCAAAACGGAATTTCCTATGTATTCCAAAAATTGAATCAAGGCTTCCAGTTCGGTTATACGTTCCTGGCGTTCTTCCTGTAAAATACCGTGAATCTCAATGTTCTTAGCATGGTAAAAATGTTGATATAAAAATGCTTCAAAGCTATCACTTATTTGAATGCTGTTATTTTTTATTGACAGCGCACCAATAGACAGTACTCGGTCATCATCATAATCAAATCCAGTAGTTTCGGTATCAAACACCACAAAGCGAATTTCGGGAATGGTGTATGATGCCTTTTTTTCAAATTTGGCCTCGTATTCCATCCAAAAATCAGGGTAGTTTTTTTTTCGTTTCTTAAATAAATTCATTAGCCGAGTAGGTTTGTTACTTTAAAACGAATTTTAAGAAGTTCTTGGAGGTCTTTAATGGTTTTAAAACAACGTTTTAGTTTAATCTTCTCCTCTTTAGTAAGTTTGGTTAGAGCAATGAACCTACCAGAATCATTATGCAATAGACCATGCTTTGTCCTAAACTTTAATAAAGCTTTGGTGGCATAGGAACAGGCTAAAAATAATTCCTCGTTGTTGGGCTCTAATTCTGCCAATTTTTCAAATCGTTCTGCCGTATTGTTGATCAATTTCACCTTGTGGGATAAAATCAGAACACGAGCACCATCTATTAAGGGCATTAATGCTCTTCGTTTTAAATCAAAAAAATCTTTATACTCACCATCTTCTTCAACAAGAAAACTTCTAAAAAAACCACTAGGTGATGGACTTTGCAATGCTCCGCTGGCCAAGTGTAAAAAGAAATTAGGGTATTTATCCGTAGTTTCAAAAAGGTGTGCGCTCAAATCGTTAACCAAGCTAGTTTCGCCATAGGAAAGGTTGTAATCAAAAAATATGGACGAAAGTAGCACTTGGTCCGGACCAGGGTTTGTAATCCAATGAAGGGTACGCTCTTTCCATTCCGAAAGGCTTAAGCACCAATCAGGGTTGGACGCCATCATTTCTGCCGGACAATATTCATATCCAATATCAAAAAGTCCTTTGGTTACAATTTTGGCTAAGTCTAAGAAGAATTCTCGAGTTTCGGTTAGTTGGTCATCAGGCACATTTTCAAAAACTAAGGCATTATCTTGATCGGTATGTAGCAACTGTTCACTACGCCCTTGGCTTCCCATGGCTAACCATGCAAATTTAACAGGTGGCGGAGCGTCCATTTTGTTCAAGGCGATTTTAATAATTTGCTTGATACAAGCATCATTGAGCTCTGAAATGATTTTTGATGTAAGGGTTAGAGGTATGTTTTGGTCTAAATACCCTTGAAGCAAGCTCATAATTCTTCTGCGGACCGCTTTTAGTTTTTTAAAACCATTGGCTCTTTTTATGGCTTTTATAAGTACTGCTGGGTTATTGCCCAGTTCAAACATAATATCATGTTTGCTAATAATGCCTACAGCTTCTGTATTTGGGGTTCCATCTAGAGTAAGGCACAAATGGCTGATGTTACTTTTCATCATGGCCATTTGGGCTTGTGTCACTGTCATTTTTTTTGGATATGTAATTACCGGTGAACTCATTATATTTTTCGCCCTAGTGGTAATGGGGAAAAGGCCAGTAGCAATTTTATTCCTCAAATCCTTATCTGTGATTATACCCACGGGAAGCTTATCGTTTACAACCAGTACAGACCCTACCTTTTTCTCCGTCATTTTACTAGCTATAGTCTTTATGGTGGTATTTTCAGAGCATGTTATTAGTTTTTTAGAGTAAGGTACACCTTGCAGGTCAAGTAGTTCTTTGTCATTTATCTGGTTTCCTTCGGTTGGTGAAGTAGCATCGTAAAGTTTTCCTCTATAGCTTTTTGAATAAGGGTTTCTAGTATTAGAGGCGAAACTCTCAATTAGAAAAGTACCCACTGCGCCATATTTTTTAATAACAGGTTTAAAGTCTGTTATAGGAATTGCATAGAGAATGGTTTCTTCATAGGCCTTGGCTCCAATTTTATAATTTTCATTGGCTATTAGAGGGCGTAGGCCAAAAATATCTCCCTCATCACATAAATCTACCACCTCGTCATTGGGCTCTTTGGTAAGTACCACGGCGCCTTTGTGTACCACGTAAAAATACTGGTGCGCTTCCTCATCTATGGTAAATATAACCTCACCCTTTACTTTGTAGACAATACTTACTTCTTCAGATAAGCTTTCCAGCTCTTTAGTGGCTACCTCGTTAAATGGGGGGTAGTTTTTAAGGAAATCGGCAACGCGAGCAGAAATCGTATTCTTCATAGGGCAAATTTAAAGCTAAAGTTAAATCAGGATGGGCATTAAAAAAAGTAAAATCACGAAACAAATCATCCAAAGGTGTTGCCATTTTATGGAGTGACAGGTTACTTTTGAGAAAGAAAACCGGGCATTTTAAAGTACGCCAAAGTTATGGGCTATCTTTGAGCTTCAAAAGCAATGTTTTTTGGGAAAGATTAGGGGTGATATAATGAGCAGTTTTAGAGAATTTCTTCAATTTTTGAAAAGCACGGATTTTTCAAAAGCTGTTTTGGTAGGATTGACCGTTAGCACCCCTATTTTGTTAGGATTATATTTTGATCAGTTAGAGGTGGGGCTGGCTATTTGTTTTGGAGCATTATGGAGTGCACCCAGTAATGCAAGCGGGAGTTTTAGACATAAAAGAATAGCTATACTTAGTGCTACAGTATTGGTGGTAGTTATTAGCTTTATTGGGGGGTATTTAGATTTATCTGCCTATATATTGATTCCTATTCTTGGGGTTCTTTCTTTTTCATTGGCGTATATATCCGTTTTTGGGTTTAGGGCTACATTGGTTAGTTTTTCGGGGCTATTAGCGTTGATTCTTAGTTTTGCACATGACCCTCTGCTACTAAATACTTATGAATACGCTCTATTTGTAGGGGTTGGAAGTTTGTGGTATTTCTTGGCAGTGGTAGCTTGGCACTATTTAAATCCAAAGGGAGAGATTGAGGAAATATTTACAGAGACCTACCTTTTGACCTCTAAGTTTTTAAAAGTAAGAGGACAACTCGTTGAACCAGATTCTGACCGTAAGAAGCTCTTATCAGAATTAAATAAGCTGCAGGAACAACTCATTGAAAAGCATGAAATATTGCGAGAAATGCTTGTTCTCAACCGAAAAAAATCTAGTCACTCCGTTT